>JBMNON010000026.1:0-5313 GCA_050943115.1 Patescibacteria group bacterium
TTTTTCCTGAAGAGAAGCGGCGTTAGGATCCTTGAGGGCTTTTTGTTTTTCAAGATTCTTTAGTTTTGCAGCCTTGAGAGCTTCTTCATTAAGATGTTGGTACTCGTCATTATTTTCCAGAAGAGAATTGAGCATTTGTTTGTGTTCTTTGAGTTCCGACTGGAGTGTATTTAACTTGAGATTGTGGTTATTTATAAGATTTTCAATACTGATGATATTAATAGCTTGGGACGGATTGTTTGCTTGATCGTTTTGCATGTATAAACTTTAACAAGCCAGGAATAGCTCTTCAAGCGCTAAAAGTTCTTGGACAGAGTTTATCTTAACAAGATGCCTTCTTAGGTTTTTGGCGTGAGGCAGACCAGATGCATATGACAGGAAGTTTTTTCTTAAGGGTTCGAAACGACGATTTGGAAATATTTCAAGGAATATTTGAGCGTGCAGAAGAGCAGCGTCAAAGCGTTCTTTCGGCGTGGGAATCTTGTCTGCAAAAAGCCAGGGATTGCCCATAGCTCCCCTACCCACTAAAGCTGCGGCAGTGCCATATTTTTGGCAATAGTTTCGGCCTTGTGAATAGGAGTTAATATCACCATTACCAATAATTTTGGTTTCTGAGCCATCAGCAAGCTTTACCGCTTTAGCGATTTCATTCCAATCTGCCTGACCCGAGTAGCCTTGTTTTAGAGTTCTGCCATGAATACTAATAAAATCCAATCTTTCTTTAAGCAGGAAAGAAACCCATTCAACCACCATACTCTCTTCGATGCCCGTCCTTGTCTTCACTGATACTGAAGGGGGAAGTTCAGAACGAAAAGCTCCCGAGTAGCGGAGATTCCTGGCAATAATATCCATGGTTTTTTGATTTAACTTCAAATCTTTTATGCTGGTGACGGAATTAAAATAATCGGAAACACCGCTCTTTACAGCACGAATAAGCTCGGCTGCCAAAGACGGTTTCGTTATAAGGGCAGCTCCGGAACCATTTTGGGTTACTGTCCTGGCCGGACAACCCATGTTAATATCGATGCCGTCAAATCCCAGGTAACAGAGAATGATGGCTGCCCTATAAAAGCTTTCCGGATCCTTGCCAAAAAGCTGGGCTACAATCGGTCTTTCGCTTTCTTTGTACAGGAATTGGTCATAAAGCTTTACTCCACCCCTAGTTATCCCTTCAGCACTAACAAACTCGGTAAACATGAAATCCGGTTTGGCAATCTGGATTTGAAGAAGACGGAAAGCCGCATCGGTGATACCATCCATAGGAGACAAACCAACTAGAGGTTTCTGGTGCATTAGATTCTTCAGATGAGTCATAAGCTACTTTTTCTTATTTTTCTTGTTCCTGGCTGAAAATTTGGCTCCGACTTTGGCACCGTAATTTCTGGAATCAAAAACTGACTGCCTGACTTTCTTTTGGGATTTTTTGACAAAACCTTTGGAGGTGACTTGAGATTCATCAAGGTTGAACCTTCCGGATTTTTTTGGTAGAGAAGAAGCCCTATCGGTGGTGGAGGTTTTTCTGCCTTTTTTCTTCAAAGCTTCTTCATGCCTTTGGCGGCCTTCTTCAGTTAAAAAAGGATCAGGTTCAGAATAATCAACTATAATGGTTCTTTCACCGATAGTGTAGTTGTGAAATTTTTCTTTTGCCCTGACGGCATCATCAAGATTTTCATATTCCACATAGCCAATGCCACGGCTTTTCCCCCATTTGTTATGAATAATCCTGACGGCAATAATCTTGCCTTCAGTTACAAACAAAGATAGTAAGTCACCTTCCGAAAACCTGTAAGGTAAACTGCCAACAAACAAACGCTTATTTGCCGGTCTTTTCGATTTTTGCATAAGGTATTATATTACGAAACTTACTGCTAGAATAGATATACTGTGATTAAGTATGAAAGTTATACGTTGGGAGAACTCCAGACTAATAGCTTTATTGTCTGGAATGAAAGCAGTAAATTCGGTGTAATAATTGATCCGGCCGAAGACGGTGTCTTTTTGTCGGAAGAAGTTCAGAGATTAGGAGTAAAACCAGTAGGTGTTTTGGTAAGCCATGGTCATTTTGACCATGCCCTGGCAGTGTTAGACCTAATACTTATTTTTGACATACCATTTTACTGCAGCCAAAAAGATTTTTTTTTGCTGGACAGGCAATCTAAAACGGCAACTCATTTCCTGGGAAGAAATGTGAATATACCCGATATTAAGAAAATTGATAATGATTTGGAATGTATTCAAAAAGTTGATTTGGGAAATGAAACTCTTGAAGTAATAAAAACGCCCGGCCATACTCCAGGAAGCGTTTGTTTTTACAACGAGAACAGCAAACTACTATTTACCGGCGACACATTGTTTGCCGGGACCAGAGGCAGAACTGACTTAAGCTATAGTTCGACCAAATCAATATACCAAAGCCTAAAATGCTTGATGGAATTACCACCGGATACGATAGTATTGCCCGGACATGGCAACGATACTACTATTGCCAGAGAAAGATCTTTATATAGTTTCTAATTATTTTAACCGGTTTCCTGCTGCAAACCCCGGATTGTCTCGTCAAAATTTTTTATATTATCCTGCTTGAGACTTTCCAAAAGTTCTATTACCAAATTACTTATATAAGATTTGAGTTGACGAGTTTGTTCTTCGTTTAAATTTAGTTGCCGACAGATGTCATCTATGGTTTCCATGTCCAATTTAATTTATATATTACGTATTTATACCATAAATTTGAATTAGCAAGCGATATGAAGTAAAATACCAATCCTTATGTCAAATATTGAAGGAGGACCATTTAATGGAATCTGGGATAAAATAGGCAGACAGCATAACTCCTGTGATTCTTGCGTCGGAGTCTTAAGAGGAACCAATACAGTAGTTAAATGGTCAAAAGCCAGGCCGGAGAGTAGGGCAGAAATGTGGGGCATGTGCGAATTTAGAAGAAGGTCAGATATTCTGTATCGGGAGGCATTGGGTGATGAACATATTGTTGATTCAATTTTTATTGCCGGACAAAAGAAGAACGGCAGGGGCATGGAATATAAGCCTTATATTATCCAGCCTTTTATTAATAGTTGGACCGGGAAGGACGTGCCAAATGAAATCAGAAATTCCAGAATTGTAACTGACCAGTGGGCAGTATTATACTCACGACTTTATTACCTCTACCAAACTGCCAGCGAGGTTAACTCACAACTATCAGACGAGTACAGGTTTCCAGTGACCATAACTGTCGGGTCGACCAGGCAGATTGTAAAGGAAAATTTAGGCCAAAAGGATGTCATAAGAATGCCACAAACGGATAACATTCTAGTCGATAAGGGAAGTAAAAAATTATATCTGTGTGATTTTGGGGAGTATGCAGTTTGGACTGTGAAGATGACCCAGGCTTATGATGAAATTCTTTCCAGGACTTCACTTAGAAATAATAATAGTAGAGATTAATCGAAAGATAAGTTAAAATATGTTCTAAATTGCCCGGTCGTCTAATGGTAGGACAGACGGCTCTGAACCGTCTAATTGTGGTTCGAATCCATGCCGGGCAACAGATCAGGCAAACAAGGGCGTTTGATTGTGGCGCAGGCCACGCCCGCACCGTTGGCCAGCGCCAAAAATCCGGCATTTTTATATTTTGGGCGTATAGTTTTATCCAATAAAAAGTAGTTCGAGCCGACAGTTTTGGCGATGATTGATAAATCATCGCAATTATTTTTTGCGCGCGCGATTTTGTGCGCTGTAAGCGCACTTTTAACAAATTCAGAAAACGGTTCGAGCCAACTCGAACCTTTGTTATTAATTTCTTTGATTTTCTCCTCTGTTTCGACTTTGTATTGAATTAATTCGTTTTTCTTTTTTTGGTAATCGAGAGGATCAATGGTTTTGTCGATATAGCCATCAAGAAGATTATTTAGTTTGGAATCAGTGTTTAAAATTGCCGAAGTTAGGGTGTTTACCTGACCTGATGTGGCACTGGTTTCTTTAGCCACATCATTATTAGCCCAAACAAGAAACTTTTTGGCGGCGAATGGGGAGAGTGATGAGTTATAGACGATTTTTCTTAACTGATTTTCAAATATTGATGAACTTAGATATGATTGATGGCACGGCTGTTTCTTTTTGGAGCAACGATAGTAATAATAATCCACGTCAGCATTCCGGCACTGGTAATGTTTACGGTGCTTTTCGGCAGTAATAGCCGAGCCACATTCGCCACAAGTTGCCAGCTTAACAAAATAAAAGTCTGACTTGTGAGTTTGGTAATTTGTACACTTATGGTTAATAACTCTTTGGACTTGATCAAAAAGTTTCTTGGAAATTAGTGATTGATGGACACCTTTAAAGAATTCGCCTTTATATTTTAAGACTCCGTAATAAAATGGGTTAGATAAAATTCGTCGTATTGTATCGAGATGAATTTTATTGCCCTTGTTGACACCAAAAACTTTGTTATCTGTGAGAAAATCTCGAATTTGGATAAAAGCAAAACTGCCAGTAGCGAACATTTTAAAGGCTTTGATAATGTACTTTGACTTTTGACTATCGACAATAATCGTTTTGGCTTGATTAATAGGGTGATAATTTAAGTAGCCAATGGGTGCTTTATTAGGCCACTCCCCTCGCCTGATTTTTTGACGATTGCCCCGCTTTACATTTTCACTTAAATTATCAACATAGTATTTGCTCTGTCCAAAGGCAATATTTAACATAAACTTGCCTTGAGGTGTGTTATCAAACCAAAACGATGGGAATTTAAGGTCGAGGAGTTTGCCGGTATCGAGAAGATAGATTAGTTGACCACCATCAACTGAATTACGAGCCAAGCGGTCTGGATGCCAGGCCACAATTCCCTGCGCTTTGTTGGCTTCGAGTAATTTAACCATGCGATTGAATTCTCCCCTGCCCGGACTTTTGGCGGTTTTACTTTCGACAATAATTTCAATAATTTCAAGATTTTCTCTCGAGGCGAATTCTTTAACTTCGGCAATTTGAGCTTGTATAGATAAAATTTGACGATCGGGTTCATCGGTTGATTTACGGCAATAAGCTAGGTATTTAATCATGCTTTCAATCTTTAAAAACTAGTTTTTTATTAATTAAGAGTTTATCAAGATCAGTTAATACTTTATCCAATTCCTTAAGAGTATTTAATTGCTGTTCCGGGGTTTTATATTTGTTAATTTCATTACTATATGTTGCAGGATGAGAAAAATATTTTCTATGGTCATTAATTTTAAAGATTAAATCTATTAATTTTGTGGGCAGTAGATTAAGTGATTGTATCGCCTTAACTTTCGGATAAACTCTTAATTAATA
>JBMNON010000027.1:0-5087 GCA_050943115.1 Patescibacteria group bacterium
TTCAATAATTTATTGATAAAGTCAATTCTCTCATCGTGAGTTTTAATGTATGGGTATATTTTTTCTATCGTTTTATTTTTCATAGTTATTAGCGTTATTTTGGATGGATTCCAATAGTTGCTTTCTGATTACTTTCCCACTACTTGTTCTCGGAAAAGAATTTACCCAATAATACTTTTTAGGAATTTTGTAATGCGGCAACTTTTTACTGAAGATTTGGGATAAACCCTCTTCAAGTTTCTGTCGATAAGAGTGAGAATAGCTACTCTTAATTTCAAGACAAAGAACAACCTTCTTTATATTATCTAGTGTTATTGACCCGGCAATAGTAATTAAAGAAGAATCCATTTCCTTTACAATTTTTTCAATTTCTTGGGGGTAGATATTTTCTCCATTAATAATAAACATGTCGTCAGTTCTACCTATCAAATACAAGTATCCTTGCTCGTCTAGGTACCCTGTATCGTTAGTATGGTGAAAACCATCTTCGTCGTAACATTTAACAATTTCGCCATCTTTTAGATAGCCAACTGCATTATTTGGTCCTTTGGTTAACACTTCTCCTTTTTGATATGGTTTACTTTCAGTTTTGTTTGTTTCTAAATTAAGAATGAAGTTACTACAACCTTTCATGGCTCTTCCAACTGAGTTGGGTTTCCATAAATGATATTGTGATGAAGTGTGTAACGGAGAAAGTTCAGTCTTGCCATAAGCCTGGAATAAATGCTTACCCGTCAGGTCAAACCATCTCTTTTCAGTATCACTAGATAAAAAATCTGCTCCACATAAAAAATATCTTATACTCTTCAAATCATCTTTAACTCGTTTAGGGTTTGACAATAGTAAGTCATATACTACGGGGATACCGTAAAACGAAGTTACTTTTGATTCTTTTAGTTTAGAAAATATACTGTCTACGTCAGATAACTTGATATTATCAAGATATAAAGTTGCTCCACAAAAAATCGATGCATTAAAAATAAAATTTTGGCCATAACAGTGATAGAAAGGTAAAAAACAAAATATTCTATCTTCCGGATGCATTCCAGAATAAAATGCGCCCATTTTTCGATTATGAATGACATTTAAATGAGACAAAGCTACTGCTTTTGGTAAGTTTGTAGTACCAGATGTGAATTGGATTGTAGCAATATCAGAAAACTGTTTTTCTTCTATTTTTAAGCCTTGCTTAGTTGTCAAAGGATCACGCTCGTCAATATTAATAATTTCATTTTTTCTACTTATCTTTTTACTGTAATCAGTATTTGTGACAACACTACAAACATCAATCTTGTCTAAGATGGTTTTTATTATTTCTCCAGGCCAATTTTGGTTTAAAGACACAACGACATTTCCTGTTGCCAGTATGGAATAATATGCAGTTATCCAATCAATACTGTTTGGCAGTAAAATAGCCACTTTCTGGTCTTGCAAACCATTTAATTCTTTTCTGAGCTGAAACGACATCGAAGCTACTCTATCCTCCAGTTGCCCATAAGAAACTTGAGACTGGCTGGTAGCATCAATAATCGCGGCTTCATCTTTTAGCAATAAACTTTGTTCTTCAATTATTGAGGCTACGTTAGGCATATTTTCTTCTTTTTAGTTTTCGTATACTATACCACAAAACAACAGTTTCGATTATTTCGCTCTTATCTGTAGTATTTTGCTTTTTGATAACAGTCTTCGATAGTGCCTGGTTGCCGCCACCCCTGAACATCATTTTGGGGAATTGATTCAATGTTAGCGCAAGGAATTCTACCCGGGCTACTCCATCCCAAAGGCCAGGTTTCGACTGGTTGATCCGGTCGTCCTTCCCGTACTTGAAGTGGTTCAGATCCATTAAATTTCACATTAAGTCGTGATTCTATCGCCGAATTTATGGCCACAAGATGAAATTAATTAGGCAACCCTAGTTTTCAAACAAGTAGTCTTGGCTGAAATGCTTCCACTCTGGTTACTAGATCTCTATCGTAAACATAGCTAGCTTGATTAATAACCCACTCCACCACTTCTACATATACCTCTTCGAAAATTTCATCAAAACTTACTATTCTTCCATTAGAATATTTCCAAATTACTCTCCAGTTTCCTTGACCATATGTTCTGTCCATTCAGATTCTATCCGACCCCCTATCTCTTCCAAAAAAAGCCGATACTCCCTAAAGTTTCCCAAGTTTCCATATTTGATATGTCTTATAATAACACGATCATTGATAAAGCAGCCAACAATTATGGCGCTTTATTACAAAAGTTATGTACTTACCTACATAATTTTTTACATTTACTCTCTACTTAGCCTTTTCCCTTATATAGACAGCTGATGGGATGCTTAAGATCAAGGCCACACCTAAAGCAGGAAGTGAATATAAGATAATTCCAAAGATATTATAAAAAAATGAAATAACACTATTAAGAAAGTTAACAATTCTTGGAACAACCCAAAAATAAGACATCAATATTAATCCACTCCAGATAAATCCCTTAATGTCTTTGTAAAGCTTCCAATCCCCCAATATTCCAACAATTATCCCATGAAGGAATTGGTAAAACCTTATGAAATATAAAAAGGATCCCAGTGTTACAAAAACAAAAGCACTGTAAAAATAACGATCAAAAATCCCAGGAGCCGAGACTGGCTCAATCTCTTCCCACACAAAGCTCTTTCCCAATCCATATCTCCATAAAAGCAAAGTAAGTGAAAAGACAATGGAATATAACGCTGAAATAGCAATTTCTCTTTTATGTTTTACTAGTACCTTTTTATACCAAACCATAGTTTTTATAAATCGATTGAAGTATATCAAAGTAATTGGTTAACAGTTTGCTTCCTCAAATTTCGCCCCACTCCTTGGTTCAACCAATTCTCCTGTATCTAGGTCTATCCCTTTCGCAAATTCTACCGAATATATCCCCATGCTCTTAGCTGACTCATCAACTGGCTGATCAGAAGCTTTTACCAGTCCCTCAATCGTCTCATCAGAAGAGGTCAGCAAAACCGGCAACCATGGTGTAAAACTATACCTTTTTGTTGTCCTATTGTAATTACGTGGCACCACCAAAATTGAATAAAGCTGAGGTGTACCACCCATCATTTCTAAATATTTTGCCCTAGAGTAGTCCGCCTCAATAGTCTGCGACTCAGGATTAGTCCAGTATTCTTTTCTCAGAGAAAAATTTCTCTTAAAGTTAATTTTTATAGCAACTGCACCATACACTGTTAATTTATTCTCCTTATCAATACTTTTTTTAAATTGCACAACTTTACTTCTCAACATGGCCAAACTTGGATACACCGATACCATAGGATATAAAAAACGCACACCCTCCTCCTCGACGGCAGACACAAATAAAAGAGCTGCATAAGCTTCATTTGGAAACTCAGGTTCTCGAAAACAGAATTTTTTAATCTTTTTTTCCATAAATTTACCCAAGTTCAATCTCTAGTTTTTTGCCCTTAACTTTATAAATTTTCCTAAAAACCAACTCCGTAAACCTAGCCGCCTCTTCAACATTCCGCCCAAAATTAACATCAACCGACCGAAAACTTTTTGTTTTTACTGTCTTAAATTTCTTTTTCCCCTGATATTTATCAATCCTGCGATCCACATAACCAAACTCACTCAAAAGCCCCACTAAAGCTAAGTAATGTTTTCTCAAGCCATTTATCCTATTCCCACAAAAATCAAACTCCAGCCGGTCCTTGCCAGTCCAAAATTGAACAAAAACATCCTTATTGCCAGTCAAAGAAAAGATAACAAAATTGCACCCCTCTAGCGTCTCCCGTAGTACCAGTCTTATAAACTCCTCCCGCTCTTTTACCCCCTCCAATTTTTCAATCTTTTCTCGAATACCAGCCACCATATCCTCATGATTGACACTGGTAATCGAAAGCGAGCCATCAACCCAGCCAATGCTTATATGTTTCTTCTTAAAATTTTGAAAATAAAAAAACTCAGCCACTTGTCTTCTTATTCTCTCCACCCACAGCCATATTTTTGCCACTACTTCAATCATTCAAAATCTCCAGCCGCTCTCCTATAAGCACAATGCTCACACTTATCACCACACTCCGGCAACTCATCGGAATTAAGACATTTATGGATTGCCAAAATTGTCGGCTCCACCCAAGACATATCCCCCTTATGCTCAATTATCGACATCTCAAACACCAACTTGCCATCAAAGCGAGCCAAATTCTTATCAGCATTGGCAAAGACAAAATAACCAGTCGGGGACACCCTAAAGCCATTCATTTTAAACAACCACTGGTAAATCTCCATTTGCTTTTTATACCCCTGCTTATACTCGCTCTCTAAACTAATTTCCTCCTTAGTACTCGTCGACTTATAATCGACAATCAAAAGCTCACCCCCCTTATTAACCCAAACATCATCCACGGCTCCAAAAATCTCCAAATTAGTCGCCTGGTGGACAAAACTAATCCCCACAAAATTCTCCCGCCATTTTTCTATCTCCGGATGCTGAAAGGGGATCGCATCAATCCCATATTGTTTCATCAAGCCATGAGCCTGCCCCGCCTCTCTTAATAAATCAAACTCCTTTTTAAGCAGTTCATCAACAGCACTATTGAGAGAAAACCCCGGCATACTCGGTAACCCCACCCCCAGCTTCCGGTCCAAATAAAAGCACCTAGGACACTTCAAAAACATCTCAATTTTTGACCGGGATAAGCGAAACGGCTTTAAATCATCCCCTTGGTATAGATTCCGAACTCGGACTTGATATGTAGCCATAACCAATCACATACTAATAATTGTAAGTAATTATACCGTATCAGTGTTTATCTTATTTGCAAGCCAACAACTATCAACTGCTTTTTTATTGACAAGTAGTCGGGAATTGTCATAGCAACTAAATTCCAAAATTTATTCGAGTGATTCTGTTCTTTTATATGACACAGCTCATGAACAATGATGTAATCCCTAATATCTTTTGGCAGAACCATAATTTTGAAGTTAAAATTCAAATTTCCTTTCTTACTACAACTTCCCCATTTAGTCTTTTGGGCTTTTATAGTTATTTTTCCGAACTTAAACCCATAGTTCTTATTAAAATGTTTAATT
>JBMNON010000028.1:0-5018 GCA_050943115.1 Patescibacteria group bacterium
TGTTCGTTGGACTCAATCGAATTGCTCTATACAATTTCGAACGGCGTATAATATTTTTGATTAGTCGATTCCAGGGAGAAGAAAGGATTTGGAAATACAATCAAAAAGATTGGTACAAAGTAAAGAATTTTTCAAGGATTAAAAACATTTTCAAAGGCGGGTTTACTGAATTCTGGCCTATTGCGAATAAAGGTCATAATTGGGGGATATACTTGGAGCTTTTCGCCTGCAAGCCTGAAGACCTAGATGTATTCTTTGCAAATTCAGAAATGACCCTTACAGGGGTTCCAGCAAATACCATTATTAAAACAGTCCTGAAGGCAAGAAAGAGCACAGGAGATGCAGGAGAGCAGTTCAAAAAGGAACTGAAAAAAGAAAAGCAAATCCCGTTACTCCGCGATATCTGTTATGAGCAGGCGGAATTATGCGGGAAAACAGATTCAAAGACATATGAAACCCATATGGGGTTCATTATCCCTTACACAACGAAAAAGGAAGATGCTTTTCTGACGCTGGATAATATCGCGGAGTCTGTGAAAAAAGCATTAAAAATGCAGGGAATTGAAAGCAAGAGACTTGAAACCGAGGAAGAAGTTCTTGCTATGTTCGGCGGGATGATCTCACACAATACCCATGAAGGGAGGTATTAAAATTGAATTTTTTTACTAACTTTTATGCTCGGACAATTGGAAGATTGATTACTTACCTTCAATTCGGATCCTTAGAAATGGAAGAATTCGAAGAGGCAAGGCTTACTAATAAAGTTGCAGCTTTCAAGGCTTGCGCTGCTTCGATCCGGTCCGCGAAGGATGGAAAATCAGCAATAATCAACGAAGAAAAAGAATCTGTGTGTACTTGGATTGGTGCACCTTCTCCAATAAACCCAATGGTCCCTGGGCTTCCAAAAAACCTCAGACCGAAGGCGCTTGATACAATTCTTGATATGATGATTTCAGAAGACGCGCAAATAATGTTAACACAGACCATCATTAAAAGGGATTCGCTCAACGAATCCGAAGCAGTAGACGAGACACTCAACGAAATTGATAAGGCAAAAGAAACCCAGATTCAGCAAAAAGGGCAGTATTCAAGGCGGTATGATTACGCGGCGGAGGACGTGGAAAGGTACTCGAGGCAGTCATATGACGGCGACCATAAGACATTTAGACATTCTTTAGTTGCTAGGATTGACGGAGCTACCCGGAAAGAAGTAAACACGCTTACCTCGATGTTAACTTTCAACCTGAACGGTCAAAATATACTTACCGAACAGCCTTTCGGCGGGCACCTGCGATCAATCAAAGCAGGGCTCCCCACCAATGAGATCATTGAAGAGACTTTTACGGATGTGCAGGGAAACACGGTGGCTATGCTCTGGCCTGCTAGAAACCCAATTCAATTGATGAGC
Organism: Patescibacteria group bacterium; assembly: GCA_050943115.1. Classification (GTDB taxonomy): domain Bacteria; phylum Patescibacteriota; class Microgenomatia; order UBA12405; family UBA12405; genus CAZFAI01. The sequence continues at coordinate 1,409 of JBMNON010000028.1, forward strand.
CGGAAAGGGGTTTTACTTGGCTTCCATTCGGACGCTAGAACGCCTCTGTTCGCGGATTTTGATTCTGACGACTTCAAAAGCAAGCATTTCGCTGTATTCGGTGGAAGTGGTACCGGGAAGACCACAACAGAGCTCTATATTGATTACAACGCGGCGGCCACCAACTGTGATTTCATACATCTGTCACCAAAAGAAGACATGGGAACATCGCACCTGAACGCGATCAAAGCATTGAACGGTCAACTTCTAAAAATCGGAGACGGAACCGAGTATGACCCTAATCCATGGATGGTTCATTTTGACCCGGAAACAATGGGGGAGAGCACAGCGGCTAGACGATATGCTTACAGGAGAACTCAAGTGAGCCTAAAGAAGAACATAGAGTTTTTAATCGGCTCGAATTTTTCAACTCCGATGAGAGCGGCATTCATAGCTACTGCAAAAGCTACATACCTTAAAACGGGACTGGTAGACAAAAAAGGCAATCCTTTGAATATCCACAAATGGAAGGATGGGAAAAACTGGCCTTCTTATGGAGATTGGAGAAAGACCTGTCAAGAGTGGTTACGGGACGAATCCAAAAAATCAAAATGGCCATCCATACAGGCTCTCCTGGACAACACAGAAGAGATGGAAGAGGGGAACGCATGGGACTGGATGGATAATCACAATACATTCGATGCGTCAGGGCGCTTCATCACTATAGACGTTTCAGGGCTTGAAGATGGAGTCAAAGAAGCTGTTACTATACTTTTGATGGACATCATCAACATGCGCCTCAAAACGCCCTCTCCTGAGGCTTACAGGAAGAAGAGAAGGACAATTCTCACACTTGACGAAGGCGCGGCACTCCTATCGACTCCGAACCAGGCAAAATATATTGTCAAGCTGATCAGGGAAGCAAGGTCCGGGAAAATGTCAGTCTGTTTTGACAATCAAGATTTAGACGGCGCGGCTTCAATCCTTCCGGTATTGAAAGCGAATACTGATTTTATTCTCCTCATGTGTAATATGACAAAGGAAAACGTTGAGGAATTTGGCAAGGAATTCTATTTCACAGAGAAAGATAAGGCCCGGTTGATGGAATCAGGAAAAGGAAAATACCTGCTTCTCAGGCGTGGGCAAAAAATACCTGGGGAAGTTGTGTTGACAAGCAAAATGGAAGAAATTTTCTTCGGAAAATCAAGCCGAGAAACAAAAGCGGGAGTTTGTATCTCAGATAACTATGAGATAGATTCTAGGGTTACCTGGATCCGCGATAAAGGCCTGATTGCTTCAAACTGGATAACTAAACTAGATGATTACGAGATTGAAGGCTTCACGCCTACAGATGCAACCTCCGTAATGGGTGGCTCTGGAAAGTTCCCGATATGGCTGGCAGATGGGATCTTAAACGAGAACGGGCTAATTGACGGAGAAACTGAAGACCATTGGGTCACATGCTACCTCGCAGCTGGCGAACTGTGCATGGCTGGATACACAGACGTTAAGGTCCACAACTGGGGAGGTCAGAAGGTCGAGGACATGCCGGATATCACCTGTATATCTCCCTCCGGAGAAAGGATCTGGATAGAATACGAACACCCAGGAAGTCATTCAATAGGCAAGATAGAATCAAAGAAACAGAAGCAGGCGCCGTACTGTGATGTCTGGATTTGTCTTTGCCAGAAGGCCAACTATCCACAGGTGAAAACGGCAGTGGGAAAGCCTTTCTGTGTAATGCGTGGTGTGAACTTTGCCAGATTCATCGAGAAACACGGAATCAAAAAACGAGTTGATATATCTAGTGGTTCTGAGCAATCGGGGGCACGTACTGCCTCTGTTCAATATGATACATGTCAGGAGGTATCTATAGATGTATGATATTGAAGAAAAAAACGCCATTTTTTCACCGACTGGCCTTGTTTCTAGTCTATCAGTATCTTCACCAAATGGCTGGCTGGCAGAAAAAAACAAAACTGTGAAAAAAGTATATAAGCGAACAACACGCTATAATTGTTCAGGCATGGCTAAAAAGGATATTTTTTGCTTCGATGACTCGAATGCTTACGGTGAATATTTTTCACTAGATTTGAATCTGTGGGAAGAACTGAATTACACTATCGATGATCACAAAAGAATCAATGTGAGCAGACAGCACGCAGGAAAAGAAATACGACTTTTCATTCAAAACGGCGAAGCTGTGGATTTTAAAACGGTGGATAATATAATAATGTTTTCTCGGGCTGGATGGTCAGAACTTCGGAGAGTCAGGGGAGAAAATCAGGGGCTGCCTCTTGAAGTCAATGCGAATGGTACTGTCTGGATTGGAGATCGAGCACAGGAAAAAATTAAAATCTTCGGTAGGAGGGATTGAAAATTATTCAAATTCCTATTTTTTTAACTAATATGAAGAATCTTTCAATAATAATTGCTTCTCTCCTGACACTCGGGGGAATTATTGCAGCTTCGGGGGTCATGGACCAAAACGAAGAGCCTGTTCTTTTTGCAAGTAGTGAGGACGGTTTCCGAAATGTAATTAAAGCCGATGCTCAGGACGTTTATAATGCTGTGAATAATGCACTTGCAGGAAGAGAGGACCCGGAAACGGTTAAAAAGATGATCTTAACTGAATACAGGGGAACTGAAAGAGATTCAACCTATTCAGCTGAAGAAATTGAGATCAATACACAGTACCAGGAATTTCTAACCGAGGCTTATTCCGTGCTTGAAGTTTATGCAGCTGGCCAGGCTCCGGACCTCACCAAAATGAACGCTGCAAAGACATCTTTATCATAATTATTTTTTCCTCCGTAATCGATATCAGTCGAATCTTGAAACTATTAATAACGAAGTCCCAACCGGGGCTTAACCACTCTTTTTATTAAAATCGTTATTGGGTAACGATGTGTACACGTACACACACTTATAATTAAGATTATTCTTTTGCTGCAGGTTTAGGTACTGCAGGACAAACAGGTTTTGATACTGCAGGCTTTGGACAATCTTGTTTAGTTGTTTAGAAGTTTACTTAATTCAGTGAAGATAGTAAGTTATATATATGTTGTAGCCCTACTGTATTATAGAGGTTGATTAAATATGCAGAAAATAGGAGAAAAGGATACTAAATATGGAGTCTTTGAATTCTTCCTCAATGAAGAGGAAGATCAGGTTAAACTCGTTTGCGCTCATGGAGATAAGACCGCAGAAACCACTTACACAGGTAAGATCCAGGGACACAACGCAATGAAAATCGAAAGCCTCGATGTGAGGCAAAACGGAAAGGTAATGCAATTTATAGGGCTTCCCGATGATGTTTATAACGCTTTTCAAAACGCTAAATCAAATTTCGCTCTGAAAAATATCTGCCTGCAGTACGCAGGAAAGAGCGCAGAAACCGGAATAAAATGGTATTCTCTAAGTGCAGATGTCCCACGCGAAACATGGAGAAAGATCGCGAAATACTTCGAGAAATTTGAAAAAGACGAAGAAGATGCACTCGACGGAGAGTTGAGAGGTTGGCTTACAGCACAGCCGGAAGCAGTTGAAAAGATTTTGAATGTCAGAGAAGAGCTTACCCTGACATATAGGAGAGAACAGGCAAAGAAGAGGAGAGAAAATGAAGAGAAAA
>JBMNON010000029.1:0-4749 GCA_050943115.1 Patescibacteria group bacterium
AGATGTATGTGTCTTCTGGAAAGCCGAACGCCTACACAATCTACCAGTATTCGCTTTCGCAGTAAGGGGGCATGAATGTCAGTAGTGAAAATCAGTCCGCTTGAGTACATCACCGACCACGATCCGGTTGACGAGGTGGTGCTGAACTCATCCGCGTGGTTCAAGACCGAGGTCGTAGAACTAAATTTTGGCGAGTACGTAGGCCGGCCCAGCGAAGATGTCGTCATGCGCTCGTCTATGCTGTCTTTCTTTTTCGCCAACGGCTGGTACGTTGACGCGGTGCTGGGGTCTGCAAGCGGCGGCACGTGGGAGAGCGTGTCAAAGGCTCAAGTGAATGCAAGTTCCAATGCAAAGAGCACCGCTAGTAATGAAGCAAGCTCGCGAGCCGTTATTCAAAGTGCATGGGTTTCTGATGGGTCTTCTAGCGGTACGTCTAAAGGCGAATCTGACTCTAAGAACACGTCTGAATCCAGCGTGAGTTCTGGCGGTGCTCCATATTGGTATGCCTATACCAAACTGCGCCTAAAACGACGCAGGATGCAGAGCGAGCTTGTCCTCAAGGACATGATCGAGCAGTTCACTCGGGCGTACAACGAGGGACGCAAGATCAACGATCAGCGATATGATGAGCTTGTGGCTCTCTATTCCATCATGTTGTCGCGCACTGAAGACGAGGCGAACGCTTGGACATACGGAACGGAAGATTTTTCCGGCCTTACCGACAACCTTGTCGAATCGCTTAAGGTGTCGCTGGAAGCTTTTGCCGACCAGACGAACAATCTCCCTTCTGACTTCCTTAAGAACCGTGAGGATGAGATCAACCGGAAGTTCGACAACGAGGTCGCCAAGGCGAGAAGTGAAATGGTGTCGCGCGGCATCTTCAACACCACCACATGGGAGAGCGTCAGGGCGGGCATCGAGAAAAACCGCGCCTATGCGCTGAACGACCTGACCGATAAGACGGTGCTGACCAAGGTTGAGGTGTACGGCAAGATTGCGGCGATCAAGGCGGATGTCACCGGCAAGATCATCGACTCGGCAACCCGCATTATCGAGGCAACGCGCCAACGGTTGCTCGGTCCGACCGAAATCCGCAATACCGTGTTCAAGTGGATGCTGGACTTCATGGAGCGTCGGGAAGACGAGTACCCCGGCCTTGACCAGTTGGTCACGATTAGCGACAGGCTGGGCTACAGCGAGGGCGCGACGGGCGGGGCGTCGGTCTACTAAAGGAGGTCTCCAATGGGCATCGGGGTTACTTACTACGGCGGTAATGTGCGCAAGATTTTTGATGTCGATAGCGTACCGCAGGAAGGTTCTGACCTTCATAATCTCATAAGAGGAACGCAGGCCCGAGCGTCTGGGGCCATGACAAGGGCGCAACCACGTCATAAGGGGTTTAAGCCTGATGTTGAAGATATGCCCGGAATGGCAAGCGAGAAGTTCAGCGGGTCGCTTGTCGAGGCTATGGACGGGCGTGTGTGCCTCGAAGGCGAAGAGAGCGGCACGATAGCGGGCGGCAACCGGATATACAGCATGGCGGAAGGCAAACGCGGATGGCGCACCATTGAAGAAATTGATGCCAGCAAGTCAACGTTCCGTGTTGGACCGGAAGCAGGATATTCCAACGTGGAGGCCGACAATGGCTCTCATCGGTCTGGCGGAAACACGGGCTTTTTTTTCAATGTGGTCAGCCGTGTTACAATGCAACCGGAAGACGTTGCCGGTAAGAGCGTGAACGTCCTTTATGCGTTCTATCGTTCTATCAGCTTCACTCCGTCCGGTCGCGCGTTGGAGATCAGTAAAGAGAAGCGGCAGTTGCTTGGCTATGTGATGGGCGGTGGCGGTGGCACAACAGAGGAAGAGTCTGGCTGGCTTTGTGTGCCCAGCTTTAGTGGCGACACTTTGGTCAGCCTTACGTTCACCAATGAAAAAGAGAGCGTGTCGCATGTTGTTCCTGTGGAGCCCTGCGATTAAGGAGCGGAGGAATGAACGTTTTGAAGCGCAATTCAAACGGAGCCCTGATCCGCAATGCGGTCACGGGCGCGCTGTGCTCGACGTGCTGCGCGCGATACGGAGAATATATCGAGTTAGACGGAGTGCGCAGAATCGGCGTTGGAGCCATTCCAGATGAGGTCTTCTCATACAGCATCAGGAATAGATTCACGTCCTACGATCCAGACGACTTGTTTGTCTACTATTACATCGTGCTGGAGTGCCGCGAAAAAGCAACCAATTTAAGAGTCTGGACCGAGTCATACTACTGGCGTCACGAAGGATGGGTTGATTATGCAGACGGTGTCTATGTGGTGTTCGGCAATCCAGCCGACGGCGCTCCCGCTCAGATTGTCGTCGGCCATTCATGGGGATGATGATGATGATGATGTCATGGGCAGCGGTGTGCGATGCAATCAGGCGCAGCGGCAACGCTGAGCTGAACGGGCTGCTTGACCGTTACCAGCGCAAGCTGTTTTCAGGCTATACGACGTGCTGGGTTCGGTCGGCGAGGTCTTACATTCTGCGGCGGGCGACCGAGCTTGGAGTCGTCGAGGAAAAGGAAGGACAGGAAGATTAATGGCTATCAGGGTAAAACATGAAGGCAACGTAACGTCGCGTGTTGTCGCGTCCTCTCTCGGGGGCAAAGGCAAGCGTCAGGCGGAAGACGCGGCGCGTCTGGTACAGATTCAGAACCAAGCCGACATAGCCGCGCAGGACCGGGCGAGCCGCGAAAGTATGCACACGTCCGGGACAGCGGCGCACTTGGCGGCGGCGGGATTGCGCGGTGCTCCCGGCATCATGGGCGCACCGTCAGGTCCGAGTGGACTGATAAGTCCGCCGGGGATGCGTGGCGGCGGCGGTCAGCGGTTCAGCGTCGATTCCGCGCCGTACGATGACAGGCCGTATCCCGAAGGGGCTCCCGTCAAGACCGGCTATACCGACAAACAGCGCGAAGAGTTCAACGCCTTGTCGGAAGCGTTGGTGCGGGCCGAACAGTCAGGCGACTACACGCCGGAAGAGTTGAAGGAACTGCGGCGGCAGGTCACGTCCAGACAACTCGGCATCCAGCCCGTCAGAATCATGGGCAAGGAATCCGCCTATCCGGACGGGCAGGGCATCGGTGAAATCTGGACGCTGGACAACGGCACGGTCGTAACCCGCAACAGCAAGGGGGATGTCAGCAAGATTGCCGACGGCATGTCGAATGAAAAGGCGTTCCAGATGGCCTTTAAGATGGCGGGAGACGAGGCAACCGCGTCTGGCGGTGCCGTCAGCATGGCCCGCGTGAAAGAGATCATGGGGCTGATTCAGGCGACAATCAGCGGTGGCGCGAGTGACGGCGGTGGAGGTAAGAGTCAAATACCGTACAGTTTCATGGATGACTTCTTTGGCTTCTCCGAGCACTATGGACCAAAGGCTGCCCCCGCTCCCAAGGCGGATGACGACGGCGCGAAAGATGACCCTGCAAAGAAATGGAGGGTCCGTTGAGGCACGTTTTCAAAGACAGCAAGGGCGGCATTTATGAAGTTCCAGAATCTGACCTTGAAGAGTTCAAAAAGGCCGTTCCCGACGCTATCCCGTCCAAGGCGTTCTTTGACAGGGCCGGCCATACCTACGCGGTGCCTGAAAACGAGATCGGCGAGTTTGCCAAGGCCGTGCCGGACGCGATGGAGGCCGACAGCGTGAGGCGTCCGGGGTTCTTCAAGCAGTTGGGTTCAAAGTTTGTGGCCGCTCCCGTCCAGTATATAGCGAGCCAAGCGCAGTCACCGGCTACCACTCGCGCTGTTGCTCCCTTGACAACGGGCACGGCTGTTGAGGGCGCGGCAGAGTTCGACCGCCTCATGTCCGGTTTGAAGAACTACGAAAAGAACGTGCTGCCGGAAGGCCGCGAGGCCGACGAGGCCGATCTTCGGAAAGCGACCGCCCAAGTCCGCGCCGTGGGGCCTATGGGCGCGTTCGCGGCGGGCAAGGCGTGGCAAGCCTATAACGACCGTTTGGCGTTTGAGAAGTATACACGAGAGGCTTTAATCCGGTCGATGGAACAGAACGGCGGCAAGCCGCTTTCAGCCGATGCGACAACATGGCCCATCAAACCGTCTGACATCCTTGAAGAGAGCCAGTTTGCCGCGAACATTAAAAAGGCGCAGGGGGCGGTAGACCAGATTTTCGCCAAACAGCAAGCTGTGGCCGCCAAGATCAACGACAAGCTGACACCGGACGGCGTAAAGTGGGCAGACCGCTTTTCCGATGCGACCAAGCATAACGCGGTTGCCAAGGCGGTACTGGACGCCACGGACAACTGGCCGCAACTGGCCGTAGCGTTTCTTGCCAAGGGAGCCAACGCCGTTGCGCCGGGGCTGGGGTCTGCTGCGGCATACGGCGTCATGTCATCTGGCGAGGCCAGTGACTTCATGCAGGCGGCAACGCAGATCGGCATCCCCGCGAGCTTTGCAATGCCGTATGCCGAGAAGTACGGAATGTTGGCGGGCGGTGTCGAGTACCAAGAGCAAGCTCTCAACATCATGTCGTTGGGCTATGGCGGAATGATGGCAGAGAAGATCAGCCAAAAGAGCATTGAAAAGCTGACCAAGATGCTCGGCAGCGAGGTCATGGCTAAAATCGCCGCCAAGATCGGCGGTGTCGCGTTGAGCGCGGTTGGCGAAGGCACAGAGGAATTGATACAGGGTGCCGTGCAGTTTGCCTATCTGTCGGAAATGATTCAGGACTATGGCAAGCAGAAGGGGCTCAAGT
>JBMNON010000013.1:0-22210 GCA_050943115.1 Patescibacteria group bacterium
GGACAGATTTAATGTACTCATCAAAAGCACTAAATTCTTTGATGCCTTAGTTGGTTATTTCTACACAAGCGGTTTTCATCAAATCTATGGGTCTTTGGAAAATGCAGAAAAAATTAGAATCTTGATTGGAATTAGTACCAATAAAGAAACTTATTCGCAAATCGAAAAAGCCAGACAGGAATCACTTCAATTTTCTCAAGCCGAAACCAAAAATACTTTTTCTGATATGACAGCTCAGGAAATGGAAACCTGCAAAGATAGTCACGAAGTCGAAAAAGGTATTGTTAAGTTTATAGAATGGCTAAAATCAAAGAAAATCGAAATTAGAGCTTATCCCAGTGGTAATATCCATGCCAAGCTTTATATCATGTCTTTTGACGAGAATGATCGAGACTCAGGTAGGGTAATTACCGGTTCAAGTAATTTCACTAAATCAGGATTAATCGACAATCTGGAATTTAATGTAGAGCTAAAAAACAACTCCGATTACCAATTTGCCTTGGATAAGTTCAATAAGCTTTGGGAACAAAGTGTCGATGTCAGCGAAAAATATATTGAAACCATTGATAAAAAGACTTGGCTTAACAATGATATTACCCCATATCAGCTTTACCTAAAATTCCTCTACGAGTATTTCAAGGATGATATTAACCAAAATAATGAAGTTATTCTCAATTACGAACCAGTTGGTTTTAAGAAACTCGAATATCAAGAGCAAGCCGTTGTTAATGCTAAAAAAATTCTTGAGCAATATGGAGGCGTCTTCATCTCTGATGTCGTTGGTTTAGGTAAAACTTACATGGCCTCGATGTTGGCAACCCAACTATCAGGAAGGACTCTAATTATCGCCCCGCCTGTCTTACTGAATAAAAACAATCCCGGTTCCTGGCCACGAGCAGCCCAAGCATTTAACTTAACTGCTGATTGGGAATCTTTGGGTAAGCTCGAACAAATCGCCAGAATTGGTACTGATAAGTATCAAAACATTATTATCGATGAGGCTCACCGATTTAGAACTGAGACTAATACTACCTACGAAAAATTAGCTGAAATCTGTCGGGGTAAGCGTGTCATTTTGGTAACTGCAACTCCTTTAAATAATTCCCCAAAGGACATTCTTAGCCAAATCAAATTATTCCAGAAATCCCGTAAGAGTAACATTCCTAATTTGCCAGATCTTGAAACTTTCTTTACTCGGTTAATTAAAAGACTCCAAGGTTTAGACCGTCAAAAAGATTGGTCTGAATATGTCAGGATCACCAGAGAAAACGCCCAAGAAATTAGAGAAAAAGTCCTAAAGTATATAATGGTCCGCCGTACCCGATCAGAGATTGAAACATATTTTAAAAAGGATTTAGAAAAACAAGGCCTTAAGTTTCCCAAAGTTTGTGAACCAAAATCCGTCTTCTATCAGCTTAACGACACCGAAGACGAAATTTTCCATCAAACTGTTGAGTATATTGCTAAACATTTCAAGTTTTCTCGTTACACGCCCATGTTGCCGGAATACTACAAAGGCGATGGTGAACACCCAACCGAAGGCCAGAAAAACATGGGCAAGTTTATGAAGATTTTGTTTATCAAGAGATTGGAAAGTAGTTTCTATGCTTTCAGAAACACACTCGACAGGTTCATTCACTCTTATCAGCAATTCCTAGACGAATATGAAAATGGCAATGTCTATGTCAGCAAAAAATTCACAAATAAAATCTTTGAATTCCTAGAAGATGATAACGACGAAGCTATCCAAAGGTTAATCGATGAAGATAAAGCCGAAGTTTATAAAACTTCCGAATTCAAACCTCAATTTAAGAAGGATTTGGATAATGACCTAAAAATACTGTTGGAAATCAAAGAGCTTTGGGTGCACGTCAATCGAGACCCAAAGCTTCTAGCCTTAATTGATAAAATTAAATCCTCACCAATCCTGAGGGATAACAAAATCCTAATTTTTACTGAATCCAAGGAAACCGCTGCATATTTAGCTAAGAATTTACAAGACAAACTAGGTGAACCCATCCTGGAGTTTTCCGGACAATCGTCGAATATCACCAGAGAAAAAGTTGTCGAGAATTTTGATGCTAGAGCTGACTTCCCCAAAAATGATTATCGTGTTTTGGTAGCTACCGAAGTCCTATCGGAGGGTGTCAACTTGCATCGATCCTGTGTGGTCATCAATTACGATATTCCTTGGAATCCAACCAGGTTGATGCAAAGGGTCGGAAGAATTAATCGGGTTGATACTAAGTTTGAAGAAATTTATACCTACAACTTTTTCCCAACTAAACAAGCTAATGAAGAGATAAAACTGGAGGAATCCGCTCGCGCCAAAATCCATGCCTTTATTTCCATGCTTGGTTCTGACGCCAAATTATTAACTGAAGGTGAACCAATAGAATCATTCGAACTGTTTGACAGGCTCGCTTCCAAAAATACCATTACTGGCGAGGATGAAAATGTTGAAAGTGAATTAAAGTATCTCGAAATCATTAGAAAGATTCGTGACGAAGACAAAGACTTATTTAATCAAATCAAACAATTACCCAAAAAAGCTAGAACCGCCAAAAAAGGAAGTCTGGATAACAATGCTTTAGTTACCTACTTTAGAAAGGGTAAACTCCAAAAATTCTATTTAGCCCAAAACAATGATTCTAAAGAACTTGACTTCCTTACTGCAGCCAAGATCTTGGAATCAACACCTGAAACGACTAAAGAAAAATTGGGAGAGGATTTCTATGGTTTGCTCGAATGCAATAAAAAGTCGTTTGAATACTCAACTACCGAGGAAATGCCGGAATTAGGAGGTCGCGCAGGTCGGGAAACTTCTATCCAAGTATTAAAAATACTTAAAGCTATTAGTTCTGATCTGCGACAGCTTACTGATGATCAGGAAGTCTATTTTGAACGAGTTATGATCCAGCTTGAGGAAGGGGGCATTCCCAAACCGACTACAAAAAAGACTTTGGCGGAACTCAAAAAAGTGATTTCAGGATCAGTCAACCCCATCAAGGTTGTGGCTGTTTTACAAAAAAATATTCCTGATAAATTCTTAGAAAGCCACCTATCTGAAAATGCTGCTCAGACTGCCGGGCCAAGAGAAGTCATTCTCTCAGAATATTTGGCTAAATAGACAAATTATGACAGATTCCTTAACCAAACAATTAGTCAGAGATACTTTTGAAAATAAATTCAATAAAGAGAAGTTCACTTTATTCATCAAGAATTTACTAAATCATATCGATGACGAATCCGATGGTGCTAAGTTTGTTTATCAGGGAACTTATATTCCTCAAGTTTATCAAGATAGTGTTTCATCCCTAGAACGTATTGGGAAATATACTGATCCAGAAGGTAAGGCTATTGATATCCTTATTGTTAATCTTAAAAAAGAAAAGTCGCTGGATCGAGCCAGAACCATGCAAAGGAACTTTGTTGCTTGGTATTTAGATGGCAGTCGAGGGGGCAAATTAAAAGATGCTGCCCTTGTAGCTTTTGTCTCGCACGACCATGATTCCTGGAGGTTTTCTTTGGTAAAAATGGATTACAAAATCCAAGAAGCTAAAGTTAAAAAAGAACTTACTCCGGCAAAAAGATACTCCTTTCTAGTCGGTCCAGACGAGAAATGCCATACCGCCCAAAGTCGTCTATTACCCATAATCAATGATGACAAAAACAATCCGACTCTAAAACAAATTGAGGAGGCCTTCAATATTGAGAAGGTTACCAAAGAGTTCTTTGAAAGATATAGAGATTTATTTTTGAAGCTAAAAGAAAGTCTCGATGATATTGTCAAAAACGATCAGAAAATAAAAACCGATTTTGAGAAAAAGAATGTAGATACAGCTAGTTTTGCTAAAAAGCTGTTAGGTCAAATCGTTTTCCTTTATTTCCTCCAGAAGAAAGGCTGGTTTGGGGTCGAGCGTGATGCTGATTGGGGAACTGGTCCAAAAAATTTTCTAAGAGTTTTATTTAACAAAGAAATCGTCTCATATAACAATTTCTTTAATGATGTTTTGGAACCACTTTTTTATGAAGCCTTAGCCAAAAAAAGAGACAAAAACTACTACAGCCGACTTAATTGTAAGATACCATTTCTGAATGGAGGTCTATTTGATCCCATTAACGACTATGATTGGGTGTTTACCGATATACATATAGATAATGAGATTTTCTCCAACGATTTTAAAACTAAAGAAGGGGATAGGGGAAACGGCATTCTTGATGTTTTTGATAGATACAACTTCACAGTCAGGGAAGATGAACCTCTAGAAAAAGAAGTTGCGGTTGATCCGGAAATGTTGGGGAAAGTTTTTGAGAATTTACTGGAAATAAAAGACAGGAAATCAAAGGGCACTTACTACACTCCCAGAGAAATAGTTCACTACATGTGCCAAGAGTCGCTCGTTAATTACCTGTATACCGAGCTTGAGAACAAAGTTGCCAGAGAGGACTTAGAAATACTTGTTAAAAAAGGTATTTCCTATATCCATAACGACCAATCAGTTAATCTAGGAATTAAAAAATACGAGGAGCAAATTCCAAAGATTATTAAGAAATTCGCTCCTCTGATCGATATTAAACTGGCTGATATCAAAGTTTGTGATCCTGCTGTCGGCTCTGGTGCTTTCTTAGTAGGGATGATGAACGAGGTGGTTAATTGTCGTGAAGTTCTGGGCTATCTACTAAATGATGTTAAGGACAGAAATATATACAAATATAAGCGCTGGGCTATTCAACATTCTCTCTATGGTGTTGATATTGACCCTAGTGCTGTGGAAGTTGCCAAGCTCCGTCTTTGGCTTTCGCTGGTGGTTGAAGAAGACGACATTAAGAAAATCAAGCCCCTCCCGAATTTGGATTATAAAATCATGCAGGGCAATAGCTTGCTGGAAGAATTTAAAGGTGTCAAGCTTTTTGATGAAAAACTCTTATCAAAAAACAAGCCAGTCGAATACGATCTTGTTGCCGAACTTAAACAAAAAGAGTTGGAGTTAGGCGGAAAGCTTCTCGCTTATTACCAGCAAAATCCGTCCTTAATGAAGAACCGAGATCTAAAACGTTCTCTGGAATTAAGCAAATTGGAAATGGAAATGGATAAAGTGAGAGCTGCCTTAAAAAAGAACAATAATGTTAAGCAGATTGTCAAAGAGGATGCGCACCAAGTTGGTCTGGATTTTACTGGAAATGTATCCAAAGAAGATATTTGGCTCAGACTAAAGAAACTCTATAGCCGATATTTCAAATCATACGATAGCGATAAGAAGAAACAGATTCGTGCTTCAATAGAAAAAGTCATTTGGGAATTAATCGAAATCTCGGTTAAAGATGAAGGTAAAGAGGAGTACTTAAAGGAAATTAACATCTATAAAAATAATGGTATTAGACCATTCTTCTTGTGGAAACTGTATTTCGCTGACGTGTTTCAAGAGAGAGGAGGTTTTGATGTTGTAATTGCTAATCCACCATATATACGAATTCAAAATATAAAACAAGAACTAGCTGCAAATATTAAAAAGACATATCAATCAGCGACAGGCAAGTTTGATTTATATGTATGTTTTATTGAAAAGGGTTATCATTTAGTAAATGACAGAGGGTCACTTTGTTATATAAACCCCAACAAATTTTTCAATGCAACATATGGGATCGGAATTAGAAATTTCATATATAACAACAAATCGCTTTTTAAATTAATAGACTTTAGCTCAAACCAAATATTTGATTCAGCAACTACTTATACATGTATTTTGATGTTAACCAAGGCAAATCAAAATAAATTTAATTATAAAAAAGTTGATGAAAAACAAGATTTTAACGACATGCTTAACAGGTCTGGCTGGACCACTAAGGAAATTAGACATCTAAAAAAAGACTCTTGGACATTTACAGATAATATCACGCAAGACTTATTAGATAAATTTAAGAACTTCAAAGCTCTAGGCGACGTTTGCTCAGAAATTTTTCAGGGGATAATTTCAGGAGGAGACAAATATTTCTTTTTAGAAAAGATAAAAGAGGATAAAGAATTTTTTTATTGCAGATCATCAATAAACGGAAAAACTTATATGTTGGAAAAGGGAATATGTTTTCCATTAATTAAGGGAAATGGAATTAAAAAATACAAAGCACCGAAAGTTGAATTCATTACAATCTTTCCATATGAAATTTGCAGCAACGGAGAAACATGTTTATATGAAGAAAAAAAGATTGCAAGCCTATTTAATAATACATATAGATACTTATTGGAATTTAAAAAGGAACTTATGTCGAGAGGTTCAAGTAGAATGGAATATGAGAACTGGTACTCTATGTGGTGCCCAAGAACACTTGCGAAATTCAAGTCAATAAAGATATTAACTCAAGTATTAGCTAAAAATTCTAATTTTACCCTAGATGATAATAGCTCATTGTTTGTCGGTGGTGGAAACGCTGGTGTATATGGAATTATTCCAAAAACAGATATCAATATAAAGTTTCTGCTCGCACTTTTAAATAGTCGCTTACTCGACTTCATTTTGAAAAAAAATACTTCGAAATTTAGAGGAGGTTATTTTTCATATGCAAAAAGATTTATTGAAAAAATCCCAATAATCGTTATTACAAAAGATAAACAGAAGCCATTTATTGAAATTGTTGAACAGATAATTAACATCACATCAAAGTCAGATTATTCAGAAAACACACAATTGAAGGACATAGTTCATGAAGAAGAGGAGAAATTAAACCGATTGGTTTATAAGCTTTACGATGTTAATGAAAAAGAGATTCAAATTATTGAACAACAAAATTAAATTTTTGATTTACAAGGCAAAGCGATATTCTTGTTTTGTTCAACCATTCTCTTATTACAAGCAATAATAATAAATAAAGAAACGCCCTATAACTAGAATAGAAATTGATAAAACAAAAAGTCACCAAAGGATTATGGAAATATTGTTTTTTAGACTTGGGACGCACGTCGCACCTTAGAACTTAAAAAACTCATCAATCGAGACGTTTAGTTGCTTGGCGATTTTTTGCAGAGTAGGGATAGTCGGATTTCTTTCACCTCTCTCAATATAGCCAATATACGCCCTGTTTAGTCCGGCCATTTCAGCCAGTTTTTCCTGACTCAACTTAGCATCCGTTCTTAAATGCTTAATTCTTCGCCCAATTTTCTTTGAAAATATTTTAGCTCCAACCACAACACAGTTTCTAAAAAATGCGACTGATAGTCGACTTACTACAAAGTGAGATAAACATTGACAAAGGCGGATAAATAGGCAATAATAAATTACATAAAAATTCAAATAACTATGAAAAAAGTCCTAAAGATCGGAGCTATTATTTTCGTAATCGTCCTGGTAATTAGTATTATTTCAAGCGGAGGCAATAAAAGCCAAGAGGTCAAAAACGCCTTTAATCAGGGTAAACAGGATGCTGCAAACAATTTATTTACCAAGGACCAAGCTCTTGAAAAAGTTAAGAACTATCAGCTCAAATCTGCCTTTAATACCGACAAAGAACCTGACTATCAAATACCCGCTGGTTCTACTCTCTCAAAGTTATATGAAACCGATGGAAAAATCCCGGTTATCCAAAATCAAGGTTGGTTTACTGAGGATACAGCTGAAAAAGGAAAATTCATTGTTGGCTTCAAACAAATGGTTAGTGGTGATTTGCCAGTCGAACCAAGATGGGAGGTAACTGCCAGCTCAATTATCCCCCTCAATGGTAAGGCTCGTACACTCACTCCGGAACTTGTCTCCACCTCCACACCAATACAGTTAAGAGGTAGTGATAAGGAAAATGAGATTTTCAATTACTCGATGAATCTTTTTAAGCAATATCAAAAAGAATTAGGAGACAGTGATCAAGCCGAAACTAGAGCTACCCAAGAAACCGCTGCTAAATTCAGCATCACTGAAAAAGAAGTTGAAGACATAGTTTATCGGCTTAATAAATAATGGGAGTTTTTACTCTAGGTCACTCCACAAGACCAACCAGCGATTTTCTTGAAAAATTAAGAGAAAACAATATTAGTCTAGTAATCGATATCCGCAGCAAACCTTATTCAAGATGGGTTCCTCAATATAATAAAAATCAGTTAAGTCAAACACTCGTCGATAACAAGATTCGCTATTTGTTTAGGGGAGATAACTTGGGTGGAATAAAAGCGAATAATGGTTTTGATAAGGCTATAGAAGAGGTTGTTCTATTATCAAAAACAGATAACTTAGTTTTATTGTGTTCTGAGGGAGACTATAAAAAATGCCATCGGTACACGGCGGTAGCACCCGCTTTGGAGAAGAAAGGAGCGGTAGTCCAGCACCTCGTTTGGGAGAAAACGGCGACTAAGTGTAGGAAAATTGATGACTAACTAATAATTGGTAGATCCGGAGATAAATCCACATATTTATACGACTGATCTTGAATTTTCTGACATATTTTATATTTTCCAAAAAATTATTTGCTTGGAGACTAAGTGTTGCAAAATTCAACTTTTCTTATAAGCAGGAAAGAAAGACAAAATATCAGGATAAAAACACAACTGCTCGTCAATTTTGACACACATTTATGAGAGCTAAAAAAGAAATATCAGCGACTATGTGTATCAAAAATCAATAAATAAAAAATAACGAAAAAATAGTTCAAATATCAATAAATAATTGAGTTACTTGTGAGTTTTGGTACGCATTTTGAGGTTATAATTACTTAAATGCACATACAGATTAAAAATACCGATTGTAGTGAGGATTTAAAAAGAACAATTTACGCATTAGAGACAAACAAAGAATTTGAAGAAGAAGTCGTTAGATTGAGACTAAAGTACAATATCCCCATAGATGGTCTTAACGATGACTCATTGGAATTTACCAAAGATTTTATAAAAGACGATTTAGGTCATAAAGTAAAACTAACTAAACCTTTTATAGACACCGGCAACGAAGATGTTGAGTATTACTTTTATGACTTTCTTGATAATCCATTAGTGTTTATTAGTGACAACCCAGACGTCCAATCAGACATTGAGGCGCTTTTGGTCCGCTTAAAACTTAATCACAAGTGGTACTGTGCCATTTCCTTTATCGTGCTAGCCTCTGTCGTCAAAGGAATTCCGGCTCCCATAAAGATTGAGGTTAAAGAAAGAGATGCACCTGAATCCTCCCTAGATTCATCTGGTGTGGCAATTAGAATTACCGAAAAAGTCAGCAAGAAAGAATTATTGAATTGGATTAATAAAAATTGGTCTAGGGTTCAGCAGAACCTGATGAGCATTAAAGACGTTGAACCTATTGTTTTTAATCCAGACCAAGAAGCAATCGACATCATGAGAGAAGCCGAGACTTTATTAAAGAATGGAAAAACTTATCTTCAAACTTGGACCGAATTAGTTAACAAATATCCAGATAATGATTCGAGCTATCTTCAAGACGAAAACAACTTAAAGGCCTACTATCACCGAATCTCCAAGCTCCCAGGCTTCCAAAAAGTAACAAAAAAAAGACACAACCCTTGATACGAATAACTACCAGGATCCTAATATCATGGAGTCATGGAATTAAATTGCAATACAGATACCTATCTCACTCGCGACCTTTATCTCGCTAGTTTTTTAATTGCTACCGGGACTGACCTCTTGGATCTCATATACGATCCAGGAGGTTTTTGTTTTTTCGAATTTTCCAACAAAACAACTTGCGAAGATCAGGAGAAGCTTTTTGGGTTGGATAAGCTAGAAGTTAAAGCAAAATCTTATTCAGAGGCAATTAAATATTTAAAAAGAAAGGTCTCTAAGTGATTTCTATGAATGACGAAACATAAATAATAGTAAGAATTTAGTTTTCACCTCTTGGGAATCTATCCCCAGTAATGAGAATTAAATCTCAAGTCGTAAAGGGCTCGACTACTACGAGTGTTTAGACGACAAAAATAAAACTAAACAAAGATTAGTAGCGACCGACCGAAGCGACCGATATACCGAATAAATAGGAGTGTGTTCTCAAACAACATACTCCACAAGCAATACAAAAAATAAAGCATTCGGGTTGAGAGAGCGAGGGAGGGAAGGACTTAGGTGTTAGAAAAAGGACAAAAAATGAAAAATCGACAAATCTACAATAACTCGTCAAAACAAGTACGAATTGATGCCAGTATCCACCAACGACTCAAAATATACTCTGCCAATCAAGGGCAGAGCATTAAGAACGTTCTAGAGGATTATTTAAGTGATCTGCTAGCGGTAGATAATTATGAAAAAAACAAAAAGTAACTACAGAGACTCTGTCAATAAAGTTAATACTAATATAAATTCACTTAGCAGTGAGCTTATTTTAGGCTTAAAAACAATTATTGGAAGTTGGTTAGCAATCCAAATAAGAAATTCAAATAAGAAAACAGTTACTCATTAACAAAAATATGAATTTCGCTTTAACGGCAACTATAAAAAGAAAAATAAATATTAAAGAGCTCGAGGAGCTAGCTACAGAAAAAGCAATGGAGATTAACCATAAAGGGTATAAAAAACTATTATTTAGAGAAATAAGTCCTACTCACTTGGAAATTTCTTACAAGAGGCACCCTAAAAAAGGACTAGCTCTACATATTGAAAATAATGGTTATTCAATAACTTCTATCTACTGTGGAATTCCTCCAAACGCAGGACTAGGTCACTACTTTCTGATTGACCTGGTAATAAGGTATGGAGGGCATATTTTCGACTGGGGCGAAAGACAAACTCATTATTACTCTCTTAAAACTAAAAAGTGGAGCGAGCCAGAAGAATTTGATGAATCATTATTGCGGTAAGATAGGCAATATAGTATAATTAACTATTAACATATAATGGAAAAACAGGAACATTTTACAAAAAAATAACCAAGCCCGCCTGGTAGCAAAACTTGGTTATTTAAGCAAAAACTATGCTCGATGTTAATTCTATCATCCCACTACAAGCCAACAATATTCCGGTGGGTGAAGGTGGTCAGGATTACACCAGCTTGATCTTCAAATCGGAGTTAAGTCGGTTAATCAATCCAGCGGTGGTAGCGGAATTGGAAAAACCATTCCAGTATCGAGCAGTAGTCTATTTGCGTGTTTCTACAAAAGTTCAAGCCGAGAAGGACAAGGTCTCATTGTCTGAACAAAAACAAAGATGTATCGACATGGTTAAAAGGGAGGGTTGGGAATATCTAAAGACCTACCATGACGATGGTTTCTCGGGAACTAAAATTGAGGGACGTGACGAGTTCCAGCTTATGCTTGATGACGCTAGGCAGGGATTGTTTGACATCATAGTTTGCTGGGATTTAGACCGCTTCTCCCGTGACCATGTTGATCTCATCAATTTACAAAAGGAACTAAAACAAAAACACAAAGTTCAAATCACCTCAGTTAACTGTCCTCTCGAAATTGAAGATCCAAGATTAATGACCGTCAAAGGTCAGAATATGGGTAAGGATATTATTAGCGCTATCATGGGTATCTTAGCCGAAAGTGAAAACAAAAAAAGAGTCCAAAGGATGAATTTAGGAAAATATGGAAAGGCTAAAAAAGGCATGATACCCTGCAAAGCTCCTTATGGATATAGGATCAGGGCTGAATACGAGAATGGCAACCGCAATAAGAGAAAAGAATGGGTGGAAGTCGAACCAAACGAGGCCAAGGTGGTTAAAGAAATTTTTGACCTTTATGATTACCAAAGCTGGGGTATCCGCAAAATCGTCAACCAACTAAACGACCAACACATCAAACCACCAAGAGCCGATAATTGGTGTTATACCTCAGTCCGCTACATTCTCCAAAATATTACTTATGCCAAGTGGGTTCGTTATGGCTGGAGATTGTCAGAGAGCAAGAAAAGCGTTGAAAGGTTAAAAGGTGGGCATCAAGGTATTATCGAAAACGGTAAACATCCAAGCATTATCGAGAGGGATCAGTTTTTGAGAGTCAGGAATAAACTACGAGTCAGAGCCAAATTAGGTGGTAGGGCGATTGTCTCTAAGGGGTTACTTACAGGAATAATTAAATGCGGCCGATGTGGTGGAGGTGGTTTTTTGACTTCATGGCCTAATTGGTGGGCTTACAAACATGCCAAAGAAGAAAGAGAACATTTTAAAAGGACTGGTGCTTATTTGTGTTCCAATTACACCCATAAAGGTAAAAGTGGCTGTACTCAGCGCTATTTAATTTCAGCAGGTAAGATAGAAAAGATTGTTCTTGAACGGATTAAGCTCTTAGCCAGTAATGAAAACGCCCAAAAAGAATTTATTACGCAGATGAGGAAAAACCGAAGTGCGGAAGTCAGTCAGCAGATTAAAAGAGTAAAACAGGGATTGGAAAAACTAGCCAAGAAAAGGGAGAGGATTAAAACCATTTACATTGAAGGTAATATCGACCCAAGCGAATTTTCTGAAAACTTAAAAAAGATTGACCTTGAGACCCAAGTCGCTAACCAGCAACTAGAAAAGCTCAATCACGATTTAGCCAACCAAGAGAAAATTGAGAGCCAAACTAAAGAAGCGATCTTAGCTCTTTATAACTTTGACTCGATTTGGGATAAAGCCGATTATGACAAAAAGAAGGAGCTTCTCTCAACAATCCTTGAAAAAGTAGTTGTGGATGGGGAGTCAATCGAAATATTCTTTGCTCACAACGACCTATGATAATTTAATAACAATTAATGTATTTAGATAAAGATTTCGTATAATAAATCATGAATTTAATCTTGCTTGGCGGTAACAGTATTGATAATAAAAAATGGATCGAGGCTGTTGAAATATGCCTAAAGCCATTATTTCAGTCCACAATCATTATCGACTATGATCATTGGCAGACAGGGGAGTGGATGATCAATTTAGATAAAGAAAAAGAAAAATTAGCTCTGACCGCTAAAAACTACGACCAATATATGATTTTCGCTAAATCGGCAGGTAGTTTAGTTGCAATCAAGGCAATTTACGAAAAACTAATATCGCCTCAAAAATGTGTTTTTGCTGGGATTCCGTTAAATTGGGCCAAAAAAAGCAATTTCGATATTGATACTTGGTATAAAGATTATTCAATATCAACTCTTGCAATCCAACACACCAACGATCCATTGGCATCCTCTAAAGAATTGTCTGATTTTTTGAATCAATTAACGACGACAGTTAAGATCGAAGAGCTCCCTGGCGATACTCACGACTACAACGAACTTGACACTATCAAAAGACTTGTTTCTGGCTTCACCAAATAAGACAATTTCTTATATCCTGTAATTTTTGACTTTAGGCATAATTAGTGTAAAATACCGAAGATATAGGAAAATCATTATGTCAAGAATAGAGACAAACATTCAACCGGACTCCAGACTTCTAAACGCAATTTCTTGTGAAGTCAGAAGGGATATTTTTAAGACTATTTTGGAAGCGGATAGTGGTCATTTAGGAGGTAATTCATCTTCGGTAGAGCTTCTAGTCGGGTTGTATTTCGGGGGGTTTTTGAAGATAGATCCAAATGATCCTCGTAATCCAAATCGCGACCGTGTACTCATCCGGGGGCATGAGGGTCCTTTACGTTACAAAATTCTCTCAAGGTTGGGATATTTCGACGAAAAAGAGCTCGGACAATACCGTGAATTAGGCAGCATACTTAAAGGGCATGAAGACATGCACACAACTCCTGGAATCGACATTACACCAAGCGGTTCATTGGGAATGTTACTTTCCTATGGCGTTGGTTCGGCTATAGCTGGCAAAAACGATGGGTTAGACTATAGAACCTTTGTTTTTCTTGGTGACGGAGAGGAGCAAGAAGGCAATGTCAGCGAAGCTGCTCGTCACGCAGCATCTCTCGGACTCGACAACCTAATTGTTATTCTTGATCAAAACAAGAAACAATTATCAAGAAGTACGCACGAAAGCGATGGCGCCACTGATATTACTAAAGTTTGGGAAGGATACGGTTGGGAGGTAAGGAACATAGAAAATGGTAATGACATCCAGCAGGTAATCGAAGCATATCGTTCCTTCAGTTCAATAACCAGACCAACAATTTTCATTGCAAAAACAGAAAAAGGACTAGGTCTAGAGGGGAATAAGGAAAGTTTTAATGGCTATCATACAATTAGCAACTGCAAAACACCAATCGTTGAGGCAGGAATAGCTCGTCAACAGGGACTACTTGACCAAAGTGGATTGACTGAATTAGAAATTAATGCTGGAGTCTGTGAAGTAAGGCGGAAATTAGAACTCCCTCGATCTCAACAAACTACTTCCGAAAGGTTTATCGTTGACATACCAATTGACTCAGAAAGAGCTAATAATTTAGAGAAAGCTCAGGATGTGTATTTTGAACAGTTAAGATATGTGCTGGAAACAGCTTCGAATGCACCTTCGATTTACATGCTTACCCCTGATTTTATTTATGACAAGTTTGTCAGATCATCTAGAATTCGAGAATTTACCCATTTTATTGATACGGGTATTAGAGAGCAACACATTGTAGCCATGGCTCATGGTATTTCGACAACCGATCAAAACGCCCGTATATTTCTTCACTATGGTGATGCCTTTTTATACCGGGCTGCTGATCAGATCAATGCTGCTGCACAAGGTGAAAGTCGTTTTATGATTCTCTCGAAAATGAGTGGACTAACGCAGGATCGAAACGGTAAAACACATCAATCTAGTGGTCAGCCTGGAGTTATTGAAACAATGCCAGGCATAGATTTTTACGAACCTGCTGATGTGAGAGATTTGTATAACGTATTTAATTGGTTCATATCGGAAAATCCTGGACTGGTATACGTACGTTCACATCGGGTCAATATTGATTTATTAGAAAGACAGGAAACGGATCTTAAAAATACACGCTACTACGTAACATTTGATCCAGGAAGAAAACCAGATCTTGTTTTAGTAAGTAGTGGTTTTGTTGCTTCTGAAACTGTGAAAGCAGCTAAAAAAATGGAACAAGAAGATAACGTCTATGTTAGAGTAATAAACGTGGTTAATCCAAAAAAACTCGATCAAAATTTTGTAAATTTAACTGAGAACGATAGACCCTTGATGACAATTTACAACGGAAATCCATTAGTACTGCAGTATCCCGTTGCTCAAACTGTTATGGAAACTACCGCAGTAAGACCTTCCGTTATTAAAGCCCATGGATTTAACTTCGGTGACAGTGGTAGATTTGCCGACTTATTGAAATACTACAAATTGGATAGCGAAGGCATTAGACAGACAGTCAAGGAAAAGTTATTTCAAAAGACCTAGATCGAGTTTTCTTCCATAGGTATTTAAGCAAATCTGCTTTTTGGTCCTCAGAAAACTGATTTTCGATATGAATATGGTAAACGCCAGAACTATCTGTAAAATATATTTTTTGGTGACCTTGTTGTCGTGTGTAAGAATCCAATGTGTTTGCCAACCTGTCTGCAGCAGGCAAATTTTCAACGCAAAATCCTGTTTTCTCTTCAATAAAAAATAGTTCAGATAAATGCAAGTCGCCATCCTTAACCAATAGTACTCCATGACGATTAGGTGAAGCTATTAACTTTTGTTGAAAACCAATTCTGTTCAATTCATCATTACCTAATGAAATTGCTACACCAATATCCTGTTCGCTAGATTTTTGGCATATGTTTCTCTGATTGACTGGACAATAAAGGTTGCATTGAGAGAATTGTGGGGACTGGTCTGCCCAGTGAGCTAGTCTGTCGTGTTTTTGTACCCCATATCTTCGATTGGTAATATAGGCACTCGCACAGGTGGTGTGGTCATAAATTGGAACACTGACTCCAACATCTTTAGCTATTCTTCTCACAAGCTCAGGTACATAATCAGGCAATAACTTGTTTTCCCTGTATGGATCTTTGTACTTATAAAGATCACTTAATTCTATTCCGATAGTTCGGAACCTATCGACAGTGAAATCATACACAAACAATCCTCCAACAGTAATTGCTTGGACTGCAGATCCCATACTTGAAAGGGTAGACTCTATAGTTTGCGGATCTGTATTGACCCCTAAAATCAAAGGTCTCATGGACATTATTACTGGGATATTTTCTGCTGATAATGACCTAGCTGTATCAATTCTTCCTTGTCTGGGAGCTTTCTCTACTTGTCGGGGGTTTCCTGCATGGGTTACAACAAATATTAGTTTAGCTCCTTCTTCCACCATTTTCCGAGCTCTTATGACTTCTGTTTTTTCAATTCGGCCTTTTGTAATAAACATTATGGTGCCCTGATGTCCTAGAGAATCAATTGCTCTTTGCGCAAAATCTAATGAACCGCTCCAGTCTAGAGCTGGTTCGGAGAAATTCCTAACAATGAGAGTTTGATCTTTTGAATAATATGGGAATTGTCCTAATTCAGTTAAGACTGTCTTTTGTTCAATTTCCATTACTAGTTTGGGTCCGACGTAAACCCTATCATTCAGGGAAATCCCACTATCAACAGTTGTTGTAATGTATGGTGTGTTTTTGTTTCCATTTTGATCTACATCTAAGCCCTCCTGGTTACAATAGATACATTCGAAAGCACATCCTGGCCCAGATAGACGATTCGTACCGGGTATCACAGTCCAGTTCTTGCTCAATTGTCTTTGCGGCCTACTTTCTGATGACATATCAGTAAAATTTTTGGTTATAAGCTTCTAAGCTTAAAGACTCAATATTCATTCGTCTTGCATAACTTGTCACTCCGCAATTAATGGGAGTATCCCTCTTGTCCAAATCCATTAAGGCTGGCCAGTTCATTTCTTCTAAATTTGCCCTTAAAGCTAATATTGGGATATGGTGAGTTATTGCAACAAAGCGACTACCTTCTTTCCTATCCAGTGAGTCAAGCCAAGAGTTAATTCTAAGCCTGACATCAGGAATATTTTCTCCCTGGGGATACCTGTACCAATAATGTCCTTGAAGATTCATTAAATCTTCCTGCTCTGGGTGGAATACTGTAAATATTTTCCAGTCGTTATAATTCAGATAAAGCCCGCGCTCCTGTTCCCTGAGTCGTTCGTCTTCAATAATCTTTACCTTCTTAAGTTCAGGCCAACCTCTTAGTATTAGTTCATATGTTTGAATAGCCCTGATATGCGGTGAGACAAAGATTACGTCTGATAAACTATCAAGTTCCTTAAGCCGCCTCCCAACCTCATAAGATTGTCTCTTACCCTCTTCAGTCAAAGGCGTTTCAAAGTTATCAAGCAAGCTCTGATTGGTATGCTCAAGATAACAAAGTGCGGCTTGTTTAACTAAATCTGGATCGCTTCTTCTTTTCGGAAAACTTCCCAAAAATTCTACATATGCCGGGTCCAATTTCTTCCTTTCCCGTAGTTCGTTATAAGCCGATTGTCCATGTCGAATAATAATTAAGGACTCAATTGTTGACATTGTGCCAATTTTACCGCTAAATAGATCATTATGCAATATTAATCACCATAATGTTTTCATCAACTAACGTTGTATGGTATTATTTTTGTAGATTAATCGACAAACAAATGTCGGTGAAATAGGGGAATATTTGCTCTTTAATACAACACACCAATACTATTTCCGCCTTTATTAAATCCATGCGTGCCAGCAATCCCGACGCCGCACTTTATTACCTGGCTCGAATGGTTGACGCCGGCGAAGATCCCAAATTCATTGCCCGCCGTATGGTTATATTTGCCTCTGAAGATATCGGTGTTGCCAATTCTTCCGCCCTAATGCTGGCCAATGAGGTCTTCAGGTCTGTCGAAACTATTGGTTACCCCGAATGCGCCATCAATCTTGCCCATGGAGTTGTTTATCTGGCTAATTCTCCTAAAAACCGATCCACCTACGACGGTCTGCGTGCCGCCCAAAGAGATGTTCAGGAGCATGGCAACCTACCTATCCCCTTGGAGCTGCGAAACGCCCCTACAAAGCTTATGAAAGAGTTGGATTACGGCAAAGGTTATGACATGTACCCCGACAAAGAAAAAAGTTTATTACCTGATAAGTTGAAAGGTAAAAAATATTTTAAAAAATGAAAGTTGAAGAATTTTTAAAAAAAGTTGTTGAAGGATACCTGTTTCACGATTTAGCTAATATGGCAGTTTTGGGTCCATTACCAGATTGTGATGATGGGGCTGTAGGTTATCCGATGGTTATGACTACATTATCCGGAATCGAATTGATGGGTGGTCTTATTTCTCCAAAAGAGTTCAAAGATAATGGGATGGGTGATGCATACTTTTTAAATTATTGGAATGAGTGCTTGTCAGGAATAGATTCAAAATACAACGATCTGGGATATCTCTTTAGAAATTTAGTGCGACATGGACTTGCTCATACTTACCTTACAAAACACGGAATTGAAATTCAAAAAAACTTTTATAGAAAACCTGATTCTCACGGTATAGTATCTATAAGTGAAAACCATGTAAAGATTGATTGCGTAGGTTTTTATAAAGATCTCGAAAAATCATACTACATGTTTATAAAACCAGTAGTGTTTAATAATTCTAGTAAAATGGCCTTCACGAAAACCACTATGCAATCAAGATTAAACGAGATGATTGGTCTTTATCAAGGAAAATCCGACATATTATTTCAAAACTACAAAGTGAAAAATTCACCCAAATTTTATAATAGTTATTTTAATGAAATTAATGTTTCTGCTAGTGGCATTGGGGGAATAACACATACAACAACATTACCCTTCGAAAATGAAAATAATAAATAACCACCACCTCGCTCTACTTAAAATCTTTCAAGACAACCAAAACATTCAGTCCAATAATGACTGGGTAAAAAAATATTTAGGTACTACCAAGAAATATTACGGCCTCAAAACCGATGTCAAAGTCAGGAAAGTCAAAGCCTATTTAAAGGCCCAAAATTTAAACCACGAAGATATCGAAAAGCTACTCTTATCTTTGAGTCAGGGCGACTCCTTCGAAGAATTATCGACAATTGGCTTAGTCCTTAATTTATATCCTGACTACCGCAATAATTTAAAACCCGAAATGTTAGACAAACTTCTCGATAGGGTAGAGGGCTGGGCCGAAACCGACACCATTTGCCAACTTTGCTTTACTGCCGGTGATATTCTGTCTCGCTGGTCTAACTGGGAAAAATTATTAAAGAAGTTTGTCACCGACCCAAACATCCACAAGCGCCGGGCTAGTCTCGTTCTTCTTACCAAGCCTCTGCGGCAGTCTGATGACCCGCGGCTATCCGATTTGGCCTTGGCAAACACCGGCAAACTTAAACACGAAAAAGACATACTTATCACCAAGGCTGTCTCCTGGATTCTTCGAAGTTTAATTAAATTCCACACAAAAGAAGTAGAAAATTATCTCAACGACAACCTCGACACCCTCCCTAAAATCGCCATCCGCGAAACCCGAAACAAACTTGCCACTGGTACCAAAAGCGGTAAATAGAACTGAACTCAAATAATTACATACTCATTATCAATTTCTCACCTATTTGAAATATATATTACCTAGTATTTTTAGTAACAAGCGAAAACAATGAAAATTAAATTACAAAATATTTTGCAATGGGGTCTTGGCCTATTTTTTCTTTTATTGGCTTTTTCGTATATTGACAGTAGTATTTTGTCAGCCCTGTTTTACCTTTTAGCAGCGCTTATTGTTTTACCTCCTTCCTCAAACCTCTTACCCAAACTTATTAAAAGACCAGTTTCGGGCAATCTAAAAGCATTGGCGGTGATATTATTGTTCTTCTTTGCAGGAGTTGCAAGTACGACATCAGCGAATAAAAACCCACAAACTAGCCAGCCTTCTCCGCCTCCAGTTACCCAATCAAATGAAACTGATCAGAACGAAAGCTCAGCCTCTATTCTCGGAGATGAAGGTGATTCCATAGAAACAAAGCCGGCCTTTTATCAGGTAAAAAGAGTTATTGACGGTGACACTATCCAAGTCGATATTGACGGGAAAACTGAAACAGTAAGGCTAATTGGAATTGATTCGCCCGAAACGGTTGACCCCAGACAGCCTGTTCAATGCTTTGGTAAAGAAGCTTCAGATAAGGCCAAGGAAGTTCTCTTGGGCAAGAAAGTTAGTTTGGAATCAGACCCGAGCCAAGGTGACCTGGATGTTTATCAGCGTCAGCTTCGATATATTTTCTTGGAAGACGGTACCAGCTTTAACAAGATGATGATAGAAGAGGGTTATGCTCATGAATACACTTATAATGCTCCATACAAATATCGAGATGAATTTATTGAAGCAGAAAAAAAAGCACAATCCCTCAAGAAAGGCCTTTGGGCTGAAGATGCTTGCCCTGCCACTTCAACTCCTACTCCCACCAAGAAACCCGCCTCTATTACGACAAGACCGACCTCTGTCCCCACCATGAAGTCTCAAGCCCCGAATACTCCGCCGCCTACTGCTCTTCCAACTCAGACCCAAGTTATCAACCCACCTTCTAACGGTTCTTGGGTTTGTGACTGCAAAAGAACTTGTACTCAGATAGCTAGTTGCGAAGAAGCCTATTTCCAAGTTAATACTTGCGGTTGCCAAGCTAGGGACGGGGATAATGACGGCATACCTTGTGAAAATCTCTGTCCCTAAATGTCTTCTTCCTCAACAATTGCCGGGGTCAACAACCCTCCCTCGTCCTGCTCCAACTTACCCTTTGCCTGGAGGTTCCACAACTTTCTATAGATTCCACCCTTCTTTCTAATCAGTTGATTATGTGTACCTACCTCCGCCACCTCTCCTTCGTTCATAACCACAATTTTGTCAGCCCGTCTGATAGTTGAAAACCTGTGGGCAATAATCAAAACCGTTCGGTTTTTGGCCGTCTTCCACAAAGCCTCCTGAACTAGCTTTTCAGATTCGGAATCCAGATTTGAAGTAGCTTCGTCAAATACAATAACCTTTGGATCTATCACCAAAGCCCTGGCAATCGCCAATCTTTGCTTTTGTCCTCCCGACAATTTAATGCCTCTTTCTCCTACCTGAGTTTCATACTTTTCCGGTAAACCTTCGATAAAATCATGTAAATTAGCGATCTTGGCAGCTTCTTTAATCTCTTTTAGGGTGACATCATCTTTCCCGTAACCGATATTGAACCCAATGCTGTTATTAAATAGCACCGGTTCTTGGGGGACTACGGCAATAAAAGACCGTAAATGGCTTTTTGCCAAATCTCTTATATCCGTTCCATCCAATAGTATTTGTCCCTTTTTAAGGTCATAAAACCTCAAAAGTAACTTGACTACGGTTGTTTTTCCGGCACCAGACCTGCCCACGAACGCCACCGATTCGCCTGGTTCAATTTTGATATCCACATCCTTTAAAACATTTATTTCATTGCCCGGATAGTTAAAGCTGACATTCCTAAACTCAATTTCTCCCTTAATTTCTTTAAATATTTTAGGATGTTTGGGATCTTTGACAATAATCTCATTATCCAAAAGCTCAAAATATTTCTCCAAATCAATGAAATTTTTGGCGATTCCCCTGAATCTGTATAAAAGTTCAAAAAATCTATAGTAAAAGCCGGTAATAAATCCGGTGACCATCACAAAGTCGCCGGTTGTGATCTGCCCAGCGGACAATTGCCTTATGGTTATCCACAGGATTGCCAGCATTCCCAAACCTGATAGGGTACCGATAGTGACATCCATTACCCGGAAACTATTGCTAAAGCCCCAGATTTTTTTCGTCCAGTCTGCAAAGTTTGATCTCAACCGCCCTTCTTCCTGTTTTTCCTGAGCAAAAAACTTCACCGTTTCATAATTAATTAAGTTGTCGGTAATAATGCCCGAGATAACATCCTCTGCATCATTAAATTCTTTCCTCCACTTCATATTAAATCTGATCAAAAGCAAGCTGACACCGATATTTAACGCAAACAACCCCAACATAATCCACAGAATTGTCAAATTTACCCGTGAGAAGAAAAACAAAACCACTCCCAGGCTGATAACGGCACTCAGAATGTTTTCATGTATTCTGGAAAATAAATCGAAAAATGCCTGATCACCTCTTTTGAATGCCGAAATCAAAGATCCTGTGTTCTTGTTGACATGAAAGGCGAAATCCAAATCCTGTATATAGCGGAATATCCTCAATCTAACATCTTTTGCTGCCGGAATTACCACCTTATCCCCCAAGTATACTGAAAGTGTTCCCAGCCAGTTCGTAAGCAATCTGGCTCCGACGAATAAAAATAGAATTCCGATTAAAAAATCATACCCCCGACCCTCATTTATATTGTCTATCAGAAGCTTAA
>JBMNON010000030.1:0-4627 GCA_050943115.1 Patescibacteria group bacterium
AGCTTTTAGACTCTATATTGCCACTAAACGACTGCCTGGCAATAAAGAAGAATTTAGCAGCACGTTCGATCAAATCCGCCTCATCTATCCACGAATTTTTATATTCATCGTAAAATCTGCGACTGTATGGCATTAACGCGACACGGCGGTAAAACTTCTCGAATAAATCAGGCTTCGAAATAACTAGGAACAAATCATGCAGCCCTCCGAATAGATCATTGTACACCTCAACGCTCGAAGGCTCGCGCGCCAATAGAATAGACGCGCCGCCGCCGAATGGCTCGACGTATATTTTATCATACGGGATCAATGGTAGGATCTTTTTCTTCATTTGCCCCTTTCCGCCGAACCACAAAATCGGTGATCGCAGATTCTTTCGCGCCATTAATCACTCGCCGCCTTTCTCTTCCAGCTCCAATCGTACCGCCTCCCAACCTTCCGGATCATTTTCCTTAAGCTCACCTTCACAAATGCCATCGTCGCCGTCAAAAATTAGCCTCGACATATATTCGATACAGACATTGCAAAAATATCCACTCCAAAATTCCCTGTTATCTACCGTGACCTGGTATTGCGCAACGGATCCGGCAATAATCTCTCCCCTACAACCATGGCACCGATGCGCCCGTCTTGTCTTCACACTCTTGTCAGTTAGAATATTCATCACTCGCCGCCTTTCTCTCGAACCTCCAGCCATTCCCAGCCATTGAGTTCGTCCTTCCGAATGTGGTACGAGCCGTTGGCGCCCACCTCGGCATAGGTATAATACTTATCATCCTCCGCGTAAGCAGCCACGATGTTGATACCGGCGTGGTCCCGCGCCAGGACAGTTTTCCACGCCTCAGGCCAGCGCTCTGTAAATTTCACCCACCGCGCCTCAAGATTAAATTCACTCATTGTCTCGGACCCTCTCTCGATTTTGAGCATTCTACACAATGCGTCCGCCTGCCATTGTCCGAACTCCTCACGCTCTCGGAGGAACGGCTCGATCTTCTCCAGGTCCGCTATCGCCTTGTCTCGTTCGGCTCTAAGGGTGTCTATTTCTCTGATCAACATTGAATCTGGTACACTACCTTCCATCACTCACCACCTATCGCCCGTTCGCGTGCAAGTTCCCAGCCATCAGGGTCATTCTTTTGTTTGACCTCCTAGGTCTTCATCCCAACGGCGGTGAAAACTCTCCTCACTGTCGTCACCTGAAACAAGATAATCGATTCTCTGTACCATCCTGGAGACCCTGCGAAGCAGTTTTGCGGCCTCCTTGAACTTCTTAATTGTTTCGTCCGTATAGAACTGACCCCTAGTGTATCCCCAATCGTCTAGGCTGTCGTCCTTGTTAGATTCAATAAGCTCCCAAATCTGTTCCGCAATACCGCCAATATGCCACTCGTTATGATCGAAATATCCGCCACTCATTATCACGCCTCCTAGATTGGCAAGTAGTTGATTAACACGTTAATAGCTCGCTTAACCCTGAATCTCATATTCCGTTCGCAATCGCGTATTTGGTAATCATTCATTTTTGAGAAGTCGACATCCCTGTATCGCACCATCTCTGATATTACGTCCTGAATAATCTCGATATCCTCATCAAGCATGATACGATCCTCTAGCGACAATCCCATTTTAGCCTCCTATTAGATGGGCATTCGACTTGCAATCACGCGGAGAACCTCACGCATTCTAGATCGTAGACTCTCATCGAGTTCGCGCTCTTTACTTCGTAACATTTCGTCGGAATCATATTCGTAATACTGTCTCAGTTCCAAACGCAAAGCCTCGATCGCCAGCAAGTCGTTCCAAAGAAGTTTCCGCTCCTCAATTGACAGTTTCATTCCATAACTCCCGAATCTTGGACCATAAACGCGTCTTGATTAATGAAAATATTTTTAGCGAATACGCGAAACGCTAGCATAGCGATTTCCTTTGCGTCCCGCACAGACTTGTCGCTCGGCTTCAAGCCCCATTCTTTAACAGACCACCAGTAGTCATCGCCGTTAGGATAGAATTTTACAGCCAAATGCCATGCTCTAGAGCCGTTCACATCGTACTCTGATAACCTCCATTTTACATTCGGGCCTATGATATTCATTTCGTCCGTGTCCTATTCCGCAATGTATTCGTCTTCGCACGTATCATCAGGACTGACCGCCGCGCCCATCAAGAAGAATAATTTCATGATTTGTTTCCGTAGGCTGGAATTCTCGCCCCTTAACTCTGAGTTTTTGTACTCAAGCTCTTTGATCTTGCGAAGTCTACAGCGGCACTTCCTGGCGAGGTCGCGATTTTTGTCTTGGGCGGCAATAACAATATTTTCAAGTTCTTCAATTCTCCGCCAGGATGGTTTTGGGACCTCCACGCCGCCAATTACCTCAATTTGGTAATCGCCGCCCCGCGCCATCTCCAGCTCATGACGCAGGGCAGCGTTGTCCGCCTCTAGGTTGGCAATTTTGGTTCGTAGACTGGCTGCCTGGGCGTTCTTATTCTCGCTCTCTTCGATGGAGGCAGTCAGGATGCTATTGGTATTTTCAAGGTCTGCAATACGATTGCTCATATTGCGATTCTCAAATTCAAGCATGCGCCTATCCCTGTCCTGCGCGCTGATAGTTTTTTTGAGCTGCTTAATGTCCTGAGGCTTGCGGAGAAGGGCCTTGCGCATCTCACTTACCTTGAACCCAAGGCGCTCGATAATGTCCAGAAGTGTCCATAAGTTACTTTTGGGCAGCGTGCCACCGTTCTCAAGCGCCGACCTTACGTCGCGAACAACCTCGTGTTCTTCAGCCGTTAAATTGTCTGTAATCATTGATGATCCTTGAGCGATAGTTTCAGTTGTTCTTCCCACCTGTTTACGATGCGTAGCGCCTCGACCGCGTTGGCGAGCCTGTTAACCGCCTCCGCCTCAATGCGCTTCTTCTCCTTGAGGGCGGAGAGATCGCCCTGGTCTGTTATTTTGGCTTGCTGGTTCATACCTCTGACTTTTGTATCATGCTGAAAACGTGATTTTCTAAGTATCCCCGCTCGTTGTCAGTGAGATCACTAGCTACGTAAGAGAATTGCATTGATACGTTGTGCTGCGACTCCCATAGTTTAAGTTCTGCCACGAGACCCCTGAAGAACTTCGCCTGGTCACTCGAATCCAGATTGGCAAAGTATGATCCTAGGGCCTCTGGGTTAATGCTTATCGCTCCCGACTTCATCTGCATATACTACCCCCAACAGTTTGTTTCCAGCGTGCACGGCAGCCTCAATTGCGCGCCTAAGCACGTCCGAGTCGCACTCCAGCCTTTCAGCGCTTAGGAGTTCATCCAGCGCCTTGCGGAGCCCATCTGCCTCATCGCTAATTTTACGCGCCACATTTAGCAGTGCAGAGCCGGTGGTCACCAGCTCTGCCGTAGCCCTAGACAGCTCTGCCGAGTCGCTGCCCATTACCACCTCCCTGAGGAGCGCGAACAGAGCCTCGTCTAGCTTCGCCATTTCATTCTTCATTGTAGCCCCCATGGTTCATGATTTTGTTTATGGTTGGAGACTACCATGCGCACACGTTCGCGTCAACTACTCTTCGTCACTTTTTTCTATGATCTTGAAATCAGCATCGATAGATAGCTGTTTATCAGGGCCTACCACCTTCGGCTCGTCCGGCTTGCCACCAAAGAAGATGTTGAGGGTCGGGTTGTCCTTCGACGCCGAAGACTTAGGGCCATTGATGCCATGGAGCTTCTGGTAGCCCTCAGCTAGCTTTGTCCAGGCCATGACCGCCTTCGCGTCAGCATCGCTGCCCATGGCGCGATTGAACCATTTGAACATGAGGCGCTCATATTGGGAATGAAGGAGACCCTTGTACCTATCTATGAACTCAGGCCTCTCGATCTTCCAGTTGGCTTCTATGATCTCCCTGTCCTTCTGAATGGTAGCCCTCGATACACCACACGCCTCAGCCGTATCCGAGATCGTGGCGCCTCTGAGCCACATGTCCAGAACCTTTTCCATGCGATCGAGTCGAGCCGGAGTTATCGTGCGACCCTCAAGCTTACCATTGAAGTATTTTTTGCGGTCTTTTTTGCGTGGTCTCATAGCTTCCTGTAGGTTATTTTTTGTAGAAAAATTGGGCGCTGATTTGGAATTGGGGAATATTGCCCAATAAAGGGGGTACGGGGTCTTTTTTTCTTGGATAGCTCTTGACGGGGTAGCTTAAAGGCCTTTTGTTAAAAATTGCAATTTTCGTTTACGGGGATACACTATCCGGTTCGGGGTTCTCCAGCGACCAAAAAGGGGGGGGAGTTTGTCAATAGGAACTTTTGTTTGGTATGCCAAACATTCCAGAGTCTCGAGCCTGGCAAGGCAAAATCCAGACAATTGGTAGGGTCTGAGTCTGCAAACCGTTCGCATTGCATGCCTTGCATGCCTTGCATGCCGAACCGCTTATTGGGCAGACCATCCAAGCTCGATCGATCGACCTTGCGTCGAGTCCTTGCCGTCTTCCTAGCTTTGAGACCCTTCAAGAAAACCTATTCGTGAAAATTTTCACGATTCATGCACAAAGAAAAGGACCCTAGAAAGGGTCCTTTGCTGCTGTTGTGCCTATTCAATCATATCAACTAGCATTTGCCAAAGCATGCTTTCCCGAACC
>JBMNON010000031.1:0-4574 GCA_050943115.1 Patescibacteria group bacterium
ATCCCGAAAAAATGGCGGAAGTGGCGAAGCTGGAGAATCTCTCCCGCAGTGCTTTCGAGAAGGCTGGGCTACCCCGTATGCCCGCCAAGGCGCGGGCGCGTTTCGTCAATGACTTGCGCGAGGCTGGCATCCTGACGCCGGAAGGCCGTGCGCAGGCCGATAAGCTGCACGATGCGCTTGTGAAGAACGAAGAGGCGGCGGCGAAAGGCGACAAGGAAGCCGTGCTTGTCGAGCCGGTCAAGGCGGAAGAGCCGAAGCCGGAAGTCAAGGTGGAGATGGAGCCGGAGCAGAAACCCGAGACGCCGAAAGAGCCGCCTGAAACCGCACAGGACGCACCGGAAAAAACGACACCCGTTCATGCGCTGGAGAACACGGAAGCCGTCACGGATGACGTTGCGCCGCCTGTTGCGTCGGAAACGCCCACCCAGCCGGAAGAGGTGAAGAAGAACAAAGGTGTGAAGCCCAAGCCGGAGCCGGAGCCGGTGAAGACCGAGTTGACGCCTGAACCCGTTTCAGAGGCGAGAAACGCCCCGAGGTTCAAACTCCCCGGCGTCACTCTGAGTGAGGCTGCCCGCGAACACCTTGCGGCGGCGCAGGCCGCCGTGGATGCCGTACCGCCGAAGGCTGACGGGTCCGTTGACCTGGAGGAACGGCAACGGGTGCTGGATGAGTGGAAGGCCGACCCGGCGAATGCGGCAGTGGCAATGGGGCTTGATTACGGCGTCGAGATTCGTGTTGGCGAACATGGCGTTGGTGGCGAAAGTACGGGCGGTAGGGCTACGGTAGGTTCTGACACAACCCCGGTGAGGCCGTTTGCGGCAGATTGGACGAAGCGTGACGCCGCCGACTTTCAGACATCACGGGAATACCCGCAGAACCAAGCAACAGCGGCACACGAGATTGTCCACTCCCTGTTCTCGCGCAATCCACAAACGGCACATGCAGCACTCGAATCGCTGATTTCCCAAGGTGTTCCGAGAGATCAAGCCTTTGAGTCGTTGGTTGACCTTGGCGGGTTGTATCTACTGGAACCGCGAGCGATCACAGACGCAGCACAAAGGCGAATCATTGGCGACTGGCTTGACGCCCACATTCGCACGGCCTTGGATCAGCCCCCCCTGACCCTCCGCCCCGACGGCACGCTGGCTGGGGTACAAGAACAAGCCGACGAGGTTGAAACTGCCCGCATAGAAGAGCGTATCAAGGAACTCGAACGGGATAGAATGGCGACCATAGACTATCCTGTTGATGAAGGGTTTGGGTTTGAAGAAGAAAAAGCGCGGAGAGTTGCGGAAATTGACGAAGAGATCGGATTGTTGAAAAACGAGCTGGCAACAATCAAGCACTATGCCGAACAGCAGAAAGCCAAGCCATCCGTGCCAAAGCCCGCCAAGAACAAGGGCAAGAAGCAACCGAAGGAACCCGTTAAACCGAAAATCGGAACCAAGGGAATCAAGAGCAAGGCGGATGTTGAAAAAGCACAGACCCCCAAACTCGACATCAACAAGCTTATTGACGAAGAAACCGAGCTTGTCGGCAACCGTGACGGACTGCGGTCAAAACTCAGACAATGGGCCGACATCAACAAGAAGCTCACGGATGGCAAGCGCGTCCCTAAAAGCGAGAACCCATTCATGACGCAGATCAAAGAGATTGAGAAGAAACTCTCCAAGGTGCGAAAGTCGATTTACGAGATCGACCCGTCACGCAAGCCGGTGTTCGGCCAGAAACAGAAAAAGGAATCGTTCGGGGCGTTCTTTGACGCCAAGAATCAGGACGGCGAATACGACCTCTTGCAGTGGTGGCATCAGAATCGTGGCCTGTTCGGTGCCCAGAAAGACAAGGGGGGCGGCGAGCATGACGCTTACAGGCGCTTGCCGAAGAACATGCGGCAGGCGATTACGTGGAAGTCGAAAGGGAAAATCGATAGTGTTGCTAAAGAGTTGGCAGAGGTTCTACATAAGCCTGAATACGCTGATACTACTGGGCCGGACGCTCTTGTTTCCGATTGGGTTTATCAGTATAACGCCTACCAACGGTGGAAGGAAGAGGGTGCCCCCTCACAGAAGGACCTCGAAAACAGGCAGTACGAAGAATACGAAGAGCGCATAAAGGCGGAATATGAGAGGGAGCACGAACAGGAACAGAGAGACCTTGCAACGTACAGGCAGATGGTGGACAATGGCGATGTCATTGAGGACGGTCATGTTGTCGCACTCTATGAAGAGGCGGCAAGCGCGGTCGGCATTGACCCTGCATGGCCTTTTGTTAACGTGGCGCAGTCGTATGTGAGAAACGGCACGCTCGTTTATGAGGTTAGAACACCGACAGGGGACACCGCAGCTGTTGAAGACCGTGATATTGATGCTGATTTAGGCAAGGAAACGGAGGTTGATAATGACATTGAGGGAGATATTTTTAAACGTGCGTATGAATCATCCGAATCTATCGATCGAAGATTGCAGGAAGATCGCGAGAGAGACAATGAGCGAACTGAACAAGAAGAGATTGAACGGGAGACCCCTCTTCAAGGTGACAGACGAGATGAAAGCGAAGTATCTAAAGATGAAGGCGGAAAAAGCGGAGAAGGAAAAGGCAGAAAAGAAGACCTGAATCTTGAATCCGCGACGCCGGAAGAGCTTGCCAAGGAAGCGCGGAAACGTGCCGACAAAAAGGCGTTGGAAGAAGGCGCGGCTAAACAGTTGACGGGCACGGCTGGCGACCTGACGCCGGACATGTTTGGAGAAGGCGACACTCCGCTCTTCAACGAGCGCAGGGACACGCAAACCACGGCTGGCGAGAAGGGGAACGCGCAAAAAGGACCCCGAGACGGAGGCATAAAGAACGGCGCGAAGGTCGTTGCGACAGCAGAAAACGGCGTTGTCTACTCCGGTGAAATGAAGGGATACGACAGCGACGGTAAAGCGCAGGTCAGGGCGTTCAAAGAGAAGAAAAAGGGCGCTAAAAAGCTCACGCCGTATCCAATCCGACCTGATGGCACGCTGGGCTTCAAAGACGTGACCGTACCCGCAGAATCCGTCAGGCAGATTGATGTCCAGCCGGAGTACGCGACGCTCACTCCGGAAGAACGCTACAAGCTCAAAGTGGCGCGGGAGAAAGACGCGAAAGCGGCGGAAAAGGAAATCCGCGCCGGTGAACACGAAGCCCCGACAGATGTGGTGGATAGGTTCAACGCATCCAAGGAAAGCAAAGAGCAACGCAGAACGGACAACCATGACGACGATGACTTCCAAGGCGCACCGGCACGCCCTGGCACACCTTCAACGACACCGACCGGCACGGGGTTCAATGAAAGCAAGAAGCTGGTCAACGTCGGTGATGTCGTTGCCGAAGTCAAGCGCATGTACCCGACCTTGACTATTCACGGCAAGGCAACATTCAAGAAGCCCAAATACAACGGATGGTACAGCCGGATGCTGAAAGAGATGCGCACCAAAGACCGCCGTGCTCTAAGTACCATCATGCACGAACTCGGGCATTATTTCGACGACGTGCTGAACCGCTGGTCAAAGACCCACGGCGGCAGCATGGCTATCCGCGCAGAGCTTCTCAAACTCGGGCGCGCGCTTTACGGCGACACCAAGCCGAAGGGCGGTTACAAGGCGGAAGGTTTCGCGGAGTTCATCCGCATGTTCCTGACCGGAGACGGTAGGCTCAAGATCGATGCGCCGGAAACTTACAACTGGTTTATGACGGAGTTCCTGCCCGCCAATCCCGAAGAGGCCAAGAAAATCCTCAAGCTGGAGCGCATGATTGAGCAGTTGAACACGCAGACGCCGCAAGAGATTGTCGAGGCGTTCATGAACCCGCCAAAGGATAAATGGGATGTCCAGCGTGTGATAGCGGTGTTGCGGGAGTTCAATGACCGTTGGGTTGACAAGTTCCATTTTGCATGGCGCGGCATGAAGAAGATGCTTGGCGACGCGGCCTATGACGTACCGCCGGAGCACAGTCCGTTTATGTTGATGCACGCTTTCAACGGTAAATCAGGCCGCATAGCCTATCAATTCGTGGTTGAGCACACCACTGACCTTTTCGGGAACAAGACCGGTGAAAGTATGGTTGACGCATTAAGCGAGGTCAACGGCGACAAAGACACGCTCAAGAAGTTCAGGCGTTATGCGGTGGCCCGTGTTGCGCAGATTTATCACAAAAATAAGATGGTGTCCGGCATCGACCCTGCCATTGCTGACGCGGTGGTTGCAGAGCTTGACTCCCCCATGTTTCAGAACGCGCTTGAACGCTTCACAGACTGGACGCGCCGGATACTTCACCTGCGTGTTGAAGCAGGGTTGATGACGCAAAAAGAGTTCGACAAGGTTGAGTCAACGAATCCTGTTTATATCAAGTTCATGCGGCACTTCTTGGAGCACGAAATTGGACAGCGGGAAGCGAAAAGCAAAGGGCTCAAGGCCAAGCGGCGCAAAGGCGGTACGGTCGAGATCGAAGATCCGATTGCCGCAACAATCATGGATGTCGAGCGCACAATCAGCGACGCCATGCAGGGATATATCCTGAAAAGCATTGTCTGGCTTTACGACCAAAACAAGGGC
>JBMNON010000032.1:0-4534 GCA_050943115.1 Patescibacteria group bacterium
TGCCTTTCATCGTGGAACTGAGAAACAAAGGTGAAAAGGATGTCAGTGAAATAGAAACTTGTCTGAATGCACTTTATGGAGTGATGGTACTGCACATGCAGAATAAAGAGATTTCTCCTGAAACAGAACTTGCAATAAAAGAAATAACCATATTCACCGGTCTACTTTCTGATTATTACATCAAAGATGAAAAAGAGGGACTGGACTGGGGTGACAAAGAACCAAAGATTTAATTGCCAATTGTCAATTATCAATTATAAAAGAAGTATGAATATATTAGTAACCGGTGCCAACGGTCAACTTGGCAATGAAATTCAGCTCGTGACAAAGAACAGTCAGGATAAGTATCTTTTTACTGATGTATGCGAGGGGTATCTGCATGTAGACATCACAAATATTGATGTTATAAGAAAAGTTGTCAAGGAAAACAATATCGAATGTATTATCAACTGCGCTGCATGGACAAATGTAGACAAAGCTGAAGAAAAAGAATCTCTTGTTGAAACTCTTAATGCCAAAGCTCCGGAAAACCTTGCTATAGCAATGAAAGAGGTTAATGGACTGCTTGTTCATATTTCTACTGATTACGTATTTGGCGGAGATCCATACAATACCCCATGCGATGAAGAGCAGCAAGGTACTCCTACCGGCATATACGGCAAAACAAAACTACATGGCGAACAGCTTATTCAGGCTACAGGAGTGAATCATATTATAATACGTACATCATGGCTGTATAGTGAATTCGGGCATAACTTCGTAAAAACAATGCTGGAACTTACTGCCACAAAGCCACAATTGAAAGTTGTATTCGATCAATGTGGAACTCCTACCTATGCAGGTGATCTTGCCAAAGCAATCTACTATATTGTTGAATTCCGTAAATTCGTTGACCACAGCGGTATATACAACTTCAGCAATGAAGGTGTATGCTCTTGGTATGATTTCACCATGAAAATTGCAGAACTGTCTCTGCACAGCACTTGCGATATTCAACCTTGCCATAGCGATGAATTCCCTTCACCTGTGAAACGACCTGCATACAGCGTGCTGGACAAAACTAAAATCAAGGATACTTTCGGCATACAGATACCATATTGGACAGCTTCGCTGAAAACATGCATCAATAACTTAAGATTAAAATAAGTAATGAACGAGATACAACGCCGGCGTACCTTTGCCATAATCTCTCACCCTGATGCTGGTAAAACCACTCTTACCGAGAAATTTCTTCTGTTTGGTGGTCAGATTCAAGTGGCAGGTGCAGTAAAAAGCAATAAGATTCGCAAAACAGCTACCTCCGACTGGATGGATATTGAGAAACAGCGCGGTATATCTGTTTCTACTTCTGTTATGGAATTTGACTATCTGCCTGACGGAC
This sequence comes from Patescibacteria group bacterium, assembly GCA_050943115.1. Taxonomy (GTDB): domain Bacteria; phylum Patescibacteriota; class Microgenomatia; order UBA12405; family UBA12405; genus CAZFAI01. The sequence goes on from JBMNON010000032.1 coordinate 1,382, forward strand.
AGAAAGGAGAACCATATAAGGTTAATATTCTGGATACTCCAGGGCATCAGGATTTTGCCGAAGACACCTACCGTACTCTTACAGCCGTAGACTCAGCTATCATCGTGGTTGACTCTGCAAAAGGTGTGGAGGCTCAGACAAGAAAACTGATGGAAGTATGCCGTATGCGCAATACTCCTGTTATAATATTCATCAACAAAATGGACCGTGAAGGGCGTGACCCTTTCGACCTTCTTGATGAATTGGAACAGGAACTTCAAATTCATGTCCGACCACTCTCATGGCCAATTGGACAAGGTATGAAATTCAAAGGTGTCTACAATATATTTGAGCAACAATTAAATCTCTTCACTCCAAACAAGCAGCGCGTCACTGAAAAAGTAGCAGTAGACATTGCTTCAAAACAACTTGACGAACAGGTGGGAGAACGTGAAGCACAACAATTGCGTGATGATTTGGAACTTGTTGACGGTGTTTACCCGGAATTAAACATAGAAAACTATCGTTCTGCAGAAGTGGCACCGGTGTTTTTCGGTTCGGCTTTAAACAACTTTGGTGTTCAGGAACTGCTGAACTGCTTTGTTGAAATAGCTCCAAGTCCTAAGCCTACAAAGGCAGAAGAACGAATAGTAGAACCTGCAGAATCAAAGTTTACCGGTTTCATATTCAAGATTACCGCCAACATAGACCCTAACCACCGTTCATGTATAGCCTTCTGCAAGATTTGTTCAGGTAAATTTCAACGCAACCAGCCTTACTTTCATGTACGCCAAGGCAAAACGGTACGTTTTTCTTCACCTACACAATTCATGGCGCAACGTAAGAGCACAGTAGAAGAAGCTTATCCTGGTGATATTGTAGGTCTTCCTGATAACGGAATATTCAAAATAGGAGATACACTCACAGAAGGCGAGCAATTGCATTTCAGGGGACTGCCAAGTTTTTCTCCATTGCTTTTCAAATATATTGAAAACAATGACCCAATGAAAAGCAAACAGTTCCAGAAAGGTATTGACCAACTTATGGACGAAGGTGTGGCACAGTTATTTGTCAACCAATTCAACAACCGCCGCATCATCGGTACTGTAGGTCAGTTGCAGTTTGAAGTAATCCAATATCGTCTGGAGCATGAATACAACGCCAAATGCCGTTGGGAACCGGTACACTTATACAAAGCATGCTGGATAGAAGCTGAAGACGAAAAGCAACTAGATGAATTCAAGAAACGCAAATATCAGTATATGGCAAAAGATGCCGAAGGACGAGATGTATTCCTTGCTGATAGCGGTTATGTACTAAGCATGGCTCAGCAAGACTTCAAAGGCATTAAATTTCACTTTACAAGTGAATTCTAAAAAAAATAAGAACAGACTAATAAAAATAAATGGCAGACCGGAAATTCCAGTCTGCCATTTATTTATTTTACTTATTGATATCCCAACCTACAGCACTTGCACCAAGCACAGCTGCACTGGAACCTTCAAGACCACTTATCAAGAACTTGGCCTTACCCTTGAATACATTGAGCACATGCTCGTCATAACTCTTCTTAAGAGGTTTCATAAGAAGATCACCTGCCTTTGTAAGACCACCGAAGAATATAAATGCTTCAGGTGATGAGAATGCTGCAAAATCAGCACAAGCTTCTCCAAGCATCTCACCTGTAAACTCATATACTCTATTGGCAAGAGCATCTCCCTTTCCGGCAGCAATACTTACATCAAGAGACGTAATATCTTCAAGCTTCATACTACGAAGAAGAGAATCTTCCTGAGATGTTTCCAGGAATTCACGTGCCGTACGTGCCACACCGGTGGCTGAGCAATAAGCCTCAAGACATCCCTTACGACCACAACCGCAAGGACGACCATTCTCAGGACGCATGATAACATGACCTAATTCTCCGGCAAAGCCATCGCTGCCATATACCATCTGTCCATTAATTACAATACCGCTACCTACACCGGTACCAAGTGTAATCACAATGAAATTCTTCATGCCACGTGCCACACCATAAGTCATTTCGCCGATAGCGGCTGCATTGGCATCATTGGTAAGAGCCACAGGAATACCAAGCTTCTTACTGAACATCTCTGCTAATGGAACGATACCGTCATGCCCCCATGAAAGATTTGGAGCAAATTCTATTGTACCTGTATAATAGTTGCCATTAGGGGCACCTATACCCATAGCCTTGATATTTTCAATACCACCGACTTCATCAATAATAACCTGAAGCGCAGACACAGATGCATCCACATAACTTTCAACTTTCTCATAACCTTGGGTTTTAATAGCTGTCGTAGCTTTTATTCCACCACGAGAATCTACAATACCAAACACTGAGTTTGTTCCACCCAAATCCAAGCCTATTACATAAGGCTTCATAACTTCATTCGCTGCCATGTTTTTCTTATTATATAGTTAGATAATATTTTTCTCCATGCAAAAATACGGTTTTTACAGTAGACCGCAAAATTTTTGCAATACTTTTTTATTCTGCACTGAAGTCTGCCACCATCTTGCGATACATACTATACATACGCGTACGAGACACATATCCAATGAGGATATTGTTTACATCTACCACAGGAAGAAAATTACAATTAGCTTTTTCAAACTTCCGCATAACATCCTGCATCTTGTCGTCTCGCTGTAATTTGGCACGCGCCGGGGTCATAATCTGCGAAACTGTAAACCTATTGTACAATTCTGTACGGAACATGACATGACGTATCTTGGTAATATCAACCTCACCAAGCAATGTGCCTGCCTCATCAAGCACAGGTAAGAAACTGGTGTGACTTTTACTGATTACATTGATAAGTTTGCCCAACGGCATATCCTGAGTGACACTTTCAAACTGACGGTCTATGATACTGTCAAGACTCATCAGAGTCAGAATAGACTGGTCTGTATGATGAGTCAGCAGTTTGCCTTCACGCGCCAGTCGCATTCCATATATACTATGAGGCTCAAAGATGTTTATGGTAAGATACGAGCAGATGCAGACTATCATCAGAGGCATGAAGAGTTTATAACCTCCAGTAAGTTCAGCTATCAGAAATATACCCGTAAGAGGAGCATGCATAACTCCTGCCATAACTCCTGCCATTCCCATAAGGGCAAAATTGTTTTCAGGCACATAGACTC
>JBMNON010000033.1:0-4509 GCA_050943115.1 Patescibacteria group bacterium
AAAGTCAGTTTTAGAGAAAAGAATCGTGGTTTTAAATTCAGCCATAATGTTATTTTGCGGAGTAATTTTTTTGCTGAATTTTGGAACGTACAAGAACTTATCAATAATTCCAAGGAACGCCCTTGAAGAGCATTATGTCAATACGAAACTGTCGTTATATGAGAATAAACATGAGGCCAGATTGTTAAATAACAAGATAACAAGTTTAGGATCAAAGTATCTAAATAATTTTTTTGCTTTAGTTGATTTCAATAATTATTTTTTTTCTATGCATCCCAGGGAAATTGTAGGTGAAAATCAAAATTTAATGAAATATCCCTACATTTATGTATTTGCCTTTTTTACAGGAATTTATTATCTGAAAAAAAGTAAAGATGCCAAGTGGCTAATAACGATACTGACGGCGACAGTGTTATCTTTATCGTTTTTAAGTAATTTTGATAAATTTGATTTGATTCTTTGGATTCCAATATTTATGATTGTTACTAATGGTGTGGCGGTTGTTAGGAAAAAAAGGTATGCCAGTGTGATTATGATGTCAATGTTGGGACTTAGCATTTTGGAGATACTTAGAGTTGTATGAAAAGGTGGAAACTAAAAGTACTAGTGGGAATGGTGATAATATTGGCAGTCGGATTTTATTTCCGGTTTAATAAACTAGGAGAAGCACCGGCGGGTTTCTATCTTGACGAAGCGGCGATAGGATATAACGCATATTCGGTTCTGTTAACAGATAAGGATGAATATGGAATGAAGTTACCGTTAATTTTCCGCTCATTTGGAGATTTTAAAGCTCCGGTTTACAGTTATATCTTAGTCCCTCTATTAAAATACTTCGAGTTGAATGAATGGAGTACCAGGTTTCCGTCTGCATTATTTGGGATATCTACGGTGATTGTTTTGTTTTTGTTGATCAAAGAAATATCGGAAAACAAGAAGAGTCTTTTACCTTTTGTTAGCGCTTTGTTTTTGGCAATATCACCCTGGCACGTACTATTTTCCCGAACTACTTATGAAACTAATCTGGCTTTGTTTTTTTTGGTTTCGGCAATACTGTTTTTGTACAAATCTTTTAAAAAACCGGTTCTCATGGTGGTTTCGGCATTATTTTGGAGCTTGTCTTTTTTGACCTACCATTCGGAAAGACTAATCGCACCGATGATGTTGTGCTTAGTTTTGATAAGTAAAAGAGAACTGATTTTGGGGAAAGTAAAAGAATACAGGAAATACATGGTTTTGTCCGTAATTGTAGGCCTGGTAATGGTATTGCCTACTGTTTTCTTGTTTAAAACTCCAGGGTTTTTATCAAGAGCAAATACATTAAGCATTTTTTCAACAAAACGGCAAATGCCTTACGGGTATGATGAAGAATATTCGGGAATATTTTCAGGGTTGGTAAAAAATGAAGAAATATTGATGGCAAGGGAATTTGCCTCTTTATACCTTTCTTACTTTTCCCCAAGGTATCTTTTCAATCTAGGAGATTACGAACCAAGGAGTTCATATCCCGAAATGGCCACATTCTTCGTTTGGCAGATGCCATTCTATTTAGTGGGATTGTTTGGCTTGATAAAGGAAAAGAAGGAAAAAGATTTGAAGTTTTTGGTTTTGACAATGCTTTTAATATCACCCATCCCGGCTGCAATGACCAGGGATCCTTACTCGTCGATCAGGGCCTTGCCACAGGTAATACCACTTGTTGTGATAATGGCTTACGGTCTGTTAAAGATTAGTGAGAAAATCAGGATTAATGCTTTGGGATACACGGTGGGATTTGCTGTGCTTTTATTTTCTTTGGTAAAGCTTAACAGCAGTATATTTACTTTAAATGAGTATTTTAGGGCTAAGCATTGGGAATATGGCCTGAAGGAAGCAATTAATATTGCCCTTGAACACAGTCCGGAGCTGCCGATTATTATTGATAATTCACGCGGAGAACCATATATACAAGCGTTGTTTTTTACAAAATATGATCCAGTTTCCTATCAGAATGAGAATTTCGAAGTAAATTTGGGGGAATACTATACCAATATGAACAGAGTTACCCGAAAGAATATGGAAAGAATTACGGTTAAGACCATAGAATTTGGTGAGGATACCGGTGGGAAGGAACAATATTTGGTAGCCGATGTTTTAGCCATTTCAGATGAGCAAATTAGGAACCATAAAATGATTAAGATTGCCGATGTCAAATATCCAGACGGGAGTGTGGCTTACAGAGTGGTAAAAACCAGAAAATATTAGTTTTTACCACTATTTTCGGTGTGAACCAGTTTGAATATTTTAATTCCACTTATTTCCCATGACTTGTCGATCTTGGCCCAGCCGAAAGCAGCAATTTCCCATTGGGGGTTGTTGATAGGCTGACATTCTATTTGCCAGGGTTCGCAGATCACAAAAAGCTGCTGTGTCATCTTGTCGTGAAGGTCAAAAAGACCAGCTTTACTTTCATAAAAAAAGTATCGATAAGGAGGATCGTAGTTTTGTTTGGCGAGTAAGGCCAGATTAAAAGGCTCACCGTTTGATTCCTGAATTATAGAATTGACAATTTCTTTGGTATAAGAAAGTTGTTTTGGGGCAGAATAGCGAAGGGGATTTTCGGAGATAGACAGAACAATCAGAAAGATTAACAGAAAATAAGAAAAAAGTTTTAAAAGACCGTTACGGCTACAAAGATAGTCAAAGAATAGAGCGGCTAATATGAAAACAGAGGGGAAAAGAAAGCCGAAGTAATGGTCGTATATATGTTGTTTGTAAAGACCCAAGCCAATAACTCCTAAAAGAATCCAGGAAATAATTAAAAAGAAGTGGGGATTGTCTTTAAAACTTTTATTCTTGAGGAAAAAATACGACCGGAGACAACTAAAGATAAAAATAGCAGCTGTAAAAATACTACCTATAAGAGTGTTTTTGGCGGTGATAAGGCGGCTGAATATCTGACTTGAAAGAGGAATAAAATGCGGTATGGCCTTGTAAGCCTTAAGATTTACAGTAGTTTGTCTGTCAGTAAAAAAAGTTAGAAAAGCCTTGATATTTTGTCCATCATGTTTTAGGTCAAAAAGAACAAGAGGAGTGAGGGAAAGAAAAAATGTGCCAAGAGAAATAAGTAAATATTTTATATAAACCTTGAAAAGTTTGTTTTTTGATTTGTAAAGGTTAACGATTTGAATAAGTAGGAAAATTGAAGCTGGTGGTAATAGCAACAAGGCTAAGTAGTGTGAATTCATAGCCATGATAAATGAAAGGGTGGCAGGTAAAAGAGCTTGGGGCTGATTTTTGAAAGAAGCTTTGGAGATAAAATAAAAGAAAAGAAGGGAGAAGAGCGGCATGACGTTTGGATTCCAGGAAAAATTAGAGTATTTGATGACCACTGGAGATAGGGAAAAAAGAAACGCAGCGATAAGGCCTGTGCGGCGGTTAAACCACTGTGAAGAAAATTTATAAGTAAGATATGCCGTAAGAATACTTAGGAGAGCAACAAAGACGGAAGGTCCAATTGGGTTGAAATTAAATAAAAACAGGAAGGGTGAAACTAAATAGTAATAATAGGGTCCTAAATACATGTTGCCTATACTAGTTTGAGGACCGATGAAAAAAAGATTGCCATTTTTAAGGAAATCACGAATGATTACCATATCACGGCCCTGGTCACCCAAAAATTCCATATAATCCGGGAGTTTGTAGAGCCTTGTAAATGCCGCTATCGCTAGGATGGCGAGTAGCAGCCATTGGTGTCTATTAAGCTTACTTAGCATGAGCAGCATTAATTTTTCTCCAGAGGGTGAATAGGTCCTTGAAACCAGCCAGTACAACGCTTAACTTGGCTCCGGTGGCTTCTCCTGCGGTTCTGGGATAGTGATTAACACCGATTTCAACAATTTTAAAACCGGCTTTTTTGGCGTGGATAAGAAACTCTGATGAGATAAAAGGTCCCCTTTCCGATTCGAGTTTGGGAATAGTTTCAATAACGTTTTTTCGAATCAGCTTAAAACCGCAGTCGATATCCCTAACCTTTAGACCAAAAAGGGTGAAAACGGCTAACTGCCAAAGTGTAGATCCAAATTTTCGGTAAAATGGTACTTTCCTGCCTAAGTAATAGCCGATGACCAAATCCGCATTGGACTCTATTTGCTTGGTTATCAGTCTACTTATCTCAGAAAAATCAAATTGACCGTCAGAGTCAGTAAAAGCAATCCACTCGAATTTTGAATTATAAAAGCCGCTTTTTAAGGCTGCACCGTATCCCCTGTTAGGATTGTGGGTAATTATGCTAATGTTTTTTGGATACTTCCTTTGGATATCATGGGCGACCTTTTCGGTTTTATCTTTTGAACCGTCGTTTACAATAATAATTTCCCATTTTCCAGTGATATCTTCGAGAACTTTAACAGCTTTGGAGACAGTAGATTCCAGGTTTTTTTCCTCGTTATATGCAGGAAAAAAGACAGACAATTCTTTGATAACAGGTTTTTTCATAAAGAGAGTATAGCAAGTCGAAAAGATATTTAA
>JBMNON010000034.1:0-4195 GCA_050943115.1 Patescibacteria group bacterium
CCACAACATGAATATTGTATGAACTTATACGTGTTAAGTTCCAAATTGAGGTAATAAAGTATGAATTTATCTCCATATCTTGCAAGTTTAAATCGGGATGTATTGATAAAACCTTATCTGATATTTTGCGACAAATTCCCAACTCCATCCTACTCCAAATGTTATTAAAGTAAAATGTTTCTTGTTCGTTAGCAAAATCAATGCAATTCTCCCTTGTATCATCATACAATTTAAACGTTACGACCGTATTTTTACATCTATTACCACCCAACAATTCTTCAAATCTAACGAGTCCCGCGCTCCTACGAATTGATTCTTCATTGGCACCACCTCCACCGGCATGGTGAATGGCGTGAAGTGATGCTTGTGTCAACGGTTCACTTGTCGCTAATGCAGCCTTCATACCTACCGGATCACCTCCATCCACTAATCCCCACTCAAATATTTCATAAATTTCATCCAATACCTTCTCAGAACAATCGTAAAGAGTTAGTTTTGTGCGGAAATAGTACTCGTGATGATTAAGATTTTCCATCATATGTTTCTGTTTCAACCCCTCAGGACAATATACGTTTCTGATTTTGTTAATGAATTCATTAACTACTTTCATTTCTGTAGCCTTTCCTCCCTTTCCGTGTGAATCTATATATTGTTCATAATTAAATCCAGACACAAATTCAGCCTTCATTGCTTCACTTCTAGTGAAACATGTGAACAATGAATAAATGTTTCTATATTCATTAATTATATCATGTAGTTCCAATAATCTTTCATCTCTACCGTATTTTTTCTTAAATTCATCCTTTTTCATGTTTATATCGATTAACGGTTGTTTCACGAATAAGCGTGGACTTAACCCACAACATCCGTATGTAGTCCCGACTATTTTGAAGTTATCAACTAAAGCTCCATTAAAATCTACGTAATTATTACCATATGCAACACTCAATCGTTTAGACATATAACCTTGAGTTGCTGTTCCTTGACCTTTCTGGAAGAGTGCGAATCTTTGTTGTTTGGATTCATACAAGTGTGAGGTTGGGGAAATATCACCGTTATATCCCCTATCAATATATCCATACGCTCTCGGATCAACGGAGTGACGAGGAAATGCAACACACGTTCTAGTTCCTTCCGATAAAACTGGCTGAATTCGTGTTCCTTCAATTACCACAGGATCTAACATTACTACTGTTTGGTAATATTCAGTTTGTCTTAATGTTGTATATCCTAACCTATCTATTTCTGTTCCTTTCGCACCATCAATCAACAACTTCTTAATTTCACTTTTCTGACCTTCAACAGCCATAATTTGTAAAACATCTTTATGTTTATTATTACTCATTTCCATATCAAGCATTTTCTTTTCTGTTTCCTTAATAATCCTATTTATTTCCTTCTTAGTATTTTCCCCGTATATTCTTATTTCATAACCGAGGGAACATCCTTGATCTCTGTTGAGATCATAAGCTAATTGAATTAAGTTATCCATTAATTCTTGAGCCTTTTCGGCACTATATAATGAGGTGAAGTACTTGAAAAATTCAGTATTTCTAAATGTTGTTTTTTCGGATGGTAACTTCCCATCGACAATTTCTAATTTACTATCTTTATAATATAAACCTTTCGGTAGGTAAGATTCAACCTTTTCAATTACATTATATTCGGGTTCATATTCTTCATTAAATATTATACTCTTTCTACCCTGTTTGAATTTTTCCAAACCGTAAGCAGCATCGCCGGACCATGGAAACCATATGGCAGGATTACCATCTTTATATGCTATATATTGAGCGAAGGTGGAATGGAGCATTAACGCCTCAATGTCCAAATAATGTGCGGATGAGACGTAAACTTGAGCTTCATCACCATCAAAGTCAGCCATTTTCATATCACAAACAGACAACGGTATCGTTATAATTGTATTGTCGTCTTTTCTTACTTGAAATGAACTCCACGACTCTTCTCTGACGGAAGGAAAACGAGATTGCATGACAAAATCACCATCCAATAAAGAAATTGAAAGTTTATCGCCGGGCTTTAGTAATGAAGCTTTAGTTAATGCGTCCTTATACGAAATTTTACTAATTTTACCAGTGTATCCGTTCATTATTCCCAACACTCGTGGTATTTTAATATTATTTACAATTTGTGTATTACTCATCGATGCTACTAATTGTCTCATTGCCTTCAAGTTTTGTGTATATACGGGATATAACATTGATAGTTTTGATGCTATATGATAAGGAACGTTAACGCATTTGATGGGACTATCGGTAGCTCCACCCAAAACTGTTCTAGCTGAAACGTTATGTCTCGTCGCAACTATACCTTTATTAAATATGCTTCTTTCCTTTCCCTTAAATCTTCCTATCAATGCATTATGTACATCCACGTGTTTTCTATCTCGTTTTTCAATCAAATTTAACGACACCTCTTTCGTTTTATCCGTTCCCATATCAGTTATGAGCATATAATAAGCCATTAACTTATCGTAAAGTTTATTAAAGTTGTTGGTCATATCACCTCTTTCAATAATTACATTATCACCCGATGAAAGTGTTTTATAAATTCTATTTAATTCAGGGCATAAATCCTCAATTATGATTTTATAGTAACTAGTTAATGTTGATTCACTACTTACTATTGTTTTAGGTCGTAACTTAGATGGAATGATCGGTATAACTGAAGTCATGAAATTTTTAGGATGAAAGTTGACACTAAGTCCAGCTTCATCGAGCTGTTTAAAGTTTTGTAACATAGTGTGTATTTGAACGGGATTGAGTTGGTCCAACACATTTTGTTGTGGTAATTCAATACAACATCTAAGCTGAGGTTCTTGTTGTAATATCTTCACGGTTGTCATTTTGTTCTTGCATACGGAACATTGAATGATGGTATCCCCACCTTTGGTTATTTTTTCAGTTTCTTTTCTAATCCAAGTCAATCTATGTTCAGGTGTAAGCTGAAGTGCGTCCGAAGCGTTATGAATTACGAAATGAGAACAAATGGGACATATTAATGATATGAGGGTCTTGAATTCCTTAAAACAAATGGATCGTATGATAGGAAACGGAAGCTGAATGACGCTATAGTGACCCGGACAATCCTCCACACGTTGAAAACATACGCTACATATGGGATTCATGATGGTAGCTCCAAATAACGAAGAATCCAATGTATGATCCCTACTTTTCAGTAATTGGGGGCTATATGTTACTTCAGCCTTCGATAATATCTCTTCATCACTCATTAATCTAAGCCGATATGAGTGGTTTGTTTTAAAAGTTTGAAATTCTAATATATCATTTATGTCTTGCATTTAGTAAAAAATAAAAATCAGTTTATAAAAATAAGTATTGACAACAAATGCATGTGATATTGAGTGATATTTGACTATGTTTAGGAAGAGGATTTTAGAAGTCTGGATCAAAATAATCATCCTCGTTGTTCCGCCCGTAATCATATTTATAAAAATCATATGATCCACCCTGGGTGAATGGTTCTGACGTGGTCTCCGTAGGAATCGCGCTTGAATATCTTCTAACATTTCCTCGCTTTTCTATTCCATGGTGTATTTGATCACTGATGGATATACCCTGTGAAGCTAAATGAACGGCATGACCCCACGGACCAACTATACTCATCTTTCCCATCCATTTTTTCTTGGTTATTAGTGTCGCGATTGACCACGCAATCATCCAAAGAAGTATAAGTCCTAAAACACAAACTGTAATAATTAATCCTGTGTTAGCCATAGTTTTCTTGAAATAAAAAAACCAATTATTGATTTATGATTTTATTAATAATTAATTTAAGAAATCCATATCTCTGATCGAGAATTTCTGATATTTTTACATCTGAATTTTCACTTAATTGATAAATAGATAGCTTGAAAAAATTCAATTCTTTATCTTCTTCATTTTTATATATATTATAGAAGTTATCGACGATAATTATACCAGAAAATGTTTTAAATAATGAGTTAGGGTCGTCATATGTTATTGAACATGTGGGTATAACAACTTTAGCGCCTTCATCTAACGAAGTGACTAATTTATATTTAATTCGCATCGTTTTTAATAATCTACATAAAACATTTAATTTTTGTTTTACTTGATCAAATATGAAACTATCTAACATTGAGGATTTAAGTTTATCATTAGTGGGAATGTCGAGAATGTAAACTACCACG
>JBMNON010000035.1:0-3954 GCA_050943115.1 Patescibacteria group bacterium
TACCCCACAACCATCATCAGTTGTTACCCCACAACCATCATCAGTTGTTACCCCACAACCATCATCAGTTGTTACCCCACAACCATCATCAGTTGTTACCCCACAACCATCATCAGTTGTTACCCCAACCGAAACAGAGAATACCTCATCCGTAATCATGACGCCAATAATCGTTGCTTCAACATCATCTTCTATTATCATTAGTACATTAATAGGCTATTCTATATACAAATGTCGACGGAAAAAATTCGACTTTAAGAGTGTCGATAATAGTCATGACATATATAAACTAGACCAAATGATCGGGATCTAATTTAATTAATAATTGATTTTTTCTTTGTATATAAATGAGTAAACAATTCATTTATGCTACAGATATTAAACCACCTAAAACACTTATTGGTCTTTTGGATGGATCCGAGCAATTTTGCTTCGAAAATCCATATTTTAACGTCGCAGGTATGACTAAACCCGACAAAAAGACATTTCTTGAAGTGAAGGGTACTAACTCTAAATTCGGAGTAATGTTGAATCAAATATATATTCTATTCAAAGGAGCTAATAATGTATTCACTAAATATTATGCTATTGGTTATACCGAAACCGTACATACAGGATCACGAATTGATAAGAAACCAAAAGAATATTATGTAATGAAACCATTCGACGTTAGTGATTTAGGCAGATCAAATAAATATAAATTGATTGTATCACCGGCTAAGGGTGAGATTTTCCCTGAAGATTTAGTGTTATTGAAACTTGATTATCAGTTTTCAATGGTTATGGATGTATTATGTATTTCCAAAATTCTAGATATAGATCTTTCTAAATATTCGGGTATGAATAATGAAAAGTTCTATAAGGCATATATTGGAGATATCAATGAAATTATTAAAGAAAAAGGAGCCAAGAAACTAATGGAATATGATGAAATATTGGTTACGTCATTTGATGACATCCCAACCTTCGGAAAATCTTCCAGAGGCGAAACTATTCCGATATATGATCTGGAAAACAACATGGATCCGGCATTCGATACCTTATTCATGAGCTTTTATGACTCGATTTCATCAATTAAATCAAAACTTAGAGGATGGGAAAAGGTGTTACAGCGTCCCAATTGCGCAGCGTTCCCATCAATTCGATATATGTGTTTCGAAAAGAAGGATTCTGATGGTGAAATTGAATATGTAAAACGTTATGATGGTAGGTTTATGTTCATTATTCAATTGTCCCCCGGTGATTCGGGATATAATCCAAAATTCCCCGAAGGTCTCGTAACACGACAACAAGTGAGTAGAACTAAAATTGATAAATTAACGAAGAATTCGCTATCTAAACTTTGGGGTGGTGCAATGTCGGATGATGAAAAATATAAAGGCGCAACCCAAAGGGGGTGTCTCTTCGTTGTTCCTCAACCCATTTATAGATACTATGAAAAAGGAAATCCGACAATTGATTGGAGAGTTGAAAAGGTTGCTACACAAAGAATCCAAATGACAGCTATGGTTGATTATGATGAAGGTTATGATTTCCTCGGTGATGTAAATATTAACGATAACAATGATGAAATTGGCGGAGACGATGGGGCGGAATTTATTGGAAACGAAGAGGAGATTGATCCATCCGCTTTTAATTAAATTAGTTTATTAAGTTAAGATTCCCATTTTATACTTAACACTATCATATACAATATTAATTGAATTAAACATTATTTTTTTTTCATTTTAAATGTCAAACAAAAATAATACATCAACTCAGTCATCATATGGTAGTCATTTGTTTACATCTGCTTGTTGTCATCAATTTAACATACACGATGGAGTCTCATGCATCTGTTCACAATGTAAACGTTTAATAACTCAATTAGGTGATGACGAAACACTCACCGTCAATGTAAAATTCAATAATGAACTCGAAGCGAATATATCAGCAGATCTACAAAACAGCTTCAAAATTAAGGCAAGACGTTTTGCCACAGATCCCACCTACGAACTATGTGGCGTTAAGTGTCCCAAATGTAGTAGTTTATGTAGATATGCTAGAGATCCTCAGAAAAACATGATTTTCATATGTTCTAATCCTAAATGTAGATATGTATTTGATAAATAAACCATTTTATAATATTTTTAGATTCATTATTTTTAAATCTAATTTAATAAATAAATGATTTTTTCTTTCTTTAATAAAGAGCAAAATGACTAAATTGAGTGATGATGCTGCTAAACAATACGTAGAAGAAATCTGTGATAAATTTGCAGAAGACGGATTCGATTTTAGCCAAGATTCCTCGGACGTCAAGAAAGCCGTGAGAGAAGAATTTTATAAATCACACGCTACAAACTCTATTTCGAGACCTAAACTTCTCGGTATAATCGCTAAGGTTACGGAAAAATATATCATTCAACCTGATGTGGCTAATGAAGTGGAAGCTTCCACTTCATCAACTAAACAGGAACCCGTTTCAGGAAAAACTCCAAATAGACTAAGACGCCAAATGCAAACAAGAAGTATTGTTGACGAAATAGTTGAAGGTGAAAAGAAACGTGACATTAGTGTTAGGAAAAATACAACCGTTAAGACTAAATCTCACGTTGAGTTCTGTAATTCGAAACTTATTGGAATGAATATCAAAATTGGTGATAATGACTATGAAGTTGATGTAAACACACCATCTTCTAAAGATTTTCCTAAAGCTTATGATGATTTAATTAAAGCTGAACAAGATCTTATTGAACTGATTGTCGGTCATGAGGCTTGTAATAGTTACATTGAAGCCGTTAATAAATACATTAGTGATATACAGGCTTTAAGAGCTAAATATCCGGTAAATTCTGAAAAGAAGATCCAGAAATTCACCTTTGTTAAGAGAACTTCAAAAGTTAAGTTCTTTAATCCTAACGACGCATATAAGGTTGACTTTCTACCAGATGAAGACGCAAAACCGATAGTTGAATTTCATGAAGAACTCGCAAAATTCGAAAAAGAATGGAAGAAAGGTATTTCAGTCGAAGCATTCAATGCGTTAGAATATCTGAAACTTAATGTTATCAGAACTCAAAACATCATTAAATTTGAAAAGTTGAATGAACACTATCCGTCAATCTTTACCGAGAACACATCTAAAATTACGAATACATTCCTTTCGACAGATGAAAACGACGAATTTGTTAATATCGGTGGAGAATCCATGGCAAAGATTGTCGTTGACAAGTTCGCTCCTGATTACATGCAATTATTCATCGATTTGAAGAAGTTCAATGGAACACAATTTCAACGTGTCGTTAAGAACATTTACTCTCATAGAAGTGGTATCGTACTTCATCCTAAATGTACACATGAATTTAAGAAGGGGCAGTGGCTTCAAGCACATGCAAACATTACCGCGTTGGACGTGAGCAAATACGGACACGAACGAGAGAAATCCATAATTGAAGCATGGAAGAATATTTTAAGTTCCGAATTTGCATTTTACATTGTTATGTTCTGTATTCCAGAATCAACACTATTCAATAAAGCATTCACGGAACTCATTCAAGAAGGCGTCACCATTAAACTTTTCCAATCAGTTTTATATCCTATATCATTCGCGTTCACACCATTCATGCTTGGGCATGATGCTTTCATGTTACCGAAATCGATAGTTAATATGTCAGAGATTACATATAAGAAGGAATTAAGTAGAATTTTCATGGACTTCGGCTCACCATATATGAAACGTTACGACTATGACAATTGTTTATGGCTTTATTATGCGGATAAAGAAAATGGTAATTTCATGGTGGATCTTCTACATTATATTGTAAAAAGTATGACAATTGAAAAGAAAGTTACTAGAAGACGATCTGCCAAGGATTCAGGACAAACCGATGACGACAATGATAACAACGAAAATGAAGAAGAGGAAGAAAATTAAACTGATATATAGTTATTTAATTAAATTTATTTTTGTTA
>JBMNON010000036.1:0-3915 GCA_050943115.1 Patescibacteria group bacterium
TTAAAAAATAACAATTATGGATATTCCAAATTTATCTCCAACCAATAGCATCGCCCCAAAAACTAACAAGTTTTCCAAGTATTCTCCTTATTTACTGATTCTTTTTTTTGCTCTCGCCACAGGATTCTGCCTTTCACGCATTTTCCCAAGTAGCCCCGGTTCTTCACCCAAAAATCCGGTCTCCTTTAACAGTGATAATATGCAGACCGAAAATATTACACCTGGCGTTGTCTATGGAGACCAAAATAAAGAATACAGCGATACTGCCAGGGGAATACTTAAATCCGGAGGAGTCAACGGTGAAGGAACACATTATCTCGAAAGGGATGGTGGTGACAGCCAAAAAGTTGCCCTGACTTCTTCCAGCGTTGACTTGGATCTTTTTGTCGACAAAACTGTTGAAGTAAATGGCCAAACTAATTCATCCAACAAGGCTGGTTGGTTTGTCGATGTTTTCACAATTAAAATCCTTTAAAAATATGAAAATCACTTTTGATGGTGTTAGTAAAAGCTTCGGTTTGACTAATGCCCTCAATAATATCAACCTAAAAATAAAACAAGGGGACTTTATATTTATTGCTGGCCCATCAGGTGCTGGCAAATCAACACTCCTAAAACTTATCCTGGGACAAATAAAACCCACCTCCGGCTCACTTGCCATAGATGAAACTGACATGTCAAAAGCCAAAAAACATCACCTAGACCAAATCAGAAGAAAAGTGGGCGTAATATTCCAAGATTACCAATTGATACCCGACAAAAATATTGAAGAGAATATCGCCTTGGCCTTGGATATCGTCAACTATCCCAAAGACAAAATCGCTTCTCAAATTGACGAAGTTACCAAAAAGGTCAATCTAAGCAGTAAGCGTCTTCTCTTTCCTTCCCAGCTATCTGGGGGCGAACTCCAAAGAACATCCCTGGCCAGAGCTATTGCGGTAGAACCGGAAGTAATTCTGGCTGATGAACCCACGGGTAATCTGGATCCTGAAAATTCCTGGAACTTAGTTAAACTTCTCCAGGATATCAATCTCAACACCAATACCACCATCATCATGACTACTCACAACATGGATATTGTTGACTCTCTTGACAAAAGAACATTATTCCTAAAAAATGGCGAAATTGTTAAAGACACCCAACCGCCCAAAAAGCTTAAAAAATTTAAGAAGAAAAAACAAGAAAATGTCAGCTCTTAGAAATTCCTGGCACCACATCAGGCGTTCTCCCCTCCAAAGCTTTACTGCGATTTTTGTTATGTTTCTAAGTTTTTTTGTAATCACTTCGTTTTTCATTATAAGCAACGGCATGTCTTCGGTCCTCTCCTTTTTTGAAACTAAACCCGAAATTACCATCTTTCTCAAAGACGGCCTTAGTCTGGAAAAAGTAGAAAATGTCCAAAAAGAGCTCTCCTCCTATCCAGGTGTCAAGGAAATTAAATTCATTTCCAAAGAAAAAGCCCTAAACCTTTACAAAGAACAAAACAAAGATAATCCCATGTTGACCGAAATGGTGACCGCCAATATATTACCGGCCTCCTTCGATATAGCCGTAGAAGACCCCTCGGTTCTTGACAAAATAGCATCCGATTTCTCTGACAAAAGCGACCTTGTTGACGAAGTCATATATCAAAAAGACATTGTTAGCTCTCTGCTGTCATGGACTAAACTTATCCGCCAATCAGGAATTATTATTATTGCGGTTTCCAGTGTAGTTTCCTTCTTCGTCACCTTTGTAATTATCGGTATGAAGATTACCAATCGTAAGGATGAAATTAGAATTAGCCGTCTTTTGGGTGCTTCCAAATTCTATGTCAAAAAGCCTTTCCTTCTTGAAGGTCTATTTTTTGGACTCTTTGGTAGCGTTTCCGGAACATTGTTAAGCGCCTTTCTTTTTTACTATTTCGGCAGCTCTATTAATAGTTTTTTCCAACCTGTTACTTTCGTCAATTTCGATTCTGGACTATATATCCAAATACTTCTAGCCACTCTTGCCTCCGGAACTCTTATTGGTCTAACCGCCAGTTGGGTGGGTGTCAAAAGATATATAAAATTTTAAATGACGATAAAAAGATCCCTAATATTTTTATCAATTCTATTTTCCCTTGTCTTTTCCTTGTCTTTTCCATTATCCCTAAAGAGCCAGGAGGATACCGGCTCAGATTCAACCGTTTCTGATCTTCAAAACAAAATTAATGAATATACGGAAAAACTGACACAGCTCTCAAAAGCCAAAGACACCCTTATAAACCAAATCAACATCCTCGATTCCCAAGTTAATCTTACTCTTCTCAAAATCAACCAAACCGAAAATTCTATCAAAGTTTTGGAAGAAGAGATCAGCAATCTCAGCATAAAAATTAACGATCTTGATAGGTTTTTGAATCAACTGACAATCGCTTTTATAAACCAAATCAACCAAAATTACCGCTTGGCAAAAAGAATACCCCCAATATCTCTCCTTTTTAGCGGCAATTTTAATTCATTCCTTGAACAGCACAAATATATTACCCTTGTCCAAAAAAATAGTCAGGAAACAATACTTAATATGGAAACCGTCCGTACCAATTACGACCTTCAAAAATCTGAAAAAGAAAAGAAACAACTTGAACTCGAAGTTTTGCAGACAAAACTTGATGAACAGAAAAATACATTGGCAAACCAAAAAAGCTCAAAAGCTAACCTGCTTACTGTTACCAAAAATGATGAATCTAGATACCAGCAACTCAAAAAAGATGCTGAAAATGAACTAAACTCTCTCCTAAAAGCTAAGTTTGTGGGCAAAAGAGAAGTCAAAAAAGGCGAACCACTGGGGCTAATGGGCAATACGGGTTATTCTTTTGGGGATCACTTACACTTCGGTCTTTATAATCTAAAAGAGGATGATTTGGATTCATGGAGCTATTACAACGACCTGGATGCCACCGAATATATTAATAACCATCGTTGGCCGATGAATGAACCCATAAGAATTACACAAGGTAGGGGAGTAACTCCCTACGCCTATCTTTACGCTGATCGTTTTCATCACGGAATTGACATGGTTTCTACTAACAAAACTATATTTGCCGTCAACGATGGTGTCGCCTACTTCTTCCGCAACCCTGGCAGCAGCTTAGGCAACCATGTCAAACTGTTCCATTCTGACGGCAAAATGACTCTCTATCTTCACATGCAATAAAAAAGGCGCTTCTAAAAAGCACCTTTTTTTATTATTTTATTTTTAATACCCTCTTGAGTATTTTCTCAAAACAATTCCTCCGGCTGTACCCATCAAAACCAAAACTGTTTTTAATGTCAAAGTTGTGTCACCGGTTTTTGGTACGGTACTAATACCGATAAAGTATGTAGCGTCATCTCTGTCGCTGACACCATCAGTGTCAACGATAGCAATATTGGTTCTTTTGGTTACATTTGTAATGCTTTGTGTATTTACAATTTTTACTCTAACAAGGAAGTTCTTTTTTTCACTAACTTCTAACTTGTCCAAAGTCCATCTTATTTTATTGTTAGCTTTATCCCACTCGCCTGGAGCAAATATCACTTCTGAATTTAAAGGTAATTGGTCTTCGACGACAAGATTATGTAAAGTTTCTTTACCGTTGTTCTCAACGCTTATCTTGAACTCCAAGACGTCGCTATCGAAAAATACTTCATTGCTGCTATCGATATTATCCTGATAATTTTCAGAATTAATAGGTCTGATTTTTTTATCAACAGATACGGACTTTTGAATATCTCTTGGCACGTAATAAGTAGCTTCTGCGTCTCGTGCGCTAAGCAAAGACACGACCAGCACGACTAAAGCTGCAATAATCATACCTACCTTTGTAATTTTCTTCATTGGAGAAAACAATATTAAATAATTATTGTTACAGGATATTATATAACATTTTTATATTTTGTCAATTTAATG
>JBMNON010000037.1:0-3899 GCA_050943115.1 Patescibacteria group bacterium
AGTACAAAATTGCTAAAAAGGTATAACGGCATATTAAACAGTTGGGAGTTAATAGAAGATCAAAAAGCAATAGATGCTTATACTGCCGCTTCAACAGCACAAGATACCGCTGACGCTAAAAGAAGAGTATTTGTTTCTCAACCTATTCCACCTTATGATATAGGTGATTTATGGACAGATGGCGACACAGGAGATTTAAAAAAATGTAAAACAGCAAAATCTTCAGGTAGTTATAGTGCAGATGATTGGGAATTAGCTACAAGTTATAATGCTGATATTGCTGAGATAAATAATTCAGTAAGCACATTAGAAACAAATGTAAACAATATATCTTCAGATGGATTTATCACTTTGCCAGAAGCAGAATCATTGAGAATTTCATTAAGAGATGTTAATAAAGAGTCTTTAGATATTATTACTATAGCTACAAAATTAGGAGTAACAACAGAACTCACAAATTATCAAACTGCATTAACTAATCTCCAAACAGAATTAAATAGTTGGATTACTGCTCCTGATGGTACTTATGCTGGTACGTATCCAATTACAGTAACTTCGACCAATAGAAATAATATAAGGACTAAATTTGAGACTGTACAGGATAAGAAATCAATATTGATAAATGCTATGGGCGAAGTGAGAAATAGTAATGTTGCTGGATGGGGTATTGAGTCTGGTGGAGCGATTACTATTTCAAATTTAGCAACAACTGTTGACGCAATAGCTACAATTGTTAGTTTTGACGAAGAAACACATATATTAACAGTTGACTCTACTACTGGTTTTCCTGATTCTGGTAGTTTTTATTATGCTTATGATACAGGTGCGATATTTGAAGGTACAACTACTATCAAAGTAATAGATTCAAAAACCTACACATCAAAAGATGCTACACATTTTTACGGTGTTGAAAACTCGTTGTCTGAGGCTGACTTGGCAAATTTTATTGTACAAAAAGTATATACTCATCCGACAGCAAAGGTAGATATAAATATTTCAAGTAGTGTGGCAGTTACTAAATATCAAACAAGACTCAATCCAATTAAGACAGATTGGTTGAATTATGATATAACAATCGGAGACAAAGATTATGATGGTTGGGTTTTCGGATATATTTATATTGATACAAGTGGTGATTTAAATATTGTTCAAGCAGGTACAAGTGGTGGTGGAAGAGTATATCCTCCTGACCCCCCTGATGGATGTATCAGAGTTGGGTATTTAATTTTTGGTAATGGTAATGAAGACCCAAGTGGAAGTTTAACCTCAGATAGGCAATTTGATTCTAATGGTATCCCTATCTATAAAGTAATAATTAAACAAGATTTTCGCTATAGAGATGATAAATTAATCCAATATAATTCTACAGATATTGGGGCAAATATTACTACTTATGACTCAACAATTGTTACTGCTACGGTAAGTGCGCGGTCTTATTATACGACTTATATCCCACTTGGCATTAGCAAACGACAATGTGATGTGTCTATAACATCAAATACAAGCATAACTGCCGCCGACACTTTAAGGCAAGGTGCGAAATTTACAGTAGGTCGTAAACCAGCAGGTGGTAGTTCCGCAGGTATAAAACTTGTGTCAGGAGTTTATGTAGATGCTTCGGGATATGCAACTCATGTAGACCAAAAAAGACATAGTACCAATCCTGCTTATGGGGATTATATCGTCCCTCCAACTGCTTTAAATGTTTATCATACTACAATTTATGATATGGATTTAATACCTTATCCAACTGACCTTACTCAGATTTGTTTAAAGATTGTATTCTATAATTATTATTCTTCATCCGAAACAGTAAATCTAAGAATAACTTGGCAAGCCACATAAAAATGAAATGAAATGAAAGGAATTTATTATGGCAATTATTCAACAAAGTAAAATCACACCAAAAATAATGTTATCAAAAGATATCCAAACAATATTTACAGCACTAAACGAAACTCGTATTCTAATGGTAAAAGTAGAGAATATAGGACAATTTTTTAGGCATGTATATTTTTATACTGAAACAGATGAATTAATTTCTGAGTATTCTCTATCTGCTAATGCTAGTATTTCTTTTAAATTCTCTGATAACGAATATATTGTTGGAGAAGGCATTAAAGCAAAGCAAAGTGTTGAAGATGAAGATGATATTGGAAATGATGTAGAGGTGGCTATTCATTATATAGAGACAATAGCCTCCCAATAAAAGAAGCATTTTGTTGGATTTATTTCAAAATGGATTATATAGTAAATCAAAGATAATTTAAGAAAAACAGAGATTGAGAGAGGTATTTTTAAGAAATTGCCTCTCTTTTATTATTTTAATCCTAATATTCAAGATATAGAAGTAAATTCAAATTGGTTCCCTTTTACATCAACGGTACAAGTTAAATTATCTGAATCAAATTCAGTGAAAGTATTATATCTTAAAATTCGAGATGACCTATGGAATGAATCAATTATCGCAAAAGATTCTATAACTAAAGATTTATTGATTCTTCGATTGGAAATAAAAGAATCAATTGAGTGGGTCTTTTTCCGCTTCGTCTGTGAGTTCGAGTCTCGCCTGCTCGCTCGCTTTTTAGTTTTGTGCATTTTATTTAAAAAGAGGTGATTGTAATTATATGACTACAAGTGTTAATGTATAAGGGGTAGTGAACTATTTAGGAAAGGAAAATGAAATAATGGCAAAAACAGTAGTTTTAGATCCTGGGCATCAATCATCTCCATATCTTGATACTGGTGCATCTGGATATGGTTTAAAAGAAGAAAATATAACATTAGATTTATGCAAACGTATTAAACCATTACTTGAACAAAATAATATTAAAGTTATTATGACTAGAGAAGGTGATTATGTCAATGGTGGTCAATCTTCTGTAAATTCTTCTCTTCAAGCAAGAGTTAAAATTTCTAATACAATAAAACCAGATATATTTATCTCTTTGCATACAAATGCGTTTAATGGCAATGCTTATGGCTCGGAAGTACATATACTTGGTAAAGGTGGGAAAGCAGAAGTATTAGCTAATAAATTAATTCCGCAACTTAGCAAAACATTTCATAATAGAGGATTAAAACTTAGTCCAAATCTATATGTTTTAAAATATACTAATGCTCCTGCCGTATTATTAGAATGTGGTTTTATAGATAATAAATCAGATAATGCTAAATTAGCAAATACAGATATTAGACAACAAATTGCAGAAAATTTAGTTGAAGGTATTTGTGGTTTTTTTGGAATAGAAAAAATTAAATCTACTATTCAATCTTCTCCCCCACCATCCCCTATTCTTGAAGGAGGTAAAATAATGAATGTCTGTATTGTATACTATTCTCCTGCTGACTTTAGCTCAGCTTTAATTCTATCACAGAAATATAATAATTGTGCGATGTTTTGTAGAAACGCTTCTACCAATGTTAACCCAGACGCACTAAAAGCAAGTAAGATTTTTACTGTTGGAGGTTCAAAATTAGGTATTGATGGTGAGATTTATTTAAGTGGCAATAGTGCTGCGGATACGTTAATTGCCGTTGCTAATTATCTTAAAAATAATTAATTATCTATATAAAAATGATAAGTGAGTAAATTGCCCTTTACCAGAATTTAGCCAGAAAGCCGCCAAGCTTTAGCTTGTGCGGATGAATGGCGTTTATATTAATTATTATAATATAAATACTTGCAATATTATCCAACATATGATATACTTATTGAATAATATATAATATTACACCTATTTAGTAATAAAAGAAATGAGGTGAATATTCATTTGACAAAAGATAATTCAAAATCCTTAAAATCGAATTATGTTCTAACTCTACCTCTAAATACAGAAATATATCAAGAAGATATTTTAAATAAACGTTTTAATATATGTAGACAAATATATAACGCT
>JBMNON010000038.1:0-3896 GCA_050943115.1 Patescibacteria group bacterium
AAGTCTGATATCATCGGCAAACTCCGTTTTTCTCTGCCTCTTGCCGGTTACTTGATAAGCTTCATCCAGACCGTTCCCGGACTCATTTTCCTTTTTTACGCCCCGGCTGTTTTTATTATCCTAATTGAAGTCTTCAAAATCGCCAAAACCCTCCGTTCATCCTCATAACTTTTTAAAAAATCAACCCTACGTACCACCAATAATGGTAATCAACTGATTGATAGTGCGGAAAATATGCTAAAAAAACAATCGCCTTCCTGTTGACAGAAATAAAAATATGGGGTTATTATGATGTTAGAATGATTACCTTTTTGCGCCACAGCTCACAACTAAGCCACTTAGGTAATCGTTTATAACCCTCTAACAAATTAGAGGGTTTTTTATTTTTTATCTTTAATAAAAGGGGGTGAATAGTTTTGAAAAGAATAATATTAAGTTTAGTCATGGTTACGGCTGTGGCCTCTCTTGCCGTCGCCGCTACCCGGGCTTACTTTACCAGCCAAGCTAGTGTTTTGGGTAATTCTGTAACATCAGGCACTTTAATCGTAGGTACTGGTGGTGATAGTGTTTCAGCTCCTTTTGCAGTATCAGGTTTAGCACCAGGAAATACCGCATGGGAACAAGCTGGATATTTCACTGTTTTGAACGAGGGCGATTTAGATATGTTGTTTAGGATTTATGTTAATCCTACACTTAACCAGTCAAATATTTCAGATTATCTTCGTGTTCGACTAACATTAAGACCAACTGAAAAGAAAGCTCCTAATGGATATACGGATTATGGACCAGGCAATAGCGTTGTTTATGAGGGTCCTCTTAGTGGAGTTATAGGCCAAGCTAATGCAAAAGATAACGCAGTAGCTGCTTATGTTGATGGTTGGCCACTCAAGAAAGATTATGGAGCTGTTTACAAAGTAGAAGTTGGAATGGATTGGAGTGCACCAAATTCGGTTCAAGGAAAAGAGTTTAAGGGGAATATCGTAATTGACGCCGTGCAATCAGACAATCAAACAGTTAATGTATACAAAGATAGTAGGGTTGTAACTGGTGTTCAGTGGAACTAATGCCTACCTTGCCAAGTTACTCAAACTTGGCACCAAATTTAAAATTTTAAAAACCTTTTAGGAGGTGAACAGAAAATGAAAAGAATCTTATTAAGTTTAGCCATGATCGCTGTCGTCGGTTCTACGGCAGTCGGTGCCACCCGGGCTTATTTCAGCTCGACGGCAACCATAACCGAAAACACCTTTGCCACCGGTACTCTTGAAGTCCGTGTCAACGGTCAGCCGACGCTAGCCGGAGCTCAATTTTCCGCAGTTGAACCCGGTCAGATGATGATCTTCCAGCACAATGTCAACAACTACGGTCCGGAGCACTTTGCCGGCCTCAGTAACTTAAGCGCCAACAAGTTGTTGCTCAATGTTACCGGAGCCAATGATTTTGGTTCCGGCCTTTGGCAGGAAGTCCGGGTTCGAGTGGAAGTCAACCGAGGTTGGGAAACTTGGCATCAGGTATATCAGGGTAAGTTAAAAGACTTATCTAATGTTGACTTACTTTCCCCCAGATGGACCGAACTGGCCCCGGGGAATTCCCAGGATATTAAATATACCGTTTGGTTGCCCGAAACCAATGCCGACCAGACGAATTTTATGGGTAAGTCCTTGACTTGGAACTTTGAAATCGAAGGCAGGACCAACTAACTGCTTTGATGTCTTTTAGTCCCGGTTACAACCGGGACAATAAAGATATTAAAATCAAATTATGAAAATAAAATTTAATACCATAAAAAAAGCTGTCTACATTATCGCCATAGTTATTATGGCGACCATTGCCTCCCTGGTTGCCCTCAACGCTCTCGACATCCCCAACGGCATCAAGCTTTACACTGTCAAATCCGGCTCCATGGAACCGGCTATCAAAACCGGCGCTGTAGTCATCTCCCGTCCCGAAAGCGACTATAAAGTCGGCGATGTCATTACGTATCTTTCTGAAAATCCGACCACTCCCGGTGATACCGTTACCCACCGCCTTATCGAAATCGCTTCTAGCGATCCCCTTACTTACTACACCAAAGGCGATGCCAACGACTCCCGTGACGGCAGGGAAGTCCCCCGGGATTCCGTTTTGGGTAAAGTTATTTTTACCGTTCCTTATCTTGGCTACCCCGTATCCTTTGCCCAAACCCAAACCGGTTTAATTATCCTGATTATTGTCCCGGCAACCATGATCGTATACTCCGAACTGCAGGTTATCAAAAATGAAATCGTAAAAATTATCAAAAACCGCCAAAAAAAGAAAGATGAAAAGACTCCTGCTTAAATTACTATCTTTATTCATGATCGTATCTCCCTTGTTTATAGGCTCTACTAATGCCTATTTTTCCTCGAAAACTAGCCTAGATTCCAACACTTTCACCCTGGGTTATTGGCTTCCTCCGACCCTAGTTTACCCGCCCAATAATTATGTTGCTGTTTTCGGCTCCGATTGGCTTATGAACCCCTACATGGACTGGGATTTTGTCAAACACGGCTCCAATGTCCGTTATATCTACGAATCTTCCCACAGTCCCAATCTTAATCCCGAAACCGGTAGTTTTACCAATCCGGTTTATGTCTCCGGCCTTCTCTCCAACACCTTTATACCGGCCCAAAATACCCCAAACGGAATTTATTACTGGCATGTCAAAGCCATTGTAGACGGCCAGCACCACACTCCCTGGAGTGAAGTTTGGAAGCTGACGGTCAACAATATTCCTCCTCCCAATCCCGACATTGTCATCAACGAAGTCCTCTTTGATGTCCCCTCCCTCATGGGCGACGAGAACCAAAACGAATGGGTCGAACTTTACAACAATACCGCCACTCCCATCAGTCTTAAAAATTGGCGCCTCCAAAGCAACACTGAAACTTACACCATTCATGCCGACGTCAGCATTCCCCCGCATGGTTTTGCCTATCTGTCCCACGATGCTTCCACCTGGAATACCTGGAGCCGGGAAAGCAACTCAGTTCACTTTAATCTCGGAGGCCAGAAAAAAGAATGGCTTTCAAGCCAGGGTTCTCTCCGGCTTTTGAGTCCCGCCTTGGTCGAAATTGATTATGTGGCTTGGAATAATTATGACAATTGGGACTTGACTGCTTCTGAAGGACAATCCATCCGGCGGAAGGTGGACGGCTCTGACGCCTACAACGACGAGCGGGATTGGGAATCCGCCTCTCCTAATGCTGCCGCCACTCTGACTCTGATGGCTGCTTTTATACCCCAGCCAAGCAGTCTCAACGCACAAATTATTTCAAAAAGCCTCGGCCATATCACTCTTAGGGTTCAAAATCTTCCAGACAATTACGCTTCCATTCCCACTTCTTACTCCTACGAAATTATCTATAATGGCAAAAATGGCCTGGAAAAAGGCATCAATGGCACCGTCAACCCCGCCAAAGTGGTCAATGGAGTTTTCGAAGGAGACTTATTCCTGGGTACTTGCTCTGGCTCTGTCTGCACCCCGGATCTCGGTACGCCCCCTTATTTATATTTAAATATTTATGAAGGGTCAAAGCCGATTGTGGACAATCAGTTCTTCAGTCTCTAATGAAAAAATTACTACTTGTCTTATTTTTGTTTGTCTTTTCCCAGCCTGCCTTTGCCGGCAATGATGTTACCGTAAATTGCAGCTCAGTAGGCTGCGACATTGTTGACGAGCTGCCCCTTTTCCACGACACCAATATTTCTCCCGGATATTCTGCTTCCCAAACCCTAACTATAGTCAATAACCGCCCCGAAGTTTGCTTCCTCGGCGTCCAGCTGGAAAACAACCAGACCGACATCTCGCTTCTCTCCGACGTCATTCAAATCAATATTGGTGATATCAGTCACACCCTTAGATTCCTTCTTATGTC
>JBMNON010000005.1:0-70250 GCA_050943115.1 Patescibacteria group bacterium
CGAATCAGTAATCTTATATGGATCTGTTAGTCGAAATGAAGACGATAGATTTTCCGATGTTGAGCTAACAGTTATCATGAAGACACCTAATTTTAAAAAGGTTTATGAGGGTATTTACGACGGTCATAAGTATCAAACCATAATGATCGGAAAGAACTTAGCATATGAAGATATTGAGGAAATTGACCTCGTATGGCCATTAAGACTAGGAACTTATCTAGACGGAAAAGTAATATATGGTAACGAAGACATGATCGGCGACTTTCAAGAATGTTTTAATAAGGTGATTATGTTGGACTTTAATCGCTATTTAAAAAAGGAATTTGTAAATCATATTTATGAAACATTTTGCAAATTCTTTAATTCATCCGAAAAGAACGATACCGTGAAAATGTATGCTTTAGCTGATTATTTATTCTGGAAGGTGGTCAGTTTCGTAGGGTTAATTAATAAACATCAATACAAAACTACTTTAACTAGGGTACAGGATTCATTGGAATTAGAACAAAATTTTCCATCTTTCCAGGTATGGGGACGAAAATTCGTTAAAGGAGAAACCTATTCGGTTAATGAACTAAAAGACGCAGTGTCAAACTTATATGCAGAATTTATGGATTATTTTGAAGGTAATAATATTGTTATCCACGACGACGAATTACAGTATTAGTTTCTCTAATATTTTTTTTAAATCAGAAAAATTGTTGACCATCTGAAAAGATTCGGATTTTAATTGATTATTATCTGTTGAATTTGTCAACAATATAGGAATCATGCCTGACGACTTAGCCCCTTCTATGTCTTGATGAATATCGTTGCCAACATAGACAGACATAGTAGGACTAACATCCAATAATTCGCTAATATTTTGGAATATTTTGGAATCTGGTTTTTCTACGCCAAACATATCTGAAGATACGAGTACGTCTAAATATTTAAGAATTTTTACTTTTTTTGCTCTTTCAAACCTTTCTACAAACAAACCATTGGAAAGAATTCCGATTTTTACTGACTTTCTTTTTAGATATTTTATCAATGGAATAAAATCAGGTTTCAATTTTATATTGTGCAGAATGTAGTTTTGAAGATCTCTGTACAACTGGTAAACTGCTTCAGCATTCAAAGGAATCTTTAATTCGTTAAATATTGACAACCATATTCTGATTCCAACTTGATTAAGCTCAATTAACCCATTCTTACGCATTTCAATAATTCTTTGAACCGCTCTATCGTTTGCGTCTAAAAATTCTGTGAAACTAGTATTTTGAAGATATTTTCTGTTCCTTTGGTAGGTATATTCCAGGCCATCTTTTATATGATCTTCAGTAATAATGGTGCCATCAAGATCAAATATGACTGCTTTGAGCATAATCTGGTTATTGTTAGAAATAATATTGTAGTATAATACATTTCATGTTTGGCATGAATTTTTCCATTAAAAATGATGATTTGAAGCTAAGTTTGAGGCCAGCCCAGCTGGATGACATACCTATCATTTCAGCTGGTTTATCAAACTTTAAGACTAATCTTTGGACAACTCTATTAGGAGCGCCAACTCAGGAAATTGAAAAAGAATGGTACGAAAAGATGTCAAAGTCAAACAAGGACTATACTTGGATAATTGCTTCACCTGATTCGAATGAACCTATTGGAGTCGTTAGTATAAATGATGTTGACGTGATTGGTTCATGTACTCAGGGATTGGCATTATGGAACCAACAATGGTGGGGGAAAGGTGTAGCTAGCCTAATCAGCCTTGCAAGCATATGGTTTGCTTGTGATCAAATTAATAGAACAACAATAAGAGCTTATGTAAGAGAACCGAATACTGGAGCATTGAAAATAGCGACTAAAGTTGGTTTTACACAATGGGGTACGCAACCCGGAGTATTCTATAGAAATAGTTGTTATGTTAACACGTGTCACCTTTTGTTCATAAATCCACTTCATAAGAAAGAGGTTTTTCCAGAAGGAGTTCCGGAAAATTTCAAAAAAGGAATAAGTTTGGCAGAAAAATCTTTGGAATTGGCCAGAAAACAAGTCATTTATTAGCCTTAAATTGTCTTGGGTAAAAAGATCTTATCTTTTCCCATAATTGGCCTTAACACTTCAGGAATAGTTACAGATCCATCTTGATTTTGATAGTTCTCCAATATTGCTAACGGAGTTCTAGATGTAGCAATAGCAGTCCCATTTAGCATATGAACATATTTTGTTGAACCGTCTTTAGATTTATATTTAATATTCAAATTTCTAGCCTGATAGTCTGTACAGTTTGAAGTGGAAGTGACCTCACCGTATTCATTTCTACCAGGCATCCAGGCTTCAATATCGAACTTCCTGGTTGCCATTGCTCCTAAATCACCAGTACACATCTCTAGCACCCTATAAGGTAACCCCAGGTTTTGATAGATTATTTCCTCAAGACCAAGGATGTACTCATGGAACTTATTTGATTCTTCAGAAGTACAATAAATAAACATTTCAACCTTAGTAAACTGATGAACCCTATATAAACCTTTTGAATATTTTCCGTAAGCTCCAGCTTCGCGCCTGAAGCAATGAGAGTATCCAACATATTTGATAGGAAGGTCATTTTGAGACAAGATTTCATCAGCATGTTTACCAGCTAAAGTGACTTCTGCTGTAGCAATCAATCCCAAGTCTTCATCTTCAATTTTATAAGTTTGAGCTTCTTTTCCTCGAGGTGAATATCCGGTTCCGAGATAATAGCGTGACTTTGCCAGGTCTGGAGTCATTACTGGAATAAATCCTTCTTTTGCAAGCAAATTAAAGGCGTATTGCACTAAAGCTAGCTCTAGGAGCGCTCCATCACCGTATAGGTAGTAAAACTGAGATCCTGTTACTTTGGCACCTGTTTCAAAATCGAGTATACCGAGTTGTTTTCCAATATCTAAGTGATTTTTCGGTTCAAAATCGAATTTTCTTGGTTCTCCCCATTTCTTAATTTCTACATTCCCATCTTCACCTTTACCAACAGGAACACCTTTCATGGGGATGTTTGGGATTTCACTTAATAGCTCCATTAATGCGTCATCTTCTTGCTTAAGATTCTGTTCAAGATCCTTTAATTCTATTTTTATCTCTTTTGCTCGATCTATCTGGTCGCGGTTAAGCTTATTTTTTTCTGCCTTTAGAGATTCAACTTTTGCCTGAAGTTCTCTTTTACTTGCATCTTTCAATAAGACGTCGTCTATAACCTTATCGTCATAGTTCTTATTTCTGACTCCTTCTTTAACAATATCAACATTTTCTCTTATAAATTTAATATCAAGCATGAGTTTAATAAATACTAATCGACACACACATGTTCAAGGGGTTGCGGCCGTGTCAGGAGGTGCCACCTCAACCAATTCTTTATTTAGCTGCACGGGCTACCCGAGCTAGTTTTTGACCCTAGCCAGCTTGGTGATTGGAATTCACCTCAAACGCTTTGAGAATAATATACCACGAGCTATTTCATTGGGCAATACAATAATCTTGTACAATTTGGTTAAATGTGACTTCAAGAGCCGTCAATCTGGGACCAGCGAATCAAGTCTGGTTGATGAGTATGTATCTGCAAGTGGCATACCTGAAATATAATAGTTTTAAATTTTCTTGACTTTGGGTTGAGCGCTTTCAAAATGTGGAATAATTCCATCTCTATTGAGGAGTGGACGTTGTTTGTTATTTCACTAGTTAAACCTTGGCGTGTTTCCAGCAAAGGATAGTCAACCGTTAAGTTCCTTGATTCTATTCCGTGAGTAGCCTCATTGTTAATATAAATTTCTTCATCACCATCAGGGTATATTTTACAAGCAATAGGTCTTACAGAATCACCACTCGATGATCCCTTCTTAAATATCCGTATTTACCAAAATTGTAGAAATTGGTAATACTAAACTAATTTGTGACTGATTATAGCTTTTCTTATCTGACTAGATAATACCCAATCGAAATTTATTAATCCGGTTTCACCAACTTTTATGTGCTAGAAATTCATAAGAGGATCACGAATTATCACAGGATTAAAAGATTGAAAACAGGGCTAATACTATAATGGTATTTGGGTTATCTGAGAAGAATAAATCAAAAATCAGTCGATTTTCCGGTGATAAATAAGGACACTAAATAAGGATATGGTAAATTTGGGGTTTTTGTTCCTAAATAAATTGTTTGTTAAATAGACAGATATAGTAGCTTAACGGTGTGTTCTAGCCCATTGTTGAATAAATTCATCAAAATCGATTCTGAAATATTGTACAAAAAAGTTAGAAAAACCTTTTGGATAGTGATGCCTGCCTATGGCCTCGGGGAGTTGTTTTAAAAAATCGATTATTGTTTCTTTTCCAAATGAATCAATCAGATATTTAGTAAAACTGTAGCTTTGAGGATAGTTGGGGTTTTGGTTCCAGTTTTTGTGGTCGTGAAGCTTGGCGAAGGGAGTCAGGGTTTTAATTTTTCTCAATTTATACTGTTTGGCAATATTGCCAGCAAGGCCTTCGTAGAGCCAGATGGGGTAATAAAAATTCAGTAATTGGTTGCTAAAAATATGGGCTAGTTCGTGGGTTAATGTGGGCAAAAAATCTGAAGCGGGATGACTGGAAACTTGATCAATAACAGAAGGGCTGAAGATGAATATTTGTTTATTTTTGGCATAACCAACCAGCCAATCCGGTGTTTTTTGGCCACAGGCTTTGTCCATCTGGGAATGGGTGTAGAGGAAGTTTATTTGAACACCAGAAACATCTTGACCAAAAAATTTTTGGTTTTTGAGGTAGGCTTTGGAGATTAATTTTTTAAGATGATCTTCCTGATCTATCTTGGTATCAAAATTGAAAGTGTAGTTTTTAGTGATCACTTCACAAATTATACTATTGGCTGAACTTTGATTTGGAAACCAGCCACTACTAATCTACCAACTCCCTTCCCCAATAATGATGTCAGCATTATTCCACATCAACTTATCTTTCTGATTTAATTTCAAAGGTAATAAATAAGTTAATCTTTGATCTTCCAAAACTCCTTTTCTTTCAGCAAATACTTTTCCAACTTCTTTTTTATACCAACCGGATTTTGCGTAAAAATCATGTAGTTTGGGATGACAGAATAGTATCCCCACATCGTAATCTTGAGATTTAAGTACTTTGTTTAACTCATTCATGATTTGAATGCCCAATCCCGAATGCCTTAATTCGGGTTTTATAGCTACATCGCCAATTCCAGCAATTACATAAGGCTTGTCATTCTGAATAATTTTTCTTCTGGTAATCCCTACATGACCGACTAATTCTTTGCCTTGATGGAGCAAAACACATGAATCTAAATCGGGGTTTGAATAGACAGAATTTTTGTAATCTGGGTTTTCTGAGAAACATCCTATTAAAAAATTGACAATTTCATTTCTCTCAGAAGAATTAAGATCTTTAATGTTTTTAACAACTGTATTCATAAATCTTCTCCATTTTGCTCCTCAAACATCAACTCAGTGGCTTTGGTTAAATTCTTAAATCTTTTCTCGGCAATAACCCTGACCTCAGGAAAATAAAATTTAGAGAAATTGGCTTCATATTTCTTTTTACCTTCTTCTCCGTTCCAGAATTCTTTTAATCCTTCAATATTTTTCTTATGATAATTGGCGTGGGTTATGGAGCACCATAAATGAAGAATTCCATAATGATCTAACCTATCGGCGTCTTTAATTATCTTTGACTCAATTCGAGTTGGAGTTATCTTACTTTCTTGCTCGGATATTATTAAACAAATTAAGTCGATTAATTCTTTATCTTTAATATATTTTTCTAAATATTTTGGCGCAATTTTGGCACCAAGAGCGTCGTGACTAATTCCACCATAATTGCCATAGACTAGTTGTCCGTTTTCATTAACAGCTTCGATCTTACCAATATCATGAAACAAAGCGGCGATTAACAAGGCTTCAATATTTATAGTTTCATCTTTGAACCTAGGAAATTTAGCTATTTTTTGACAATAATTCATAACACGAACACCATGATGGTAACGGAACCCATAGCCACCACCAAACTCCCAGACATTTTCGAAAAGAGCCTTATATTCTTGTTTTAATTGATCTAGAACTTCTTGATTCATTTTTATTTATCCATCTTGCCGACATATTCGCCCGAATTGGTGAATCCATTTTTGTAGTCCTCAAGAAGTTTTTGAGACATGGGTTTGGGGTAGAGGTTGTCAGGTAAGTTATTGATATCAAGCCAAGTTAACCAAACGTCGCCATCAGGATGTTGAGGATCTTTTAACCCTTCAAGTTCTTCAAATTTGTTAATGTCTCCAAGTATGAATAATTCCAGGCTTTGCTCAGGATCACCCGGCAAGATAAAGTCTCGGATATATAAAATCTTTTTAAATTCAAAATTGACATCTTCACCACATTCTTCTTTAGTTTCCCGAATACAAGTTTCTAAAATAGTTTCCCCAATATCTTGATGACCACCAAAGTAATGATAATAGTTTTGTTTCTGGCGGTATTGGACTAGTAGTTTTCCGTTTTTGATGACAATTAACCTGGCCCTCACTGTAATTTGGTGATTTTCCATATGCTAAGATCATATCATGAAAATCTATTTTGTCCGTCATGGTTCTACCGATTCTTTGGAGAAAAAGATTAGTCAGCCTGATGATGAACCGCTTAACGAAAGAGGGGCAAGTCAAGCCAAAGAACTAGGTAAAAGATTCACTAACACCAAAATCGATTTGGTAATTTCTAGCCCACACTTAAGAGCTGTTCAAACTGCTAAAGAAATTAGTAAAGATGTGCAAACTAACCCATTATTTGCTGAAGTTAAAAAACCCAGAGAAGTTGTCGGGCAATCAAAAGAAAGTGAAGAAATTAAAGCGATCTTAAAAAAGATTGGAGAAATGTATTTGATCGATCCAAGTTGGCATTATAGTGATGAAGAAAACTTTGAAGATCTAAAGGCAAGAGGTTTAAAAGCATTAGAATATCTTCAAAATCTTAACCTCGAAAATGTAGTGGTAGTGTCGCATGGAAATTTTATGGCTTTATTGGCCGGATTAATGCTTTTTGGTGAAAATTATCCTGTCGAGATTTCCTTACGACTCAAAAATTTCATGAGACTGAGTGCTACTGGAGTATCAATTTTTACTTATGAGGATAATAAATGGAAGTTACAATGCTGGAATGATACTTCACATTGTCTCTAGTAATCATGCTTCTAAAATATTGTCGACATTTTTTAGCAAATAACTGTCCGATATAATCATAAAAGCGTTTTCTTCGGGAAATGGTTCTTCAATTTGATTTTTAAACTTCTTATACGTCTCAGGGGAGCAGGAGTTATTTCTTTTTGATATGCGATCTAAAGCCGTATCATCATCGACTTTTAAATAGATTAATAATGTTGAATCACATTTAACTTCATTATAGATTTGTTGACGAAACTCATGCTTTAAATTGGTTCCATCGATTATTACTGAATTCCCGTGTGACAGCAGCTCCGAGGCTTTTTGGCGAATGGATTTATAGACTTCCGCGTACTGTTTTCCTGATACTTTTTCGGTACCAAACATTTGTGTAGTTATCTCTTCGCCTGATAGCAAAACAAAGCCGTATTTTTTATGAATGTATTCGGCAACATACGATTTTCCCGATCCAGGTAACCCCATTAAAACAATCAAAGCTTGATTCATTTATTGTTTTCAAATTCTAAAACTTTCGCAACTATGGCTTCTCCAATTTTTCCCCATTTTAAATAATTATTTAATTCTGTAATTGGTATAAATTTTCTCTCATACAGAATTCCAGTATCAGGATCAGTAGTCTGAGGAAGTATTTTTTCTATTTTACAAAAGTATCGTACTTGGTAAAACAAGTCACCCTCTGATTGCTTTGGATTATCGGGAAAATCGACACGCTGGGTTCCAATTGCTTTTATATTGTTTACTTTAATGTCAACTTCTTCCATCAACTCGCGTTCTAATGTTTCAATTGGAGTTTCATTATTTTCGGGGCGACCACCCGGCAACTTCCAAACTTCTTCTTTTGTTTCCCGGCAAATCAAAACTTCCTGATTACCGTTTAAACAAACACCAACTACGTTGCGGATAGGCTGGTATTTTTCAATTGCAACAGTAGAAATCCAAGTAAAAGTTACCTTTTGACCATTCCAAGAAATGATATTTGAGATATATTGGTTGTCCATCAAAAATTACTTTTTAATAAATTTTCTGTTAACTCTCGGCTATATAATTGGTGGATGTTTTGGTTTTCCCAATCAATCACTTGTCGATATTGTTCTTGATTATATGTTGTCAGTCTTAAGTCTTTGGCAATTGTATCTACGACGGAGCTTTCTTTACCTTCAATTTCAAAAGTAAAATAATCGTCAGTGTATTTTGATAATTTTATTTCGACACCCTGATAATTAAATTCCCAGCTTTCCCAATAATAGATCATGCCTGAGTTGTAACCCAGAGCTTCTAAGAAATCTAAAGCTGATAAAAATTGTCCGGCTTGGAGTTTGACTTCAACCTCTTTTCTTTCTTTTTCATGAAAGCTACCCATTTTTATCGATAGTTTTTCTTTGTCATCACTTTTCTTTAATCTGATATCAGTACCACTGCTGTTTTTCCATGTTTTAGTAGCCGGATCAAATCCGGGAGACAAATCGATTGATAGACGGTGATAGTGGTCGGAAAGCTCTCCATTGCTGGTTAGTAGCTTAAATAGCTCGTCAAATTTCTCTTTAGAAAGTTTGCCTCTAATTTCAATTTCCGTCATATTTATAGGATAATTATATACTAGATTCGATAAATTAAGTTTGAGTAACAAAATAGTTCATTCTGTATCACCATTTTGAGACACCCTTTTTTATACTGTCTCATTTGTCTCATTTAGACACAAAGGGAGAGTAGAATAAGACAGGGTGTTATAAGGATAGAAAGGTTCCAGATCCCCCTCCTCCGCCAATTGGAAATTTTCTAATCTGTAGTTTTTGTTTTATATTAAACTATGTTAGTGTTTTTTCAACACTTTTCATGGAATTGATTATCCTGTTTGCAGTGGTTTTCGCATTATACAAAGTAATACCTAAAGATATTAACCAAAATGGTTATTATGTCAGACCAAAAAAGAAAGATTATGTACAGAATAGATCTTCAGTTGGTTATATGCCCTATTATTTGCGGCAAACGATAATGACATCACATGAAAGATTGCTTTTTGAAAATTTGAGAAAAGTATTGAGTGAGCGGTATGATATTTATCCTCAAATGAAATTAGATAAAATCTTTTCGGTAAGACCGCAGAGGG
The DNA here is from genome assembly GCA_050943115.1 of Patescibacteria group bacterium. Classification (GTDB taxonomy): domain Bacteria; phylum Patescibacteriota; class Microgenomatia; order UBA12405; family UBA12405; genus CAZFAI01. The sequence goes on from JBMNON010000005.1 coordinate 9,311, forward strand.
TATATAAATATTATCTGGGTTATCTGCGAAAAATAAATCAGAAATCGGTTGATTTTCTAGTGGTAAACAAGAATACTCAATCCCCTATTTTTGCAATTGAGCTGGATGACTGGAGCCACGAAAAACAAGAAAGGATAGAGCGGGATGTATTCGTTCAAGAATTATTTAATCGTAATAATTTCCCATTGGTTCGTTTTAATCCAGGAGGTTATAGCGAAGAAGAACTTAGGTTGGTGCTGGAGAAATATTTAAACTAAAGTTCGGAGTTTGGGTTCCGTTTTTTAGTACCGCGGAACCATATTGAAGAAAGTGGTTGACTGATTGGAGATAAGTAATATATATTCAAAATTATGAAAGTAATGAAATTTGGTGCTGTTTGGTGCTCCGGATGCTTAATAATGAAACCACGGTGGGAAAAAATTGAAAAAGAATGGTTGTGGTTAGAAACTGAATACTATGACGTTGACGATAATCAAGAAATCGTGAAAAGATTTAATATTAACGAATACCCTTGTTTTATTTTTCTTGATAAGGAAGGCAAGGAAATTGAAAGACTTTATGGTGAAGTGGCTGAAGAAAAGCTAAGAGCTGTAATTGTAAAAAATAAAAATAAATAATTATGGTTAAAAGGATAGTAGCGAAATTATTGTTATTTGTAATAATTGGCGGGGTTTTTGTGTCTCCAGTATATGCGACAGCAGAAGACAAATGGATAAATTTTTATTATGGTGTTGGCTGTCCCCATTGTGCCAAGGAAAAAGAATTTTTGGGTGAGATTGAAGAATACTATGATGGGAAGTTGAAAATTAACGAGTACGAAATTTACGAAAACCAGGTTAATGCAGAAAAATTCAATGAAGATATTGATCGTTTTGGAATTGAATTGGCCGGGGTACCTTTGTTGGTTATGGGCGATAGTTACGTAATTGGTTTTGGCAATAAAGCAACGACAGGTAGGCAGATTGTGCAAGAACTGGACGAATATTATGAGATAAAAACGAATATCCCGGAAGTTATATTCAACGGAGAAATAGAAAGTGATGGGGTCGAAGCGAATAAAAAGGGCTTATTTTTAAAAGTCTTTGGCATTAATATTGATTTAAAGACCGTTTCCCTTCCTGCAGCAACAATCTTGATTGCTTTTGTGGATGGATTTAACCCGTGTGCAATGTGGATTTTGATTTTCCTGATAACGATGTTGATTAATATGAGGGACAAGAAAAGGCTGTATATTCTGGGATCAACTTTTATCCTGGTTTCGGGAATAATGTATTTTTTATTTTTAGCGGCTTGGTTTAATTTATTCAAACTTGTAGGTTATATTTATTGGATAAAAGCTGCGGTAGGAATAGTGGCAATAATTTGCGGCTTGATCCATCTTAAAAACGGCTTGCTGTCAGGAGGCGGATGCAAGGTAACCAACCAAGAGCAGAGGGTCGGTATCATGAACAGGATTAAAAAATATTGGGAGAAAAGTCATTTGTCCTGGCAATGACAGGAATTGTAACCTTAGCAATATCAGTTAACTTAATTGAGTTGGTTTGTTCGGCAGGACTGCCAGCAATTTACACAAATTTAATTTCATCGATTAATTTGGCGACGGGAAAATATTATTTTTACTTAATACTCTATACTTTGATCTTTATGCTTGATGATTTACTAATATTTTTTATTGCTGTCAAGACTTTTGAAGTGAGCGGGATTAGTAGTAAATATTCACGTATTTCCGGGATTGTTGGGGGGTTTTTGATCTTTATAATAGGGATAATACTTATTACTAAGCCGGAATTGTTGATGTTTAATTACTAACGAGATATTATTTAATTAGAGAATATATATTCATTAAATTTTAAAGGAGTTATATGCCAAATAGAGACAAAACTGGTCCACAAGGTAAAGGTGCTGGGACAGGTAAAGGTTTGGGTGGTTGTGTTAAGAGTGGGCCGTCTGACAAGAATGGCCAAGGAGTAGGAAGAGGCCGAGGGGTTGGCAGAAGAAGATAGTTTTTGATTAGGATGAGTAAAAATTAGTACGAGTGTGGGTCGGCAAGGTGTGAGAAGGGATAAGTTGGGCTATAATTCTGTTGATGGAAGTTTTTGGTTTAATTGCACCTTGTGGGATGAATTGCGGAACTTGTTTGGCGTATTTACGGAAAAAGAACAGATGTTTGGGGTGCCGGGAAAATCAGCCGAATGCGCGGATGCGCCATCTGGGAGCGTGTGTAATCCGGAATTGTGAGGAGCTTAAAAGCAAAGAGAAGGAATTTTGTGGAAGCTGGTGTGGAAGATTCCCCTGCCGTAGGCTGAAGGCATTGAATAAAAGGTATGAAATTAAATACGGAGTAAGCTTTTTGGAAAATTTGCAAAAAATTGAGGAGGTTGGAATGAAAAGGTTTATGATTCTGGAAGAAAAGAAGTGGAGGTGTCAAAATTGTGGCGATATGATTTGCGTACATAAAGGCAAGTGCCTTATTTGTGAGATAATGAATCATAAATGAAAGCCCTGGTAATTTATGATTCTAATTACGGCAATACCGAGAAAATTGCTAAAGTGATAGCAAAAGAGTTGGGGAATGGAGCATGTGCCAAGAGAGTGAGCGATAATGGTGGTATCGAAGCAGAAAAACCAGATTTGGTGGTGGTGGGAAGTCCGATATTGGGCTGGAGACCTTCGCATAAGATAGAGAAATTCCTGAACAATCTTAAAGATGATAGCCTGCTAGGAGTGAAGGTGGCGGCTTTTGATACTAGAGTCAAAGCTTGGTACTCGGGGGATGCAGCCAAAAAAATTGGAAAATGCTTAGAAAGGGCCGGTGGTGAAATGGTGATAGAGCCTGAATTTTTTATCGTAAAAGGGAAAGAGGGGCCTTTGGCGGACGGAGAAGAAGAGAGAGCGAAAAATTGGACTGAGGCGATCAAATTAAAATTGTAAGAAATGATAATCGAAATGCTCGGATGTTAAGGTTGTTAGTTCATGTTTTGAGATAAATATTTGTTATAATTTATTAACGAAATCCAACAAAAAGCTGCTGGATTGAGTTACTGCACTTTGATAAGCGGCAAGAATGTCGTACCCAAATTAACGGTTTCAAATTTTGAGAACGGCAGTTTGGGTACGTACTTTAAAGTAAAGAAAGTGAGAAGGCCATGCTTCAGGACAACACCAAGACATTTAGGGTGGCCGGGAAATCAAAAGCTACTGAAGTAGCAGGTGCCATTGCATGGAGAGTGCGAGAGGTGGGAAAGGCAAAGCTCCTAGCGGTGGGACCGGCAGCAGTCAACCAAGCCACAAAAGCAGTGGCCATCGCCAGAACGTACCTAGCATTGGAGGGTGTCGAATTAGTTATGGTTCCCGAATTCGTAGATGTAGATTTTGGAGATAAGAAGGCGACGGGTCTGGAAATCATAGTTGAAAAACGACAATGAAAGGTTGGAGGGGCAGCCCGAATGCCAGCCGTTTCAAGGCTGCCCCCACCTCACTTTTTAAATTTTCATCTTGCCGCATTTTCTATTATTTGAAGGATCTTTGGGGTAGGATTATAATTGTGATATGAAGAACATATTTATCGGGATAGTTTTGATAGGAATACTAATTTTAACCGGAGTGGTGGCTTACCAAATGGCAACAAAACCAAAAGAGATAAGTGTGGCCGGTGAGATTACCCCAACAGTAGCAGAAGATGAGCTAGTCGGTGCAGACCGAGATGAACACGGTTGTATCGGATCGGCCGGATACACTTGGTGTGAAGCAAAGCAAAAATGTCTGCGTATATGGGAAGAGGAATGTGGCGACAGCGAAGAAGATAAGGCGCAAATAGCCCAGGCACTAGCCAAAAAACATAGTAAAAATATTGAGGAGGTAACGGTTACATTTCGCGAAAAAAATGAGGACTATGCTTTTGGGAGCGTAAATTTTTACCTGACGAGGTGGCGGGCAATGCAGGTATGTTTTTGGCGGCAAAGGTCGAGGGAGAATGGGTAGTACCCTTTGACGGGAATGGGCTTCCTGAGTGCAGCAAAATAGATCCTTATGGTTTTCCGGAAAGTATCTACGATGGAGCTTGTTACTAATTAAAGCCTAAGAATACAAAAACTTTAAGGACTTTTTCAGTGATGATTGAATTTCTTCAGGATTGGTAATTTGACCCATTAGTCGTTTGGCGGCAGCTTGTTTTGGAACTGAAGAGGACTGACTTATGAAATGAGAATAGTCCAGGTAGATTTTGGCAGTTTTGTAAAATTTTTTTATTGAAGTTATTTGCCGGGAAACGAGGGAGCCGGAAGAACAGGGGTGGTTGCAATTAATGATATGCTCAAAAAATATCCGAAGAGCATATTCAATACTATGTGGGCCGAGGCGGTTGCCTGATTCAAGATAATAAAATTTTTGGCGGCCGTCAGGAAGACGGATAGAATAAAATTCGGGAGTAATCCGAGATAATGACGGAATGGGAGACAGATGGTCTTTTGCCGCTTGAAGAAGAAAATTTTGGGCACCGCCGACGATAATAGATAGATCAAGAGCGCTACTTAATAAATCCGGCTGGCCACGTAGATCTTCATCTTGGATTAAAAGGGTTTCATCATTTGGGCTGTCCCCGGCTGCGATGACAATGGATAAATTTAACAAGCGCCTTAGATCATATAATGCCTGATGTTTATCAAGAGGCAGAATATCCAGCCAGTATTTTTGAGGAGTGGCGTGAGGATGCAGGCTTTGATAATTTATTTCCAAACCGGTAGAGACGAGAAGATTGGGAAAAAGGGATCGGATTTTGTCGCGCAGGATGAGAGAGTCTTTTGGGTTGCGGGCAAAAAAATAGGCGCTAACCTTAAAAGGTTCAGAGGGAGAGTTTTGGCCCAACAAAAACTTTGACTCGCCGGATGGATCCTGAAAATGAAACTGGTATTTTTGGAAAAATGACTGCGACGACAGAATCTGAAGGTGTTTTACGATTGCATGACGATTGAAGCCTAAACTAACTAAATGGTTTTTGTATAAATTGTCCGGTTTATACTTTTTTTTGCCCGACATATCCTGATGCAAGATAAATCTTGAGGTGCCAACATCAGAATAAACGGCGGAGGCGTAGGGTAAGTCCCCTGACTGAATCCTTTCCCATACTGACAAAAATACAGGATTATAAACTGATCTGTCCAGCAAGAAAGGAAGGCCGGTGGAGAATATTAAGGGTATGTGTGACGAATACAGGGAGGCAGCCAAATAACGGGAAATAGGTTCCAGACTACCGTCTTGCATTCGGAAGGTGTTATCGATATCTAGAATAAGAGCGACGCGGGGGATTGACATTGTATCCTGATACCGGAGCTGACTTTCCAAGATAGAACCAGGGAGAAGAGGGTGAATATTTTTGTTTTTTATCGTGAGCTTGCCATTTCCTAGTGCCATCGGGTTATTACTAAATTATATTAATAAAGTTTGCTGGTTTTGGAGAAAAGAGGTAAGGGGTGGGTAAGAAATATATTTATAAATTTCTTACAGAATCCATGTCTTTTTATTACAAAATTATTACAATATATTTTGGATAATTAAGCAGAGCGCTTAGTATTCACAAGACTCGGCAGAAAGAGTCTTTTGGTGAAAGGTAAAGTGTCGGAGGTAATTTTTATTTTATTTTGAGGGAAATTTATAATTAAGAAGAGAAAATGACACTAGAAAAGGTATATAACTCGTCGCTGAAGTTTTTGTACCCATTGAGCTTAAGACGGACTTTTGAGATTGTGGTTTCGGAAGCAATGGGATTGGTGGGAGCTAAATACGGATCCCTGTTTATGGAATCGGAGGGTAAGCTGAAAAGAATGTATGCTTCAGATCCGATATTATTCGAGGTTAAGACAAGGAAAAAGGGAGTGACCTATAAAGCTTATAAGAGCGAGAAGGTAGTAATACTAAAAAACAGCGAATTAATGAAAATACATCCGGAGTTTAAAGATATCAGAGCAGGGATGGATGTGAGCATTCCCTTAAGTTATAACAAGATAACACTGGGGGTGTTATCGGTAATTTCAGAGAAAGGCATAGAATTTACCAAAGAAGATATCAGAAGCCTTAGATTGTTTTCGCCGTTGGCTATGCTGGCCTTGAGAAAAGCGATACTTTACAGTGAAATACACCGAGCTTTGGAAGAGAGAGATCTGTTTGTCTCGATTGCTTCACATGAACTGAAAACACCACTAACTTCGATTTTCGCTTATAGCCAAATGATGGCCAAAAAAGTAAAGAGCGGGGTAATGCCGTCTGTGGAGAACATGGACAGGCTGCTTTCTGAAGAAATGAGGCTAAATAAGTTAGTGTCCGATTTCCTGGAAGTGAATAATATCAGAAGAGGGAAGATCAGTCTGGACATGAAAAAAATCAGAATCTCAACAGTGTTGGAAGCTGCCATAAATAGTTTTGAAATCAGCGATGGAAAGCATCCGGTGGAACTTAAGAATAAAATTAAAGATATCGTAGTCGAAGGCGACAGGGATAAATTAATGCAAGTATTTTTGAATATTTTGAATAATGCCGGAAAATATTCACCTAAAGGCAGTGTAATAAAGGTTAGTGCCATCAATGAAGGCAACGAGGCGGTGGTAATAATAAAAGATAAAGGAGTGGGTATCCCCGAAAAAGACTTGCCTTTCGTGTTCGAAAGATTTTACCGGGCTGAAAACGCCAGAAAAACGGGAACGGGACTAGGTTTATATTTAGTGCGGCATGTTGTCAGAAAACATGGCGGAAAAATAAATATTAAATCCAAAGAAAGGCAAGGAACGACAGTAGAAGTCCGCATTCCCAAAACCAATGAATAGGAGAATTGAACAGCAAGGCAGCTTTGAATATGAACCAAAGGAAAAAGGCCAAAAAAGAGTCAAATTAAATGAACTCAAAAGAAGGCAGGAAGACTTGTTTGCCGAATTTGAAGAATATAAAGAAGTATTTTTTATAAACGGCGGCTTTCCGGATTTAAAGGCGTTTTTTAGACCATTACTAAGGCGGTTTGAAAAGAGGGCGGTGGCGGCTAGCAAAGGCAAGGAAAACAACAGGCAAGCCGAGGTGATAATAGTAACCGGAATGCCGGGGGCGGGAAAAACCCGTCTGGCAGATTTGGTAAGAGAGGCCGGAGAGATCGAAAAGGAAAGACTGGATATCGTGGGCAGTATAAGAGTTGACTTCGTCCATATACCATGGGAGGAATCAGAAGACGAGCTAAGGGAAAGCGGTGTTATAGCCACAAGGGGAATGGCACCTGACTCCATAGAAGATTTGTTTAAAGTGGGTGAGCTAATGGAAGAGAAGACGGCAAAGGCAATTAGAGAGGGAGGCGCATACAGAATAGTGATGGTTGAAAAACCGGGAGGAACATTTGTAAATGTGGGAGGCGAGCAAATTATCGAGAGGCCTTATGCCCCGGATTTACTTAAACATTTACTTGAGGGAGAGGGTGTTTTTGCAGATATAAGCAGGAAAAATGTTTTTGTATCGGGGATTGGAATTGTAGGAGGCCCAAAAATGGAAATTTTGGATTACTACCGCCAGGAACTAAAAAGAATACATCAATACTTGACAAAAGGAGCCATTAACGAAGCAAGGGCGAGAGAGGTATTAAGAGAAGTAAACGATATTTTTGGGATACCGGTGGCAAATCAAGTAAGCAGTCTAGAAGAGCTGAGGACAATGCAGGAAGGAGGGAGTGTTGAGACAATAAATATGGCAAGAGCAGCTTCTGACAAACTGATTGATAGACTGATCGGTGGAGGAAGAATAAGTTATCCGCAATATTTTGACGTAGTACTGAGAGGCAATAATTTTACCCATGAAAACTTATTCAGCAGAATCCCTAAAAATGTTAACCAACTGATAAGACAATCAAATAAAATTGCAGAAATCCTAAGCATAACAACAGGAGATGAGAGAAAAAGATATTTTGAAAGGTTTATAAGAAACTTAATTGTTGCCCGTGTACTTTTTGAAGACATGGAGGGCGTAGACAGAAGAACAGTAGTGTTGAATAATCCGGAAAAAATTTGGGTTGCCGATGTGCCGAAGCTTCGAAATCATTTAAAGAACCGTTCGTTGTAGGCAAGGGAGAGGTTAACTTACCTCTTTACAGAAGACGGGGGTATGGTAAGATGTTTAATCGCTTGATTGAAGTTATTATTTTGATAAACCATGTCGAATAAATTATACCTGCCAATTATTTATCTAGCTATTTTTGTGATCACCGGTGCAATTAGCAAAGGCCATATGTTGAGACTGGACCAGATGGGACAGTTCGTGGGTTTGGGTGGCGTAGTAGTGGGCTATTTTGTTGGTAAAAGAATGAAAAAATAGTCTATAATTTGTTTGTGGAAGAAGAAAGGAAAGAAAAAGTAGAAAAAATAAAAGAGAAAAGGAGAAACGAGGGTGATAGTGTAGTAGGGGCGATATTTCTGATATTTTTAGGAGTAACATTTTTATTAACTAATTTGGGTTTAGTATCTTCGGAAGTATGGATAATAATTGGAAAATATTGGCCGGTTACTTTTATACTTATTGGAATGCAAATAATTGCCGGCAGAAGCCATCTGGCCAGGCTGCTTATGGGGTTACTGGCCGTGTTTGTTTTTAGTTCGATATTAATAATTGGAATTGAAGAGACCAATCCCTTATTGATTGATGATTGGCAGCTTAAAACTCTCCCTTGGTATAACTGGTTAGATGTTATAAAAATAAGATGAATTTCACACCAAGATTAATTGTCGGCTTAATATTTATTGTTTTAGGTTTAAGTTTTTTCTTAGACTTTAATGTGTTGGCCTTATTTTGGCCTTTGCTTTTAATCTTTATCGGGGTGTCAATATTGACCAGAAAACCAATAGAACATAGTTGGGATGAGGCAGTGGTAAGTGAAGAAGATGAGCTGGATGAAACGGTTATTTTTTGGGGAGTAAACAAGAAGATAACAAGTGATAATTTCAGAGGCGGAAAGGTAGCCGCAATATTTGGGGGAGGGAAAATTGATCTTAGCGAGGCTAATATGAAAGAAGACGAGGCAGAAATGGAAGTAGTGGCGGTATTCGGAGGTATGGAGGTGGTAGTACCTAAAGGATGGAGCGTCAGCACATCCGGGGCCGGGGTTTTCGGAGGATTCAATAACAATACAAAAGCACCCAAGGAAAAAGGCGGGGGACGAATTAAGATAGAAGGAGCCGCAGTGTTTGGCGGGGTAAATATCCGCAACGGATAAGTTTAATTTTGGGTTAGTTTCGGGTATGATGAGAAAATGGATTTGTCAAATGACCAAAAGAAGGCCCTGGTGACCTTAGAAGAATGGTTTTCTGATGCTAAAAAAGAACAGTATATAACCTTGGGAGGCTATGCCGGAACAGGAAAGACCACGTTGTTGGCCATACTGAGACAAAGCCTTAATAAAAAAAATAAAAAGTTAAGAGTGGCCTTTGCCAGTTATACCGGCAAAGCGGCAAGAATATTGAGAGGAAAATTAGTGGAACAAAAAGCCCTGATGAAGCAGGATACCGTAGGTACAATTCATTCCCTAATATATTCCCCTATCGTTAATGATAAAGAGGAGATAATTGGCTGGAAAACAAGAGAGGTATTAGAGTGTGATTTAATAATTATTGACGAGGCGTCAATGGTAGATGCTTCAATATGGAGAGACTTGAGGATTTATGGAAAACCAATAATTGCCGCAGGAGATCACGGCCAATTACCACCGATTAAGGGTTTTTTTAATTTGATGGAAAAACCGGTACTGCGGCTGGAAGAAATTCACCGTCAAGCCAGAGAGAATCCAATTATCAAGCTATCCATACTAGCTAGGGAAAGAGGAATAATTCCGGCAATTACTTTTGGTGAAAACATAAAAAAGGTCAGGCGGGATACTGTTGATACCCAAGAGCAAGTAGAAGAATGGCTGGCGAGTTACGATGCAAATACTTTAGTTCTATGCGGATACAATAATACAAGGGTAAGACTAAATTGTTACTTAAGGCAAGCACTGGAGTTTCGATCGGCAGAACCTGAAGCAAATGACCGAGTGATTTGTTTGCGCAATAATCACGAAAAAGAGGTTTTTAACGGAATGCTCGGGGTAATTATGAATATTAGTCCCAAAGATGATGATTGGTACAAGGCAGAAATTATGATGGACGGTGAGGAAGATGTCTACGAAGGTTTAATTTACAGAAAACAGTTTTCCAGCAAAGAAGCGATAAACTTTACCAACAACAGGTACTTAACAAAAATTGGAGACTTATTTGATTTTGGCTATGCCCTAACCGTACATAAGGCCCAAGGCAGCCAAGCTAAAAGAGTGATACTTTTTGAGGAGAGGTTTTCAAAAATGACCGACGACGAGTGGCGAAGGTGGCTATATACCGGAGTCACCCGGGCTGAAGAAGAGCTTTTGATCGTGGGTTAGTTTAGTATAATGATTAAGTGATTAAAAAAGTCATAGTATTGACGTTTGGCATACTTTTTCTGGTAACAGGGAGAGTTGGGGCCCAGGAGGAAGATATTCCTTTCAGAATAGAGGAAAACCTGGAGGCACGAATAAGCAGAGTGTTGGAGGAAGAGGAAGTAGAAGTTATCGGCCAAAAGCAACTTTATCAGAAGTTGGAACTGGAAATCACGAAAGGAACATTAAAGGGAGAAAAAAGAGAAGTCGAAGTGGGCAACATGCCAATGGCTTTAAACCATGTATATAAGGTAAACGACAGGGTGGTGTTGGCCAGACAAAATGACCTTAATGGTGAAGAGATGCTGACAATTGTTGATTTTGTCAGAAGAGACAGTCTGATTTTGTTATTTGGAATATTTACCTTGGTGACTTTGGTAGTGGCAAAGAAAAAAGGCGTAAGATCGATAGCCAGTATGGCAATTACTTTTTTGGTAATTTTTAACTTTATCCTGCCACGTATATTAAAGGGCAGTGATCCAATACTAATAACAATTATTGGATCGTTGGGAATAATTCCTATAACTTTTTATCTGGCTCACGGAAACGGCAAAAAGACATCAGTAGCAATTGGGGCAACCGTAATTTCCCTACTTATTACCGGTGTTCTGGCAACAGTTTTTGCTAATTTGGCAAATTTAACAGGAATCGCTTCCGAGGAGGCTGGGATATTACTGGCCATAAGGGACGGGGGGATGAATATGAAAGGGCTTTTGATGGCGGGAATGTTGGTTGGGGCATTGGGGATTTTAGATGATATAACGGTGTCCCAGGCGGCTATAGTAGAGCAGTTGGCAGCGGCGTCCGAAAAACTTAAATTTAGTGAACTTTATAAAAGAGCCATGAAAGTCGGGGAGGACCATATCGCTTCAATGATAAACACCTTGGTGTTGGTCTATGCAGGGGCTTCTTTACCTTTGTTGCTGATTTTTATCAACAACCCCCACCCTTTTTCCGAAATTGTTAATTATGAGTTTATTGCTGAGGAAATCGTAAAAACTCTTGTGGGAAGTATTGGCTTGATAACGGCGGTACCAATAAGTACACTAATGGCTTGCCTGGCGATAAAAGGCAAAGGATGAAATGAGACTTTGGAGTTTTAGTCCAAGGTACTTAGACAGCAAAGGATTGGTGGCATTATGGCGCGAGGCATTACTAGCAAAATCGGTGTTGGAGGGGAATACTAGAGGTTATCGTAAGCACCCGCAACTAGTTAGGTTTCTTAAATGCCGAAGACCAGGCGGGCTAATAAATATATATTTAGAAGATGTGTGGGAAGAAGCAGAAAGGAGAGGTTTTAATTTTGATAAGAGGAATATCGGTGAGGGTTGCGATGACAAGGCAACCGTAACCAAGGGGCAAGTAGAGTATGAATTCGAGTGGCTAAAGGAGAAATTACAAACCAGAAATAGAGAGAAATTAAGTGAACTTGAGGGAGTGAGGGAGATTGAGATAAATCGGGCGTTTGAGGTAGTGGAGGGCGATGTCGAGAGCTGGGAAGTCTTAAGGTGATTGACATACAGAGGTTTTATAATAGGATAGTGAAAAAGTATATTTTTGTCGGTTTATTGATATTTTCATTTTTATTTTTAAGGTTATGGAGGATTGAAGAGAGGGTAAATTTTTCAATGGATCAGGGAATGTTTTTGCTGAGAGCAAAGGAAATATGGGATGATAAGGAGTTGACTTTACTAGGACCGACAGCCTCCCCCGTTGTGGACAATAAACAGTTTTTCCAAGGACCGGCAATCTACTATTCTCTTATTGGAGTGATGCTGCTGTCGTCTTGGGATCCAATACGGGCTTCAATAATAATGGTGATTTTAAGCGGTGTCGGAGTAGTTTTTTTATATTTATGGGCAAAGATTGTAGCCGGCAGGAGAGCCGCTGCCATGGCGGTTACTATTGCGACTTTTTTAACCTGGCATATAAGATACTCTAATTTCTTGTGGAATCCCAATTTTCTTCTATTGTTAACCCCAGTATTTGGTTGGTTGGCCGCGAAAAGCGAGAAGGCGAAGAAATGGATATGGTTTTGGGGCAGCGGATTGGTCCTTGGTTTAATGTTACAGTACCACTATCAAGTTGGCATAATAGTCGGCGGCTACCTTGGGTACTTAATCTTTAAGAAGACGGGGTTAAAGGACTTGGTTGCGGTTGCGGTGGGAGCTGGTGTCGGATATCTGCCAATTATTGTTTTTGAATTGAGAAATAATTTTTACAACAGCAGAATAATATTCCAGTGGATAGTTAAAGGAGGGAGCGATACGAATATAAGTTTCCATTATTTTCTAGTGTTAATGCCATTTATTTTAGTGTTAACCGGAGCAATTCTGAATAAATTAAACAGAGTAATTGTTTCTAGCGCCATTGCTATATTAATTGGAGTGAGTGTCTATAGTGTGGTTTGGGAAAACCAAGCGTGGGGAATGCCAAAAGGCTGGAATTATAAGAAGCTAGAAAAGGCGGCAAACATTGTTGAAAATCAAGCCGGTGAAAATTTTAATATCGTAAACCTGTTGTCCGGTGATACGAGATTTTATTCATTGAGATATATTTTGGAGATTAAGGGGAGAATTCCGAGAAAAGTGAGTGAATACGAGAATGTTGATCAATTATTTTTAGTGGGAGAAGATAGCGGACTTGAAGTGGCAAACGAATTGTGGGAGGCGGCAACTTTTAATGACGCTGACCTTGTGGAAAAATGGAATTTTGGAGATGGGATATTTCTGCATGAGTTCGTCAAACAATAGGTTGAACGAGTTGGTCAACACGGTGTCTCACAAAGCAAATTAATGATAAATTAAGTAATGGATTGGATATTATTTTTCTTATACTGGATTTGGGCAATCGTGGTGTTTTTCTTAGCTTTTTACATTCCGGGAAGATGGGTACTGACAAAGATTAATGAAAAAACAGATATAAGATCGACAAGTGTTTTAACATTGATTACTGGGATAGCCTTGTGGGGATTGCAGGCATATGTTTTTGGGTATTTAAAAGCAAGATACTTAACTTACTTATATTTAATTATGGGCTTGTTGTGGTGGCTTGTTAACTTTAAAAAAGAGATTGCATTTGGTAAAAAAATGATTCGTTCGTGGCTAGAAGATAAGTGGCTACTTATTATAATTGCATCAGGAATTGTGGTTGTGCTTGCAGGAGTTTTTAGCAGTGGGCTACCAAATAAGGAAGGATTGTGGATATTCGGAATTAACGTAATTGATGGGTCCTACCATTTATCACTAATAGAATCACTAATAAAGGGTATACCACCGAGAGAACCCGGTATGGTTGGGGTCGAGGTGGCGAACTATCACTATTGGTCTGATATGGTGTTGGCCGAACTAATCAGGATATTTAAGATCCCGGCAATTAATTTGTTTTACCAGTATTTTCCGGTTTTAAATGCCGTATTGTTAGGACTTGCCTCTTACGTTTTAGCAAGAAAAATTGGCAAAGATAAGATTTGTGGTAAGGTCATGGCAGCTTTAATGTATTTTTCTGGGAATTGGGGATATTTACTCATTTTGTTATTGCAGGGAAGACTGACTTTTGAAATGAAATCATTCGATAATGGCGCAATACTGTTTACAAATCCACCAAGAGCTTTAGCAGAATTGATTTATTTGGGATCAGCACTGAGTGTATTTTTATGGTTAAAAAGAAAAAATCTCGGATGGGGGTGGTTAACGGCACTGCTGGTAGGGGTGGTGGTTGGCTTTAAGGTATATGTAGGCATAGTGGCAGCTTTGGGTCTGGCTGGTCTTTTTGTTTACTGGTGCATAAAGAAGAAATGGAAAAGGTTGTTACCAATCGTAGCAGCAGGCTTGCTTTCGATAGCTGTATTTTTTCCCGCAAATTCCAAAGCCGGAGGAATTAGATGGTCTCCCCTGGCTTGGCCAAGACATTATTTTGCCCAAGGAGAAGCAAGTACATTGATGTGGCATTTACAAGAAAGGGTGTTTACAGATCATGACAACAAGCCAAGATTAATTCTTCTATACATTCAAATGCTAGTGGCATTTTTTGGTGTGATCTACGGATCGAGAATGTTGGGATTGTTAGGTCTAAATATTTTGAAAAAAAAGGCGGGTCTAGAGTTTTGGATATTTTGGGTAATTCCGCTTGTGAGTGCAATATTCTTGGCAACTTTTTTCCTTCAGGATTCAGGGGCTTTTGAAATATTTAATTTATATGCGGTGGCTGGGGTTAGCTTGTCCTTATTATCTGCATTGTGGTTAAAAAACTTTAAAGGAAAGAGACAGTTAGTAATTATTATTTTGTTTATAGTGGTATCGCTACCTAAACCAATTTCACAAGCTGTTAATTATATAAAAATATTTAGAGAAAAGAATAACAAGGCATGGCTTTTTACGAATAATGAATTGGAATTATTTCGAAAAATGAGGCAAGAAATTGGAGAAGATGAATTAGTAATACTTAATCCCGATGACTCAATTAATCAATATACTCCATATTTGGCGGCTTTTACTGGGAATAATTTATATTTTTCGGGAGCTGGCGTGCTTAGAGCTCATGGCTTGGATGTCTCACAATACGAAGAACAATTGAATAGAATTTGGTCCATGCCAGAAAGTGAATTTGTAAGGGCGGCCAAGGAACGAGGGATCAGATATATGTTCTCAAGAGGAGGCAATGACCCACAATGTTTGGAAAAAGGTAGTTTTTTTGAATTGGTTGATTCTTCAGGAAACAGCAAGTTATATAGAATAAAGTATGAATAGAAAAAAGCTAATTGTTATTTCAGGCTTATCAGGAACGGGGAAAACTACACTTGGTCGATATTTATCAGAAGAGTTAAACTTCCCTTTTATAAACAAAGATAGCTTAAAAGAGATAATGTTTGACAAAATCGGCTGGAAAGACAGAGAGTGGTCACAGAAATTAGGAGCGGCTTCATATGGAGCAATGTATTATCTTGCTGAGGAATTGATCAAATGTGGTTGCAGTGTAATTGTTGAGAGTAATTTTCGAGCTGAAATTGATGGTGAGAAGCTGAGGAATTTGGGGGGTAGATATGGTTGCCAAATAATTGAAGTGTTATGCTGGGCAGAGGGTGGTGCTTTATTTGAAAGATTCAAGAAAAGAGCTGAATCGGGAGAAAGGCATCCGGGCCATGTCGACCATTTATGCTATGAAGAGCAAGAAAAAAGGCTTCTGGTAGGTAAGGCCCAGAGTTTAAGGGTCGGAAGAGTAATCGAGCTAAATACGAGCGACTGGGAAAAGGTGGATTATAAGGGGGTGTTAAGAAAGGTGAGGCAAGAATTGGGTATAATTGGGAATGTATCCAGGACGAAGGACAAAAAAAATTAAAGAGGTGATCAGGAAACGACAAGAAGGAGTGGTTGTTTTGGAAGATATCCATGATCCACACAATGCTGCAGCAGTTTTGAGGAGTGCTGAAGCATTGGGGTTTCAGAAAGTGTACTTTATTTTTGAACAAGAAGAAAAATTTAACCCAAGGCAGGTGGGAAAATCATCCTCCAGCAGCGCCAACAAATGGCTTGATTTTAAAAGCTTTAGTTCAACAAGAGAAGCTTTAAATGAGCTAAAAGAGGGCGGGTACAAAATCGTAGCAACAGTGATTGATAAGAAGGCTAAGAGTATTTACGAAACTAGTTTTTGCGAAAGAAAGATGGCGATTTGTTTTGGGAACGAACACAGGGGTTTGTCGGATACTGCCAAAAAAATGGCGGATACGATAGTGTGTATACCAATGGAGGGAATGGTGCAAAGTTTAAATTTATCAGTTACTGCCGCAATCTTTATGTACGAGATCAGCCGCCAAAGGAGGGGCTTTGGAAGAGAAAAGTTTGTTATGGATGAAGAAGCAAGAAAGGAACTGGAGGAAAGGCTTATTAATAAACAGCCCTGGAATTCATAGTATTGTTGGTATTGAGTAAATTTTTGATAGGATTGTAGGAAAAGCGATGAATGGGAGAGGGACCATGAGCTTTTAGTGCTTCCAGGTGAGCCTTGGTGCCATAACCTTTGTGAGAAGCGAAGCCATATTGAGGATAGACTTGGTCAAAGATGTTCATTTCCTTATCGCGAATGAATTTGGCAACGATTGAAGCCGAGGCAACCGAGAAGCAAGATTTGTCGGCACCAACGACAGAGACATACTTGGAGGATTCAATATGAAGATTGCCGTCTATAATGGCAAAGTCAAAACGACCACTAAACTGGGAAAGGGCGTTTTTGAAGAGGTTTTTAATAACTTGACCTATCCCCTGTTCATCTATTTCTTTGGAGCTTGACGAGAAGGTCTTGTAAGTAAAGTGTTGAGATTGAAAGTATGAATAAATTTTCTGACGATTTCTTGGAGAAAGCATTTTACTGTCGCGGACACCTAGATTATGGAATGTTTCCGGATTAAAGGAGTTTAGCTCAATAAGAAAGGCACCAACAGTAACAGGGCCAGCCCAAGGGCCACGGCCAACTTCATCAAGACCCAAAATATAACGGGCATCGGAGGGTAAAAGCGATTTTTCGAATTCAAATGAAGGAGAAATCATAACCCTGTCCCTAATTTTAATATTAGCTCATGCCGAAGTTTTGGCTGAGAGACAAAGTAGATAGCGTCCATGCCAAAATCGAGGGCTCTGTGAACATTGACACGGGAGTCATCGATAAGCAAGCAATCAGACGCGGACACATTGGCCAGGTCAATAAATTTTTGATACAAACGGGAATCGGGCTTAAGAAGACGGGTTTGACCGTAATAGAGAATGGGGTAAAAAAGACCAAGATCAGATATTTCTCTTGGAACCGATGAATAGTTGGAAATAATACCAAGACGGTAGCCTTTTTGAGTTAACTGGCGGCATAATTCAACCATTTTTTCGTTAACACGGCCTTGGGTGAGGAGGACACCACCTATATCAAAGATCAAATATTTCATTTACAAAGCCTATCAGAAACCGGAGTTTCATTGGTGACAAGCTCCAGTCCCCTATTGGTATTTTCAAAGGTGATGGAAGGTGTGACCTGAACAAAACGGGCTTTGGAGTGAAGCTGTTTTATGTTAAAAGCGCCAGAGTAACTTAGACCGGAACGAATTCCTTTGTCCAAACAAGAGAGGACTTGGGCAACGGGGCCTTTGTATTCAGCCAGAGTTTCCACTCCTTCAACATAATTAACATAATCCGAGTGCTTGCCTGAAGCATCTTTTTTAAGCTGATTGATTTTTTCAGTTTTTGAAGTCGAACCGTTGTAGGCTTTATATTCAAGTCCATTAATTTTAATAATATTACCCGGGGTTTCGGCAGTACCGGCAAGAAGATAGCCGGTAGAAACAGCAGAGGCGCCGGCAGCCAAAGCTTTGACAATATCGCCTGAATTTTTCATGCCACCGTCAGCAATAACAGGAGTGTTAAACTTTTGGGCAATGCTAAAAACTTCCATGATTGCGGTTAATTGGGGCATCCCAGATCCGGTTTGAATCCGCGTGGTACAAATTGAACCAGGACCGACCCCAACCCGAAGAGCATCGGCCCCGGCTTTTATCAAGTCAGAGGCCGCTTGGGAGGTAGCGATAGCACCGGCAATAATTTCGATACCTTTAAACTGTTTTTTGAGGTAGCTAGCAAAGTTAAGTACACTTTCAAGATGGCCATGAGCAACGTCAATCAGAAAAACCCGAACACCAATATCAAAGAGAGCCTGGAAGCGACTGACCTCTCCGTCCTTAATACCAATGGAGGGAATGGTGAGACAGCCGGCATCAAGGACCTGTTTCACTTGTACAACCTGGTTTTCAATAGTAGAGAACCGAGGGTAAAAACTGAGGGCACCAAAACGGGAAAGGGCTATGGCCATATCGACATTGGTGACAGTGTCCATATTAGTGGCAATAACGGGGAAGTTAATTTTAATTTTGGGAGTAAGGTTGGTAGAAAGGTCAATGTCGTTTCGTGATTTAACGGACGAGCGTTGCGGAGTGAGGAGGACATCATTAAAAGTAAGAGCTTGAGGGATATTTTTTGTCATACGAAATAAGTATAACAGGCAGGTTAAAATAGATTATGAAACAACAATGGAACCTAGATGATATTGTCAAAGCAGAAAACTTTGATCAGCTTTATAGGGAGACGGAAAGGGAAATTGAGGAAATTGACAACTGGATTAGAGAACTAAACCCGGAAATGTCGGAAGACAAGTTTGTTCATATTATAGAAAAATGGGAGGAATTGGGGTCAAAGTTAGCCCGCTTGAGCTACCGACCTCATTTAATGGAAGCTGTGGACCAAAAAGACCAAAAGGCCAAACAGATGAAAAGTCGGGTGGATAACTTGGTGATTAAGTATAGTGAAAGAATAAGGAAAATAAGCCATTGGATTAAAGGGAAGAGGGTTGAGGGTAAGAAAATATTAGATGATAATAATGCCAACAGGCTGTTTGGGGCGATTGAGGATTTAGAATATGAATTAAAACACTCAAGGCTGGCAGCAAAGCACAATCTGGAAGAGAAGGAAGAGAACATAATAACCAACAAGGACGTAAACGGAGTAAATGTCCTGGTGGACTTAAGAAGCCTGATTGATTCCGAATTTGAGTTTGAAATGGAAGTTGGGGGAGAAAAAAAACTGTTAAAAACACAAGCAGAGCTATTGGCTTATGTGTATTCCCCTAAGCCTGAAGAAAGAGAAGCTGCCTACAGGACCTTGCTTGCCAAATACAAAAGTAATATTGATAAGTTTTTTTCAATCTACCAGGCTGTTGTCAAGGATTGGGGTTACGAAGCCAAACTACGGGGGTTTAAAACTCCAATAGAGGCCAGAAACTTTAGCAACAGAATTCCTAATAAAGCAGTCGAGGTACTTTTGGATGTCTGCAGAGACAACCGAGGAGTATTTCAGGAGTATTTCAAATATAAAACCAGGGAGTTGGGAGTAGAAAAGCTAAAAAGATTTGATATATACGCGCCGCTTTTAAGTGAAAGTAAAGTTTATGATTATGAACAAGCACAAAAATTGGTCATAAGCACATTCTCAGAATTTAGCAAAGGTTTTGCCGATAGAGCCAGTGAAATTATCGAGAATAAACATATAGATTCACACCCCAAACCCCTAAAAAGCAACGGAGCATTCTGTGCAACCGTTGAACCAAGAATTACACCATATGTAATGTTAAATTACACCGGTAAAATTAGAGACATATCAACACTGGCCCACGAACTGGGTCACGGAGTGCATAGCCTGTATGCCAATAACCATCACTACAGCACCCAACACGCCAATTTACCATTGGCGGAGACGGCGTCAACTTTGGGTGAAATGGTTTTGTTCGAAAGACTCTATGAAATGGAAAAGGACAAGAAAATTAAAAAGTCTATGTTGTCCGAGAAACTGGCTGATTCATACGCTTCAATTCTAAGACAAAATTATTTTGTAATTTTTGAAAAGAAAGCTCATGAAATGATTCCAAAAGGTATAACAGCAGATGAATTGTCTCAAGTTTGGCTGGAGACTTTAGAAGAACAGTTTGAAGAATCAGTAGAGGTAGATTCGATTTTTAAAAACGAATGGGCTTATATACCACATATCGTTAGCTCCCCTTTTTACTGCTATGCTTATAACTTTGGAGAGTTGCTGTCGTTTTCACTTTACGCTAGATACAAAAATGAGGGCCGTGGATTTGTGGTAAAGATTGAAAATATTTTGGAAGCAGGAGGATCGAAAGATCCACAGGAGATATTAAGAGATATAGGAGTGGATATGACTGAAAGAAGGTTTTGGGAGGATAGCTTCGAAATTATCAAAGGGTGGATGGATGAGTTGAAATTGTTATAAATTTTACATTATTCTTACGGTAAATTAATAAATATTTGACCCGTTTTGAGTTATTATTGTAGGAATAGATTTGTTTCCGGGCTTTTAAAAGCATGGGCGTTAATTTATAATCAGAACCTGTGCCAAAAAAGCAAATAAAAAAATTTTTGAATATGGACGAAGAGAACAAGAAAAAACTGTTGAGTTTTTTTGAAAAATACCAGCTGGTGAAGTACCGCAAAGGAGAAATAATTTTGCGTCCGGAAGAGAATTTTCCGGGAATAATTTTTGTTAAAAGCGGCTATATTAAAGCGTTTCGGGTATCTAAGGAAGAGAGAGAAATTGCGCTGCAATTGTTTAAACCAATTTTTTATTTTTCACTGATTAACGCAATTACAAATTGCGGCAACAGGCATTACTTTGAAGCAATATCACCAGTGGAACTGTGGATAGCGCCAGTTAGGGAAACCCTGGATTATATTAAAAACGATGAAGCATTGAGCAGGGCGCTTTTGGAAACAATACTATGTGAGTTTGTAGATTTGACAAAAAATATCGAACTTTTAATTTCCGGGGATGCATACGGGAAGGTGGCAGGGTTGATCTATTATCTGGCTAAGAGGTTTGGAGAAGAAAGTGACGATACCACCCAGATCAAATTCAGGATTACACACAGATTAATCGCTAGCCTGACAGGACTAACCAGGGAAACAGTAACGCTACAGATGATAAAGCTTGAAAAAGAAGGCTACCTAATTAACAAGAATAGACAGGTATTTGTCGAGGACATGGCAAAACTAAAAGAAATTGCAGAAATTTAGTGTAGAATGTGGTTATGGAAAAAAGATTATACAGATCCCTTGATAATAGAATTGTTTTTGGTGTAGCTTCGGGCTTGGGAGAGTATTATCAGATAGATCCAACTGTGGTCAGATTAATACTGATAATCCTAACCATAAGTTCAGGAGGAATAGTATTATGGCTTTATCTTATAGCTGCTTTAGTGCTACCCAGCGAAGAGACAAATAAGACAGATAAATTAAGGCTAAAAAAGAGTGAAAACAAAGAGAAGACCAGTCAGGGAGGTGGGCTAGAAAGAAGAAGCTTGTTTGGTCTAATAATCATACTTGTCGGAGCAACATCTCTGTTTAACCAAATTTTCCCCGGTTTTTGGAGGTGGGACATATTTTGGCCCCTATTGATGGTTTTTGTGGGGGTGTATTTAATTCTTAAATAATGGAAGGCAAGAATAGTTTCCAAAAAGTTGCAGGAGTAGTGTTGTTGACGGCCGGACTACTCCTAGTTCTTGAGAGAATAGGAATTGTGAACACGGAACTACGGAGATTGGTGTTGTGGCCAGCCCTTCTTATAGGTGCCGGAATATTGATGTTATTTAAAAAATTAAACGGGATTTGGATCGTAACACTTGCAATACTGGCCTTAATACCCCTGACGGCAACAAGGTTTGAGGGACGAAATTTTGACACAAGAATCGAAACCGAAGAAAAGGATTGGGGAATAACAAGAGTGGGAGAAAGGAGAAACTTAGAGAATTTTTCTAGTTTTGAGATTTGGGGAAGCGGTGAGATGGAAATCGTCAACAGTGAAGAGGAGTTTATTGTTATTGAGGCAAGAGAAAGGGATATCCAAAACATATTAACAAAAGTTGAGGACGGAGTGCTGAAAATTAGACAGGAGGATTGGTGGACTGCCGGTTTTAATAGTCCTAAGTACAGGCTAGGTACTAGAAGTTTAAACCGGATTACAATCAACGGAGCAGCCAGCATTAGGAGTGAAGAACTAAGAAGTAACCAGATAGAAATAATAAATAATGGAGCTGCCAGATTTGAAGCAAAAATAAACAGTCCCACGGTAGAAGTAAAAATGAGTGGGGCGGGGCTGGTGAATCTGGTGGGAGAAGTGGAAAAGTTAAAGGTAAGTATATCCGGATTGGGTGAGTATCAAGGAAAAAACTTGGAAACAAGGGAGGCTGAAGTGATAATAAGCGGAGCAGGGAAAGCTGAGGCGGCTGTTAGCGATCTTTTAGAAGTGCGAATCAGTGGCGCAGGTAGCGTTGATTACTGGGGAAACCCAAGAGTCGAAGAGTCAATATCAGGATTGGGGAATGTTAACAAAAAAGGTGATTTCCAAAATTAACTGAGGGATTGCAAAGATAATATTCCTTTGATAAGCAAATCATAGCTTGGTTTACCTTATTCTTACAAGATTTTTGTTATCCATACATGTTGGGTATGTATGATTGGCAGTAAGAAAGTACTTATAGATTAAGGTGGAATTTTTTATGAAACATTTTTTTGCCTTAGTTTGGCTGACTATGTTTTTGACAAATGTAAGAATGGCAAAAGCACAGGCAGCCAAGGAAGCAATTGATAATTTTAAGGAGACAGTTGAAGAAATCCAAGAAGAGATTGGTGTTAACCCAACAGTCCCAGCAGAAGACCCGTCCCCAACAATAGAGGAACCTGAACCGAGCGGGCCAACAGAAGGACAGTCACCAAGCCCAAGCAAAACTCCGACAACCAGCCCCAATTTGACACCAAAACCCACGGAGAGTACAACACCCACACCGGCTCTAAGTCCGAGTATTTTACCTACACAAGGCCAGGGAGCGTCTCCAACAGGAGGAATCGGCGGAGTAGCAGACGATGAGGAGCCGCCAAAGAATGATCCAAACGACGAAGCAAAAACTGTAGAAAAAAGTGAAAACAAAGAGGAAGACAGTGTTGCGGAGGAAGCAAAAAACAAAGAGCCGGAAGAGAGCGAAAATCAAGAGACAGTAAAAGAAGAAGTGGCTAGTACGCAGAATAAAAGCGTGGTCGAAATTGAAACTCAGAGGAGGAGTAGTTTAGGCAGATTAATTCAGGCACCACTTGAAATGCTGAGAAAAGAGAGCGAAGGAGAATTATATGAAGATAATAGTTTTAATAGTTCAGAAACGAAGCTTTTTAACCTGATAGGTACTAGTTTGATGGTTATCGGGACAATTTTCCTGGAGCCCGAAGCGTTGATGGTGATAAAAGAGAGAATGGCTGAATTGCTGAGCACTTTAACCCGATCAGAACTATTTAAGTTAATAAACAGAATGCTATGATCAAAAAGTATATTGGCGGTTTATTCCTGGTTGCCGGAATAATAATTGTCTTAAGTGTCTGGTACGTAAATAATAATTTTTCCAATAAAAGCAGACCTTTTTCTTCATACACATTGTTGGTTTCTTCGTGGGAAAGATATAAGGAAAAGTATATTAATGAGGATGGTAGAGTAATTGATTTCTTCCAGAACAACATAACTACCTCCGAAGGACAGAGCTATGCGATGCTTAGATCAGTTTTTGTCGATGATAAGGAAACTTTTGACAAGGTGTGGAAGTGGACTAGAGAGAACATGAAAAGGCCTGGGGATAACCTTTTGGGGTGGAAATGGGGTTTAAGTGAAGATGGCGAATATGGTTTCTTGGAGGATGGTGGTGAGAATAGTGCCAGCGACGCCGAGACAGATATCGCCCTAGCATTAGTATTGGCAAAGAGACGCTGGGGAGGCAACGAGTACCAAGAAGAGGCAAAAAAAATATTAAAGGATTTGTGGGAATTTAATACAGATGTGATTTTGGGTGAAAGATATTTGATAGCCGGTAACTGGGCGAGAAGTACTAGTGAAATAGTTATCAATCCTTCTTATTTTAGCCCTTATGCATGGAGAATCTTTAATGAAATAGACGAAGAAAACGATTGGTCAAGTTTAATCGATCCTGCTTATGATGTATTGAGCCAGGTGGGGAAAGATCCGCTTGACAAGGAATCGGCAGTTGGTTTGCCTCCGGACTGGTTTAGCATCAACAGAGAAGACGGCAGTATAAAACCAAGCACAAATTATGGACTTATGAGTCACTATTCATATGACGCAATGAGAGTACCGTTTAGGGTTGCCCTGGACTATGTGTGGAACGATGAAAAAAGAGCCGAAAAATATCTAAATGAGTCTTTTGAAAGATTGGGTAATTACTATAAGGCCAATCAAAAACTAGCCAGCTCTTATTCCCACGACGGGCAACCTCTAAACCATAACGAAAGTCCAACAATGTATGCGACTGCCTTGGCTTACTTTTTGATTGATAACCCTATTCTTGCAGACAAGATTTATGAGGAAAAAATATTGAGACTATACTCAAACGACGAAAACAGTTTTAAAGACGAATTGCCCTATTATGACCAAAATTGGTTATGGTTTGGAGCAGCTTTGTACTCCGATTATTTAGTGGAATTCAGTTAATTATGAAAACAAGGAACAAGACAATAATACTTCCGTCAGAGAGAGTAAAAAGAGGTGTGCTAATTTTCAGTTTTTTGATATCCCTTTTTTATTTTTCCTGGTGGTTCCTGCCAGGTAACAGGCTTAACAATGTATTGTTTTACATGCTTCTTTTCGGAGAGGCATATCACCTACTAATGGCCTGGGGATTTTGGTTTACCATATGGCCCGGGAAAAAAGAAAATTTTGTGAAATATCAGATAGATTTTAGTCCTAGCGTTGATATCTTTATCACTGTTTGCGGAGAACCGGTGGAGGTGGTCCGAAAAACAGTAAGGGGTGCCAGAGACCAGCTTTATGAAAAGCACAAAGTATACATATTAAATGACGGCAAAGTTGCCAATAAGGAAAATTGGCGAGAAATTGAAGAAATGGCAAGAGAAGAAGGGGTGTATTGCATAACCAGAACAATTCCGGGCGGAGCTAAGGCTGGAAATGTGAATAACGGACTAAAGCTGACAGAAGGAGAACTAGTTGCAGTCCTAGACGCCGACATGGTACCGGTGAAAATATTTTTAAGGAAACTCGTCCCCTATTTCCGAGACAAGGGTGTAGGATTTGTTCAAAGCCCTCAATACTACAAAAACTACGCTGCCAATGAAATCAGTAAAGGCTCATGGGAACAACAAGAATTTTTTTTTGGAAGTATTATGGAAGGCAAGGACAAAAGCAATGCTGCTTTTGTGTGCGGGACCAACTTTCTTATAAGGAGAAGGGCTTTTGAAGAAGTAGGTGGGCTACAGGAAGACAATATCGCCGAGGATTTTGT
This sequence comes from Patescibacteria group bacterium, assembly GCA_050943115.1. Taxonomy (GTDB): domain Bacteria; phylum Patescibacteriota; class Microgenomatia; order UBA12405; family UBA12405; genus CAZFAI01. The sequence goes on from JBMNON010000005.1 coordinate 34,671, forward strand.
GACTTCAATGCAGATTCACAAGCGAGGTTGGAAATCGAGATACACCAGAGAGGTATTGTGTAAGGGATTGGCCCCAGAAGATATGCTGGCCTACTATAAACAACAATTAAGGTGGGCAAGAGGCTCGTTAGAATCCCTTTTTGTCAATAATCCTCTTTTCATGAAGGGATTGTCTTGGGGGCAAAAATTCCAATATTTAAATTCGGCCTTGTATTATTTTAATGGTGTCATAGTTCTTATTGACATAGTAATGCCTTTACTGTTTTTATTCTTTGGATTAAGGCCAGTTGGGGCAACTTCAACATCCTTCGCTTTGTTTTTCTTACCATTCATGTTCTTGAATTTATATACGCTAAATTTGGCATCAGAAGGAAGACTGACCTACCGAGCCATGTCATTTTCCCAATCGAGTTGGGTACTCCAATTAAAAGCACTAAAATCGATAATTTTTAAACAAAAGATGGGGTTTTCGGTAACACCCAAACAACAACAAGAAGGAAATTTTTTGTATTTAGCTTATCCTCATATTTTCTATATTTTGTTAACAATAGCCGGAGCAGTAGTGGCAATTGGCAGAGAGGGAATTAATTCCAGTGTGGCCACAAACTTGGCTTGGGGAGGATTTAACACATTTATGTTTTTGCCCTACATCAAAGCGGCATATAAGTGGGAAAGACTGACAAGTAGGTTTAGGGATAAGCAGCTAAAGCCATCTGTAAAGAAAAAAACTAAAGCGATTTACTTTAAGGAGGGAGTGTGAATAGGAATAAGGGAAGCGGAGTTGTAATAGCCTGGGTAGCAGCAATATCGATAGCCATCAGTTTTTTTTTAATAAGGTCGCAATCCATTAGACTAGACGAAGCCCAATCCATTTGGACTTCGAGTAAATCAGTAAAGGAACTTTTACAGCTGACAGCCAACGATGTACACGTACCACTTTACGGCTTATTGCTGCACCTTGTAATGCAGGTTTTTGGCAACGACATACTTGTTGCCCGAATGCTTTCATTATTTTTTTATGTGTTAACCATTCCGTTTTTGTACAGATTAGCCAGAGAGTCAAGCGACCGATGGGTGGCAGTATTGACCGTAACATTATTTTCATTCTCCCCTTTTATTGTTTGGTATAGCGGAGAAGCGAGGATGTATACTTTGTTTTCCTTGTCAGTGTCGGTTAATCAATTATTCTTTTTAAGACTGATAAGAAGTAGGGGAAAACATGGTAAATTGGGTTATTTTATTGGAACACTGACGGGACTATATACCCATTATTTTTTTATTTTTGTATTGGTGAGCCAGGCATTATATGTGTTTTTCCATAATTTGACGAAGGAAAATGGTGTGGGTTTGAGCAAGAAGTTTAAACTGACATGGCTGGGGATTAGTGGTCTTAGTTTTTCACTATTCGTACCTTGGGTTTATTTTATGGTGAAATCCGGCTTGGGAGAAGGAATGAGGCCACTTCTGACAACACCCAGTAGTTATAGTATCGTTCAGACTTTTACGAATTTTTTATTTGGTTTCCAGGAAGAAGAGGTCCAAAATTTATTTATCTCCCTGTGGCCATTGTCAACAGCATTGTTGTTTTTAATATTTACGGAAAAAAATAAGAAGAAAACAAGAAATATTGATTACTTTTTCCTGGTAACCTTTTTACCAGTGCTGTTGGTGTTTGTAATTTCTTACATACAACCAATTTTTCTATCAAGATATCTGATACTGGTAACACCCACATTGTTCTTCCTGTTAGCGTGGACTATAGGAAACTACCAACGAAGAGTCTCGTTAATTTTGGCAGAGCTGGTTATTGCGTTAATGGTGGGTATGACTATGTATCAATATTTTTCAAACAAAACACCAGTCAAAGAATCCTATCGAGAACTATCATCATACTTGTCAGAAAGCGTTGAGCCAAGTGATGTGGTGGCGATAAGTGCTCCTTTCACAATTTATCCAATAGAATATAATTACGAAGGCCAAGCCAGGCTGGTAACCATTCCTGAATGGAATAGGTATCTGGAAAACAGCAATATTCCAGAGTATAAAGATGATGACCTGGCGGGCATGATGAGCAAATTCCGGGAAAAGTATAAAAAAATGTATCTGGTACTATCTTACGACCAAGGGTACGAAAAAGACATTAGAAATTATCTTGATCATAATTTTGAAATAACAGAGCAAAGAGAATTTCCGACAGATATAAGTCTGGTTGTTTATAAGTTGAAGTATTGAGTCTAAAAACTTAAAATAAGATATGAATTACGTAAAAACAGACAATAAATATATAATAAAAATCAAGAAGGGTGAAAAAATTGTTGAAAGTCTGAAGCGGTTTTGTGAAGGCGAAAAGATTCAAAATGGTATCGTCAGCGGTGTGGGGGCGGTAGACAGAGCAGAATTGGCACATTATCGTGTAGATGCAAAGAAATACACCCCTTTTGTATTAGAGGAGGCATTGGAGCTTATATCTTTAAACGGCAACGTCTTTTTGGATGAAGACAAAACTGGTTTAATCATTCACCTTCATTCAGCCTTGGGCAGACCAAGCGGTGAAATGATTGGGGGGCACTTGGTTGAAGCCAGGGTAGCTGCAGCTTGTGAGATACTGTTTGAAAATACAGAGACAAGTATAAGCAAAAAGTATGATGAAGAAACAGGATTGAAGTTAATGGATCTTTAGTTATTCGCGACAGCAATCTAGGATTTTACTTATGACACCGGAAACCTTGCCTAAAAAATCATTTTTAGAATAGTTGACCGAAGCTGTTTGCCCCTCGTCTTGATCCGGATTAATGTCGGTCATTTTCCCCCTCTCGACCAAGCCTAAATTCAGACCCCAAAAAAGATTATAAAGGTCATATGATTTTTTGAAGAGATCCTGAGCCTCTTTATGTTCGCCTTTGGTTTGAGCCTTGGTACCAACTTCAAATAAACGCATTGAAGCTGCCAGCAGGTGTTTACTTAGACACCAAAGCTCACCTTCGTAGTCCTTGATAATTTTCTTCAAAAGTTCTTTTCTCATTTCCCGGGTTTGATTTAGAATTTGAAAATAGCTAGTTTTGCCGGTTTTATTCCCAGTGAAGAAAAGGTGTTCCTCGATGGAAATCAGATTCATGATGGCAATGGACAAATCTTCATCTGAAGACAAGTCGAGTTTTTCGCCTTTTTCCATCTTTTTAACTTTGTTTAGGAATTGTTGGATATTTTTATCTTCTATCATTATTTATAGATTAAAAACTAATTTTGATGCGAAAGTGGCGGCAAGAAGAATAAAGACGGGGATAATAACTTTTTGGTAGTAAAATAGGACTTTTCCCTTATTTTTGTAGCGAATATAGCGGTCAATATAAGCTGCTAGGGCCACAGAAAAGAATCCAAGAGTAAGACCGAGGGTGGTCTTGTGAATACCAAAAGGAAGATCAAGAGCCATACCAAGCTGATCGGTGGCGGCAAAGTAGAATAAGGTAAAAACATAAAAAAGAAAAGAAAGGATGAGAGGATAACTAAGAAGTTTAATCTTAAATTTGGGAGCCAACCAGTAAGCGACGGCGGTGTTGAAGGCCGATATCCAAATGGCTATCAGCAAATCATCAATACCAAGTTTTTGAGCCAGGAACATACCGCCACCGACAGTAACGATACAAACAGGGCATTGGGCAAGGACGGGTTTTGCGAGAAACATATTATTTAATTTTTATATTAATATTTGATTTTTGGGCACTTGCCAAAAAGCGGGTAACGGCCAGTTGCCCATAAGAATGGAACAGGCGACTGTATAAATCATCCAAACATTCAGTGGCAAAGGCGACCTTGTCAATTTTTGGACAATAAAAATAGACTTTTCCTTTGGGTTGGCGCTTGAGAATATCCTTGTCGGTCATCCTTTTTAGGACAGTCATGACGGTAGTATAAGCATAGTGTTTTTCCAATTTGCGACGAACCTCAGAAGGTTTAAGAGGATTTGGCGATTCCCAGAGAATATCCATAATTTGTTGTTCTAAGGTTCCAAGAAGTTTGCATTTAGCAGTGCAATGACAATCGCATTTCATAAGGTTGATATTACTACATTTGTAACACTTTGGGAATAGGTGTCATATAATTTAGGCAATGACGGATGAAAAAATTGTATCAAAGATCCAGAAAGGGAACATTGCAGACTACAAAACAATAATGGAGCGATACGAGAAGCAACTTTTTGTATATATTGTCCGATTGATAAATAGGAATGATGAAGAGGCGGAGGAATTATTGGAAGAAGTATTTATCAATAGTTATGAAAAAATTCAAAGCTTTGATTGCAGAAAGAAGTTTTCAACGTGGATTTATCGAATAGCCCACAATAAGGCGGTAGACTATATTAGAGCCAGTAAAAGAAGGAGGTGGGGAGATGTTTTGGAAAAAGAAGAATTTTGGGCAGAAGAAGGCAGCTTGATCGAGGATTTGGAAATTGAAAAAGAGGAAAGAAGGAGGGTACGCAAGTCAGTTTTAGACTTAGAACAAAAATATAGAGAAGTAATTTGGCTCTATTACTTTGAAAATAAAAGCTATGAAGAAATGTCGGATATTCTTCATAAAACGACAAGTAATATCGGAGTTCTTCTTCATAGAGCTAAAATAATGTTAAAAAATAAACTAGAATGATGACAAAAATTAAACATACGGTATTAAAAAAAATTAAAAGCGGTCAGATTAAAATGAAAGCAAGGTGGAAATTTGATGTGGAAAGATCAAGTATATATGGATTGTTGACAGTGTCAATCCTAGCATTAGGAATAATACTAAACGGAGTTGTGTACACAACATTATTAAAAAACCCAATGGAGCTTTGGGAATATGGCGAGGTGGGACGGGTAATTTTTTGGTCCGGACTTCCCTATTGGTGGATGTTGGGAATCGGCTTATTAGTTGCCAGTTTAATTGGAGCAACGACTAGAACCGGTGAAAACTATAAAAGGGGGTTGAAAAAAGTTAGCCTGTTAACAGGACTACTAATAATGGCGGCAAGCATCGCCGCGTTTTTAGTGTTGAAACAATTTGAGCTTGAAGTGCTTCTGTGGTTTACCTAAGTTGTTTTTCCAGTTCGGAGAAATCATCTTCAAAAGAGTCTTCCTCTAAATTTTCTAAAATATCCAACAGCTGTTCATCGGATTGAACCTTGTCAAGGGAACTGGTCGGACTCGGACTAGACTGGTTAGTTTGAGCCGATGAACCAGCCTGGTTGGGCTGAAAAGATTCGGTTTTGGAGGTAGAAGCCGCACCAGAATTAGTATTGGGATTCGAACAAGCTGCAAATAGAAAAGGTGAAACTGCTAAAAAGGCAAATGTCAGTAAGTGTTTCATAAAATATTACAACAAGGCTGCCTCCATTTTTGGAGGCAGCTAACAATTAATCTTGGACTCTAACCATTAACCTAACAGCTTCTATTTGAACTTGACGAATCTGTTTTATATCTCCTTTGATAGTGTTGGCTGACTGCCTGAGTGAGGAGATCAGAGAAATAGGGTTGTTTGAATCCAAAACATCATCTAAAAGGGCATCGAAGTCAATGAGATGATTGCGGTAAGTGGCTTCGTATGTCGCAAGGGTAGCGAGTTTGGCTTCGACACCGGCCATGTCCAGCCCTGCGGATTTCTTTTCGGAAATACGGGACTGAATCTTTTGCTTAATTTCCTGAAGGTTTTGATAACGCTTTTCCAGATCTGATTTAATTTTGGAATGGATTCTAGTGACAATGTTAACTTTTAATTCCGAAAGGACTCCCCTCTTTTGTTCCTGGATTTCCTCCCGTTTCTGAGTAATAGTGCCACGAAGCTCTCCAGCCTGTTGCCGAATTTCATTTTGAACCTCCTGACGTTCTTGTTTTAACTCATCTTTCGACTGCTGGTACTGTTCATTGAGCTGTTGACGGGTTTGAACCGGGCTAATTGTAGGTATTAATGAGGGTGCCGGGGTTGAAGCCTGACCTAAGGCTGGAGAAGCGGAAAACAACAGCAATAGAGTAAGAATCATTAGTGTTTGTTTTTTCATTTAGAGAAAAATTGTTAACTTATTAATAATACGAGGTTAAGGCTTGATTATTACAGTTTTTGGCATACAGGACAGAAAAAGGAAGAGCGTCCGTTAATTTTTTGCCTCTTTATGGGAGTTTGGCAACGAGGACAAGGTTCGTTTTCCTTTTGATAGACCCGAAAGTGGTATTGGTGAGAACCATAAGAACCATCGGGGCGAATATACTTATTGTCCCGGGCGGTAGAACCACCATGGTCGATTGATTCCCTAATGAGCAGGAGAATGTTTGAGTGAAGTTTTTTAGCTTCATTAAGGGAGACTTGATTGGACGGAGTAAGAGGATGAATATGAGAAAGAAAAAGAGCGTCATTGGCATAAATATTGCCAATACCGGCGAACTTGGTTTGATCTAATAAAACGGTTTTTACGGGTCTGGTAGATGTTTGTAGCTGATTATAAAAATACTTCGGAGTAAACTTTGGATCAAGAAGATCGAATCCCAAGGACTGTTGTTCCCGATGAAGATCGCTTTGAGTCAGAAGTTTGATCCAGCCAAATTTACGCTGATCGTTAAAAAAGATTTTTGAAGCATCAGAGAAAGTAAATATAACCCTGGTGGATTTGTTAGGCAAAGGCGCTTGATTGAGATTGGGTGTAGGATGGCCAAGAATAGTCTTGCTTTGGTGAAGATACACCAGTTGGCCAGTCATTTTGAAATGGAAGAGTAAAACGAGATTATCAGAAAGATGAAGAGTGAGATGCTTACCAATCCGTGAAATGGAGATAATAGACCTGCCTATTAATTTTTGCGGATCTCCCCAAAAAGATTTGGAATTAAGAATCTTGACATCGGTAAAACTTAAACCAATTTGGTGGAGCAGAAATCGGCGTATAACCTCTACTTCCGGTAATTCAGGCATAAATTAATTATCTCATGAAGTCATTAAGGCCAACCGACATGAGGTATTTGCTATCGGCTAACCGACTAAGGGCAACTTTGGTGTCAGCCAAACGGTCTTTAACACTACTAAGATTATTTAGAAAGACTTGTGTAGAGGTGACATAACCCATGATAAGGACAAGGTCAGAAATTTGTTTTTGGTCAGACTGGACCTGGTGGATTAAGTAAAAAAGAATGATGGTATAAAAACTGACAGCGATATTTTGGAGAGAAAACCATTCGACAAAACCCCAACGACAAAGTTTCTTAAAATGATTAGTAAACTCCAAAGATTCTTTTTTAATCCGATTAGAATCCTGAAGTTTGGCGTAATATACTTCTGTTTTTTGATTCTGGACATCCTTCAGTTTGGTATATTTTTCTGTGGTGTAGACATCGACAAAGTAATAAGTGACGATATAGGCAATTTCCAAAATAAAAATCCTAATATCGATAAATAAGAGGATGGTGGGAACAACGGCAAAAGAAACAACGGCATCAATTCCAGGTTGGCGAATTAGTTCAAGGGTGGTTCTAACAGCTTCACCAAAATTGCGAATGGCCTGAACAACTTCATGGCGGATTTTTTTATTGTAGGTTTTAAGACCAATAATCATGAACTGGTGAATACCAAGTTCAGTTTGGCTAATTATGCTATTAAGACTATGAATAGAAAGGAGTCGACTTAGATTGTCGAAGATAAAAACGGAAATTATGGCAGTTATCAAAAGATAAATCTGATCGAGACTGGCGCCAGTTTCGAGATATTTTATTACCCGGGAGTAAAGATAGATCGAGAGCATGGGGAAAAGAGCAGAAATGAAGCGAATAAGAACCCAAAAGAAAAAGCTATTTTTATGGCAAACCAATTTTAGAATGAAACGAATTATTTCTCTGGTTTCGCGGGTCATAGGATTTTTTGTATGATTAATGATATATGATTTGGAAAAGACTTTTAAAGTGAGATAATTGGACTATGCAAAGCAAAATAATATATGACACAGTTATTATCGGATCCGGTCCAGCAGGACTAACAGCGTCTATATACAATGCCAGGGCTGACATAAAAACCATAGTGGTAGCCGGATACCAGCCAGGAGGGCAGCTTACGATAACAACAGTAGTGGAAAACTTTCCCGGCTTTGTGAATGGTATTGGTGGGGTGAAACTTATGATGGACATGCAAGAGCAAGCAAAAAGACTTGGGGTGGAGTTTACCAACGGTTTGGTTGATGAGGTGAGAAAGGAAGGAAAAGAGTTTGTCACTAAATTAAAAGACGGACGGGAATTAAGATCAAGAGCAGTGATTGTGGCAACAGGAGCCAAGGCAAGGTGGCTGGGAATAGAGAATGAAGACAGGTTAATTGGGCGAGGGATTAGCGGATGTGCTACCTGCGATGGAGCTTTTTTCCGGGATAAGCGAGTGGCGGTGGTGGGTGGTGGAAACGCAGCAGTGGAAGAGGCCAGTTTCTTAACAAAATTTGCCAAGAAAGTTTATTTAATACACCGAAGAGACCAGTTAAGGGCCAGTGCCATAGAAAGAAAAAGAGTGGAAAACAATCCAAAAATTGAAATATGGTGGAATACTGAAGTAAAAGAATTAATCGGGCAAGAAAAGCTGGAGAGGATAAGGGTTGAGAACAACATAAGCGGAAAGATAAAGGAAGTACCAATGGATGGTATGTTTGTGGCCATAGGGCATCTACCGGCAACAGATTTTGTGAAGGAATTGGTGGATTTAACAGAAACCGGACACATTATTACCGGTGAAGACAGGCGGTTTAGAACAATGTCCAGTAGAGCCGGGATATTTGCTGCGGGCGACTGTGCTGATTCCATATATCGACAAGCGGTGGTAGCCGCCGGAGAAGGGGCCAAGGCTGCTTTGGATGCAGAAAGATGGATAGGAGAACAGGTAATGCAGGGATAAGCAGTTATTTAAAAAGAATGAGGGTAAAGTCGAGCGGATCATAGTGTTGCTTGAAAATAATATTGGAAGTCAAGTTAAGACAATAATTGAAGATATCGCAAGAATCAACGTAGTAGACCCTGGAATATTTGCTGTTGTTTGGCTGAGGATGGTAGCCTGCCATATTAAAAGCCAGGGCGTATGAAGTATGATCAAACATAGTTTTAATATATTGCTGACGATAAGTCAGGGTGTTAACACCCTGGTTGTAATTAAGACAGCCTGAAGCAACAACAACATCAAAGACAGTATCGAGAGGGTTTTCAAAATAATTTAATTCAAGGAATCGATAATTAGGATAATTTTTTTGTGCTTGAGAAATAAATTCAGGAACAATATCAACTCCGAGATAGGAAAATTTTTCAGTTTGGCTTTTTATGACATCAACAAAACTGCCCAGGCCTGATCCTACATCAAGCACAGATTTGTTTTTAAAATCAAGAGAGTCGATCATCTGAACAAAACGAACATCCATGGAATGCCGACTTGTCCACTGGAGGGACTTGGGGTTGTTACCATACTGCTGGTAAGCGCGCTGATAGTCTTTTTTACGATCGTCAAAGGTATACATGGAAAGGATGGGATTATATTTAGTAATTATACCTATGCAGGTGTTCTAAGGCAAGATTTGATGTGTTAAAGCACTAGCTACTACATCGCAAAAGCTAAAAATGGCCGCGACCAAGCAGTGAAGATACCTATAAACATCGTTTGAGTTAAGAGTTTTTCTTTGACCAGGACTTTAAGGTATCAAGCCGCTGCCCATTATCCCCATGCTCTTTATCAAAAGCAAACGATTTTAGGAGTTGACAGGGAAAGTCAGGACAAAAGCCGCAGTGAGGCAGATTACGACTGATACAACAAAGGGCAACACGGCATGCTCCGTGAAAAGGCTGACCGCGACTAGCAAGGCATCCTGGGCAGCCAGTTTTATCTTTATAAGAACAATCAGAACAGGTGAGACCACAGTAAGATTGGATCATATGGTTTTTTGGGGTTGAGGATACTGTTTAATTGAGTTATTAACAAGATCGGAAATCTGCTGACTAAAAAACTTAGTGGAAAAAAGAGCAGCGCGGGAAAAGCAGTTCTGGGGAGAAATTTCTGTATGATTTAGGCGTTTTATAGCTTCAGCACACGACGCTGAAGATAACTGATTAAAGAATATGCCGGTTCGACCGTCGATAACAGTTTCAGCAACTCCCCCACTTTTGTAAGCAACAACGGGGCAACCATATGCCATGGACTCAACGGGGATAATGCCGAAATCTTCATTGTCGGAGCAAAAAATAAAGGCTTTGGCGTTCCGGTAAAGATCAGCTTTTTGTTGGTCAGTAACTTCACCCAAAAACTCAACTGTAGGACCCGCCAGGGCTTCAAGTTCTGACTGAAATCCGGCAAAATCCCGACCAAATACTTTAAGAGGGGCACGAAGCAAGTTACAAGCTTGAATAGCAACATCGTAACGTTTTGCCCGAGCTAAGCGACCACCAGTTAAATAATAAGGTTTTGTTGAAGGAGTATTAGAAGGTCGAGGTACGAGTGAAGATGGCAGCTTTACTGGTGGATTAATGATCAGGGCTTGTTTACGATAAAATTTTTGAATACGAAGAGCGGTGGTTTTTGAGTTGGCAATAAACTGATCAACATTTTGGGCAGAACGAAAATCAAGCAAACGGAGGAAGTGGTTGGCCAGTTTCATTAAAATAAAGACCAGTCGGTTTCGGGTAAAATTACGGGCGGTAGGAAGACCGTAAAGATAGCGAGGAGGAGTGTGACAATAACAAATTAGTTGAGCTTGTTTTTTGTTCAAGGAATTGGGAAAATAGGCACCGGTGGCAGAAGTAATAATAAGATCAAAGCCGGAAAAATCAAAAGATTTGAAGGCTAGATGAGAAAAAAGCCGTAGTGGACTGATGAGTCTGGAGGCAAAAGGAATAAGGCGGAAAAAGCTTTGGTGAATGCGGCCCTGCCATTTTTTTTCCAAACGAGATCGATGCGGGCCCAAGTACTTAGGGGTGTAAAGAGTGGTATAAATTGGAGCGTCAGGGAAGATGTCAGAAAGAACCTCAAGAACCGACTCTGCCCCACCAAACTCTTTGAGGTAATCATGGACAAGAGCTATTTTTAGTTTTGGTTTTACAGGCATGTTAAAAAAGAGACTTTTGATTTGAACTATTAGATTTATAGAATTCTTTAGGGAAAATTTTTTTAAGACGGGCAAGGAGGGATTTAAAGTTGTAAAACTTAAATATCGACTCCAATCCTCTGATTTGGTTTTTAGTAATCCTATAGTTTCTTAACCTAATATCAAGAGGGATGTTATTGATAAGGGTGGCGAGTTTTTGGGAAAGATAAGCATTGTCTTTTTCGGCTTCCAGTTTTTGAGCCAGAGACGGCTTGAGACTGCCAAGATTGGCATATATGTTATCAAGGGTATGGTACTGAACCAAGAGATCGGAAGCGGTTTTAGGACCAATGCCGGCTACCCCGGGATAATTATCAGACATATCCCCCATCAGAGCTTTCAAATCGACAACCTGACCAGGAACAACACCAAGTTTGTCCTTAACGAAAGAAGGGTTAATTTCCTGTGTTTGAGACAGACCACGAAGCGGCATAATCAGATGCGTTTTATTATCCACCAACTGCATTAAATCCTTGTCTCCGGTAACTATTAGAACTTTATCGAGTTTGGCCTTAGGAGATAATTTTTGGGTAGCGGTAGCAATGAGATCATCGGCTTCAAAACCACCCATCGATAAATTGGGAATAGAGGCATCTACCAGAGAGCTTTTGAGCAAGGGAAGTTGGGCTATAAGGCTTTGATCAGGAATTTTCCTCTTGGCGCGATACCCAATAAACTCCTGACTCCTAAAGGTAGGGCCGGGAGAATCAAGACAAACAAGTAAATACTTGGGGCTGAGAGTATCCAGAGCTGCTAAAAGCATTGAATAAAAACCATAAATAGCATTTACAGGCTGACCATTTGAAGTCAGCGGAGGCATGGAATAATAGGCGCGGTGGATTATGGCATGACCATCAATGATTAGAAGCCGAGACATGACATATTATAGTTGAAAATTGAAATAAAAAATTTGGGCTTAAATTGCTAAAATTAGAAGATGGAACAGCATCCGATTCCTCAGCAAATATCCTCCTATGAATTTAAATTAGTGGGAGAAATGACGTTAAAGCAGTTTTTTAAAGCTGCGATAGGACTGATAGCGGCGCTTCTAGTTAATGCGACCGGAGTAGTGTTTTTTATTAAATGGCCCTTAATGATTTTATTTGGAGGAGGAGGGCTATTATTGGCTTTTGTCCCATACGAAGACAGACCGCTGGAAACCTGGCTAATGGCATTTATTAAATCTGTATACGCCCCCACAATATATATTTATAGAAAAAAGACCGCTATAAAGCCGGCGACAACGGAGCCAGAACAAAAAAAGGAGGAAAAAGTAAAACCCGAAGAGGAAGATGGTGAGGTAATTGTAAAAAAGGATAAGAAAAAAGTCGGTGAATTTATCATGTCACTACCATCAGTCAAAAGAGAAAAGAAAGAGACTGAAAGCGAAGAAGAACCAGTGAAAGCTAAGATGATTGAACTTAAAGAAGACAAAAAAAAGAGTGCCGGAAAGACAGAAAAGACAAAAGAAGAAGCCGTAAAGAGTAACAATGAAGAATGGCGTGATCAAAAATCAAACTTAAACCTACAAAGAAGGAAACTTGAGGCAACTGGAGAAGCATCCTTTGGTGAGATTCCCATGCCCGATATTCCAGAGATCCCAAACGTACTAGTGGGAATGGCTACCGATATTGAGGGAAAGATTGCTGAAGGGGCAATTGTGGAAATACAGGATGATTTAGGCAACCCAAGCCGGGTACTAAAAACTAATTCCCTGGGGCAGTTTAAAACTTCAACACCATTGGCAAACGGAAGGTACTTAATTATTACAGAAAAAGAAGGCCATAATTTTGATAGGGTTAATGTGGAGTTGAAGGGGGAAATTGTCCAACCAATTAAAATTATCAGCAAGTAATCCAGAGTAATTTTGGGTTATCATATTACTATATGCCAAGCGACCCTCTAAAAATTGCCATCAAAGGAACAACTCAGGAGCACCTACCAATCGAAGACGTGGTTGACGGGATAGCGATACTAAAAGACGGTTCGTGTTCAATGGTATTACAATTATCATCAGTAAATTTTGACCTTCTCTCAGAGAGAGAACAATCAGCTTTGGTATTTGCTTATGGAGGAATACTAAATTCTTTGAACTTTACAATACAAATAATTATCCACTCAAACCGAAAAGATATTAGTGCTTATCTTAAAAACTTGTCGAACGCCCTGGAAAAACAAGAAAACAGCCAGTTAAAAGAAAGAATCGTGTCTTATAGAAAATTTGTAGAAGAGACAGTGAAGAGAAACGATGTTTTGTCAAAGTCCTTCTATGTAGCGATACCTTTTTCGATTATGGAGTTGGGAATTAAAAGTGCGAAAAGCCAGTTTTTGGGAGCATTGCCAATTCCGGGGAAAACAAGCGGTGAGCTACCCTTCTCCAAGGACTACATTCTAGAAAAGGCAAAGGCCAGCCTGGAACCAAAGAGAGACCATCTAATCAGATTATTTTCCCGGTTGGGATTGGATATAAGGCCTCTAGGGACAAAAGAGTTAATTGAACTATTTTATAAAATTTATAATGAAAGCACAGCTGCCAACCAGAAAATTCAAACTTTAAATTACAATGCACCAGTGGTGACAAGCAGTAAATAAAAATGAAATTATTAAAGAAGTTGAAAAATATCGGAAAAAAAGAAGAGACTGGCAATACGGGAACCAGTGAGCAGGGTAATCCTGTTGAGGCTACCGAAAATAAATCATTTGAGGAAGGATTGGTCTCAACCAAAGACATTATTGCACCATCGGCAATAGAGATAGATTTTAACCATGTAAGAATTGACAACAAATACTACAGAACACTGTTTGTAGCCGGTTATCCCAGGTTTGTGGGGATTAATTGGCTATCACCATTGATTAACTTTGACGCATCATTGAATGTGTCGATGTACGTTTACCCGACAGATGGAAAAGAAATACTTGACGATCTTCGAAGGAAAATAACAGAAATGGAAGCAGAAATAAGTACGGACATCCAAAGGGGGAGGATTGTAAATCCGGCCACACAGGCAAAGTTGGAAGATGCCCTGGCGCTTCAAGCCGACCTGGTGAAAGGAGAGGAAAGGTTTTTTCAATTCGGTTTATATATAACCATATCGGCAGAATCGGTGGAAGATTTAGACAGGATCAACAAGAACCTTGAGGCGGCTTTGGGGGCACTTCTAATCATAAGCAAAAAGGCAACCTTACAAATGGAAGAAGGGTTTATGACTACGCTGCCGATATGCTCTGACAGCCTTAACATAGCCAGAAACATGGATACGACTTCTTTGGCAACAACATTCCCGTTCGTATCTTCTGACTTGTCAGATAATAAAGGAATAATGTACGGAATAAACCAGCATAACGGATCCCTGGTAATTTTTGACAGGTTTGGTATGCCCAACTATAACTCGGTAGTATTTGCAACTGCAGGTGCCGGAAAATCTTACATGATTAAGTTGGAAGCATTAAGATCGCTAATGTTTGACACAGACATCATCGTGATTGACCCTGAGAATGAGTATAGAAATCTGTGTGACGCAGCCGGAGGACAATATATTGCATTTGGGTATGGCGAAAATTCAAAAATTAACCCTTTTGACCTGTCGATGACAGTAGAGGAAGAAGGAGAAAATGCTTTGAATTCAAAAATATTATCCTTGCATAAGCTGTTTAAAATCATGATCGGCGAGATGACACCAATGGAAGAGTCGATCCTAGACCGAGCCATCATGGATGCCTATAAAATGAAAGGGGTGACGCCAGATCCGGAAACGCAAAACCGAGAACCCCCTTTAATTGAAGACTTGTACAAGTCATTAATCGGAGCTGAAAGCAAGGAAGCTCAGAGTCTGGCGGCAAGAATAGAAAAATACATCAGAGGATCGTTTGCGGGAATATTTAATCAAAAAACAACTGTTGATTTAAAAAACAGATTTGTGGTTTTTGGGATTAAGAATTTGGAAGAAAGCTTAAGACCAATTGCGATGCATATCATATTGGACTATATTTGGACAACGGTAAAAAAGGAGTTAAAAAGAAGAATTATGATAGTAGACGAAGCTTGGTATTTGATGCAGTATCCCGATTCAGCCGCATTTTTAAGAGGAGTAGTTAAAAGAGGGCGAAAATACTACCTGGGGGTAACAACAATTACACAGGATGTAGACGATTTTTTGGAGACACCTTACGGGAAAGAAATTGTGACCAATAGCTCCATACAAATCCTATTAAAACAGCATAGTGCTGCAATTGACAAAATTGGTGAAGTTTTTTATTTATCTGAAGGTGAAAAACAACTACTTCTAACAGCTGATAAGGGAGAAGGAATATTCTTTGCCGGACAAAACCATGTAGCAATAAAAGTTATCGCTTCCGAGGATGAACACCAGCTAATTACATCAAATCCGGAAGATATTTTGAGAATGAAAAACGAAGGTAAGGTAAATAGTTTAGAGAACTCTAAAAAAGTGACCACGGTGGAAGCGATACCAATAAATCCGGAAAATATTGACTTGGAACAAGAGGATGAAATAGAACATTCCCAAAATAGCCAACAACCAATCGATTCAGAAAAAATAGACGAGCCGGAAGTGAAAGTAATACCAGAAGAAGTAGGGAGAGAAGATACAGAAGAAAATATAACCAAAGATGATACTATTATTGAACCAAAGGAACAGAAGGGGGTGACGGAAAATAATAAATCTGTAACAACAGAAGAAAACGTAAAAAGAGAAATCCAAAGTAATACTGGTGGAAGCAAGTCATTATATAGGGCGGAGGTGGTCGGAAGTGAAGACGAAAACGAGGAATTACTCCAAAGAAGAATAGACGAAATGGAAAAAGCAGAAGAAGAGAAAATAAAAGATTTTAGGCAACAAGAGAGTGTTGATGTAGTTGAAGATAAGAATGAAACAAAAGAAATCCAAGAGACATTTGAGCCACCAAAAGTGATCAAGTTTGGGGAAGGGAGCGGTGGAGGGAGTAAGCCGATATTTATTAATAATACGGAAAAAAAGGTGCCTCAACCCAGCCAATTAAGCAGTAAACCAAAACCGGTATTTGAAGATGAAAAAAAGAAGGACAACATTAAAGAAGACGAACAAAGTGACTACGATAAATTATTTGGCGACGGAATTGTCTAAAACAAACGTAGGGTTGCTATAATTTGGTATAAATGAGCGGGGATAATATCATCAGTCTAGGGAAAATAAGAAATTGTGATGAGCTGGCTAATGTTTTGGATGGTTTAAGTAAGCAAAATATCTCCATAAACCAAAACTTGTATTTGAGTAATGTTTTAGAAAGAGTATTTAAAATTGGCGGATTTAGAGTGGACACCAGAAAGAGTTCAGCCATTGGTGATGTGGTTAAAGAAATCAGAAAACTAGATTCGGAAAAAAGAGAAAGAATAAACCAAATAATTGTCGAGGAATTTGGAGAAATAGACGAAGAAACAGAAAAAACACTAGAGAATTCAGTGGTGCCAACGGCAACACTGAAAGAGTTGTTAAAGGAGTATGAAGAGTACTTAAGGATCGGAATGAGCGAAACTGAAGCCTTGGACAGATTAGCTTCAAAGAACAAAGGGGTTGTGGCCAGGGCTAAAATTGAAGACCTGATTAGAAAAGAAGCTGAGGTTTTCGAAAAAATTAAAGGTGAATTAAGAGAAAAAGCGGCGGCAACACTTGACGAAGCAATGGTAGAAAAAATGGCAAAAGAAGCAGCAATGGAAGTGGTGGTAAGTGAGGAAGAATTAGTAGAAAACTTGGAAATTGTTAGAGTTGTAGAAAAAAGAGTGGTGGCTGAAAAGTTGGAGGAGAGTTTAAGGGAAGCAGGGGTGGTGAGAATCTTGGAAAACAGAATATCCAAAGAGGAATTTGCAGAAAAAATCGATGAAGCAATTTCTGATATAAGAAACGAGACAGTAAAAGAATTAGTAAAGAATTTGGCTTATGATTCCAAGGATAGAATAGAAATAAAAATTGACGTAGAAAGAAAGTCTTGGGAAGTCGCGGATAAATTAATAATTGCTTTGAAGCAAGAAGATTTTTTTGGAGAATTGGCCCGAAGAAACGAGGCAGTACTGAGAACAGTGGTATCCGAGAAAGTGAGTGAGGAAATATTTCTGGGTTTTAGTAGAAATGGCGAGATCGAAGAAATGGTCGCAAAAGAATTAGGCAAGGGAGGCCTAGTAATAAACGAGGAACAAAAATCCAGAATTGGGCAGGAAATTAAAAGTGTTAGAGTAGAGTTGGAAAAGTTTTCGGCGGGCAAAAAAGCAGAAATAAATAAATTTCAAGGAGATTGGCTGGAAAAAAATATTGAAGATTCAGTAATAAGAAGCAATGGGAAATTAAGTAATGAAGAAAGGTCTCATTTAAAGGAATATTCAAGATTGGTGAGAAAAATTTATCATTCAGATGAGAGCCTGAGGATAGAGGGATACAAAGAAGATACGGTTACGTTTGCAGAAAGAGAGGGTGTTGGCAGTGGAAAGGCTGATAATGCATGGAGCGAGTTGAAGGGTTTGACGATGATGTTAAAAATGAAGAGCGGAGAACTAAACGCTTTCCTATCTCAATACCAAACAGTAAAAGCCAAACTTAGCAGGGTGAATCTACCTGTTAACATAAGTGAGTGCAGAGCACTTGAGAATATAACACGAGCAATAAACACAATACCGGGAGGTAAAAATTTACTAAGATACGCAAAAAATTATATTAATCTTCAAGCGGGATTAAGTAACACTGGAAGCTTGGTGGCATCAAAATTAGGATTAAACAAGGCTGGTGCAATGGTATTGGAAAAGATCGGCGGGCAAGCAATGACAGATTTTTTAAGACATTCACTGGTAGTTTTAAGTAAAAACGGTACGGTGGGTGGAATAAAATTAATCTTAAAAGGGATTGTGAGCGGAGGAGTTAAAGCTGGCAGTGCAGCCGGAGGAGGAGCGCTTGCGGGAGCGGTGGCAGCCTTCCAGGCCATTCCAGTAGCCGGACAAATTGCACTTGTGGTAGTGGGAGTGATCGTGGCAGCAAAGAAAATTTTGGGGCCAATTGTTGGAAGATTTAAGAAAATTCTAAAGTCACTTAATATTGATCTGGGTGTCAGTAAATTTTTAAAGGAAAATTTTGGCGGTTTCCTTGGGGGAATAATGGATGTAGGAATTAAAATCGGCATAGCAATAGTGGGAATACCGGCACTATTAGCCGGGGCAGCAATCGGTGCTCTGATAGCACCTGTTTTAATACTATTTTTTGTAGTGTTTATGTTGTACCAAATAATTTTTGTACCAAATCTGATTTCCAGTGTTGTTCCGTCGAGAAACGATGCTGTTGATTCGAGTACCGGAGGTAATAGCAACTACACACCGGCTGACCCTATTTATGTAGCGGACTGTGCAGACTCACCGGCTTGTGCTGTTATTTCATTTTTGAGAGCTAGTGGTGTAGCTGCTGTAAATGCAAACAATGTGCAGGCAGTAGCTGAACTAATAAGAAAATGGTCAAGTCCCCCTTCGAGTTTTGACATGGAAACTTTTATAGAAAAAATGATCAGATCAGCAAAAAGTTACAGCTACTTCCAATGTTATGGATTTGCCCTGGCTATTGACGAAAATTTAACTTCAAATGCTCATGTCAGTCAATTACTTAACAATCATGCTGGTTGTGATGTAATAAAAGATTCAGATGCAGGGGCCGGAGACCATGTGACTGATAGTCGCCACATTAGAGTTTTGTCTGTACTTAGGCCTGACAGAAGTTTTGTCATATCCGAAGCTAACGTAGGTGTACCTGAAGCAGGAGTGCCTGGTGGACAGGGTGGAATAAGAAATGTACCCGGAAGTAGTTTTGATGAATACATGGCCAATTTAAGAAGACAGAGACCAGAAGTTATAATTTTGAGATGCAGATGAAAGGTTGGGGGCTAAAAAAAATTAAAAATTATAGCATTGTTCTAGCAATAGGATTGACGGTTCTTTTAATAATTGGATTTGGGAAAAGGGATGCGAATAACCAATTGGAGAACGGTGAAAACAGTAGTTCTAAAAATTGGAATTCAGAAAACAGTCAAGGCTATGGTAAATCAGATGTAAGCCCAGAAAGTGACAAACAAGCAGAAGAAGAGTATGTGCAAGCATTAAAGGATTTTCCGCTCTGGGAAAAGCTACCTTTTGAAAACAGAGGTTACAAGATAAGTCATTACTCTAAACCCATGACGATAGTGGTTTATTTGAGAGGTATAGACAAGGAAATCGTGGAAAAGGAAGTGAGGCAGTGGATAAAGGACCAGGGTGGGGATGAAATCAGGCATCAAATTGAGTGGAGGTAGGTTATGGCTTTAATATTTGCAATAAAGTTCTACAATTAAAAAATGCAACAGAGTTTTTGGAAAAAGTATTTTTTGGTGATTTTATTGAGTTTTTTAGCTAGCGGTATGATTCTGGTTAAGTTTTTATACAAAGAAAACGAAGAGCCTTTGAGAATTAAAACGGATGAGCCGATTGCAGCAATGCCTACAGTTGTGCAAATAATCGATCTGGTAGGAGAGGACTCTGACAAGGAAGCCACAAGTGAGGCAGATCAGGAAGAACAAAATTACGATCCGGATTATCCACTGTGGGAAGTACTCCCCTACCACGGAAAAGGGTTCGTGGTAGACAGATATATAAAACCACTTACATTGGCCGTAAAAATTAAAGGCTTGGACAGGTCCATTGTGGAAGAGGGTGTGGACGAGTGGTTAGAAGAAAACGGAATCGATCCTTTTTCCCATATTATCGTGTGGGAAGATTAATCCTGAAGACGAACAGGCATAATTATGTGGGTAAACTGAGGATCGGACTGGTCGCGAAAAAGAGCCGGAGTAAGAGGTTCGTTTAATTCCAATGTCAACTCTTCACCTTTGCAGACAGACAAAAAATCAGAGATAAATTTGTAATTAAAAGCTATATCCAAAGAACCTCCTTCAACTTTGGCTTCAACCGTGGCCTTATTTTGACCGATCTGGGGAGCATTGGCGGAAATCTCAATATGAGAATCTTTGATATTCAAACGGATAACATTGGCAGATTCCCGGGCGAAAACAGAAGCAATTTTTACAGCCTGAGATAATTCTTCTTTATTAATTAGAAGCCTGGTAGAAAATGCAGAGGGAATAATACGTCGGTATTCAGGATAATCACCTTCAATGAGCCGGGAAACCAACTCTAAACCGTCTAAAACAAACACCAATTGATGTTCGTCGTTAGAGAGGCCTAAAGTAAGCTTTTTATCATTTTTAGCAAGTTTAACGACCTCAGAAAGGCTTTTTCCAGGAATCAAAAGAGTCATCTGATCTGTTGGCAAAGAAATAGGATTGACCAGTTTTATTTCCTTTAGAGAAAGACGAAAACCATCAGTGGCAACCAAAGTCAAACTATTTGAAGTAAAACTACACAAAACGGCAGTGAGGATGGGACGAGTGTCATCTGTGGCAGCTGAAAAAGCTATTTGATTAACAGAATCGCGAAGGAGCGACATGTCCAAATCAATAGCCTGATCCGGGTTAATAGGTGGAAGGTTGGGGAAATCGTCAGGAGGGGTGGTAGTAAAAGTAGATTGAGCTTTGGATGAAGTAATAGTAAATAAGTTTTTTGAGTCAAGTTCCAAATCGAGACGGCCGGCAGACAAATAAGAAACAAACTCGGTAATTTCTTTGGCGGGAATAGTCATACTACCTTCTTGCTCGATTTTGGCACCAATCCAACAACTGATCCCAAGTTCCAAATTGGTAGCAGTCAATTTTAACTGGCCATTATCGGTAGCAAGAAGGATATTACTTAGAATGGGAAGTTGGGCACGAGCAGAAACAAAGCGAGAAGTGTTTTCCAGAGCAGTGGAAAAATTTTCCTGCAAAAGGGAGAGCTTCATTGGCTTATATTAACAAATAGAAGGTAGCTAGTAAAATCAGATACGTTTAGATTGCGGTGAATGTGAAGAAAAAATAGTATTAATAAAAATTAATGTATTTAGTAGTAGTAATATTAGGCGGGGTGAATAAGTGGATAGAAATAAATAGTAGTGGAAATTGACGATTGTTTTTATTGTTATTGGTTGTGAAAATATTTGGCGCAATATCAATTTACCGGTAAAAATGCATTATTTATCTTATAAGCTTGCTTGTTGTTTGGGTAAGTTTCGGGGGAAAAAATAAAAGAAATATGTGGATAAGTTGGTGGATAAGTTGAAGGGAAATGTGGATAAAAAAAATGAGACTAAATTTTGGCTTTAATTTGGTTGATAAGTGTACGGGTTTGTGGGTTTGTGGAAAAGGCAGTGTGGATTTTGTCCCGAGCGTGCATAATACTGGTGTGGTCGCGACCGCCTAAAAGCCGTCCAACTTCGTCCAGGGGAAGGTTGATTTCTGTTAAAAGCAGGTAGGCGGTAATATGGCGAGCGCTGACAAGTTCTTTTTTCCGACTTTTGCCACACAAATCCCCTGTTTTTATATTAAAATGCTTGGCACAGACAGATATTATATGGCGCGGGTTTATATTGAGGGTGTTATATGCAGAAGCTGGCGAAGAAGAAGGATTGAGGTAATTTTGGACAAAGTCGAGACTGACTTCATTAATTTTTTGGGCTTGAGACTGAATGGCCACTTCCTGTAATTTACCTTCAATATCACGGATATTGGATTCCAAATTTTCGGCAAGAAAAGAGATGGCTTCCGGAGTAATGTCAATGCCCTTGTCTTGAGATTTTTCTTTAATAATGGCAATTCTCATTTCAAAATCAGGAATTTGAATGTCGACAGTCAAACCACCCATAAAACGGGAGACGAGCCGGTCTTCAAGATCTTTAATTTCACTGGGTTTACGGTCAGAAGTGAGAATAATTTGTTTGCCGGCCATATGGAGGGCATTGAAGGTGTGAAAAAACTCTTCCTGAATATATTCTTTACCGGCAATAAACTGAATATCGTCAACCAAAATACAATCCAAGTTTCGATATTTATCTTTAAATTGATTAATATTTTTGGAACGGAGGGCGGAAATAAGTTCATTGCCAAAAGTTTCAGCCGGAAAGTAATGAATTTTTAACGAAGGGTTGTTTTTGAGAAGCTCATGGCCAACAGCTTGCATAAGGTGGGTCTTGCCTACCCCTACCCCACCCCAGATAAAAAGCGGATTATAGGTGGCACCGGGGTTTTTGACGATTCCCTGGGCAGCAGCAAAAGCAAAATTATTACTATTACCAACCACCAGATTGTCGAAAGTGTATTTGGGGTGAAGATTAGTGGAAGCCGTGACGGAAGGTTTGGTGGAGGTGTAGGTAAATAAAGGAGCAGATGATGAAGTATTGTCAGGCTTTATTGGTTCCTGAACAATAAAGACAATGGCGTTGTCGGTTTTGGTCTGATTGTCAAGAGCACTTTTAAAAAGATCGTAGTAACGTTTTTTATTGATATCGACCAAGTAGGTGTTAGAACAAGAAACCGTGGCGGTACTGTCTTTATAGGCAACAAGCTGTGTGTTGGCAACAAAGGTTTGAAAGACGGCTGGCGCCAATACCACTTTGAGTTCTTCCTGTGTATTTTTCCAAACTCGATCAATATCCATAATTATATTTATTCTATGAGATAGGCAGGAATTATCGACTAACAGGCAGAAAAGTTTAACGTTTTCCACATAATAATAGCTAAGTTTTCCACAAAAGAAAAGATGCAAAAAAGAAGGTCCGGGGTTAAAATTACAAATATAGAGTAAAGATAGGTGTGTTAAAATAATCGCTATGGTAAAAAGAACTTATCAACCCAAAAAAGGCAAAAGAGTCAGAGTCCATGGATTTTTAGCCCGTATGGCGACACAAGTAGGCCGGAGAGTATTAAAAAGAAGAAGACTTAAAGGTAGAAAGCAATTAACAGTAAAAGCCAAATAAAGGGTGTTAAAAAAAATAAACCGTTTTGAGAAAAAAAGAGACTTTGAGGAAGTCATGGATAAAGGGATTTTGATCCAATCCCCTTTTTTTGGATTAAAAATCATTAAAAACGGTGATGAGAAAAAGTTTGGGTTTGTGATTTCGAAGAAGATATCGAAGAAAGCGGTTGTGAGAAACAAGATAAAAAGATTGTTGGCTGAAGTTGTAAGAAAAATCCTAATCGATAGCGAGTGGAAAGGAAAAGCAATATTTTTAGTCAAAAAAAGAGCATTAGAAGCAGATACTAATGACTTAGAAAAAGAAATTCGTAGAGTATTGAATGATGAGAAAAGTTATTCTTAAATTAATTGCCGGTTATAAAAAGCATATAAGCAGAGGAAAGCACTGCCGATTTGTGCCAAGCTGTAGCGAGTATGCATATGAGGCGGTAAAAAAATACGGAGCCGTTAAAGGATTGTATTTATCAGTTAAGAGAGTATTGAGATGCAACCCTTTCAATAAGGGCGGTGTTGATTTGTTAGAATAAGAAATTCGGAGATGAATTTGGTTTGGTTCTGAATTCACTTCGTTAATTTATTATAATCTTGTAACAGAATTATGAATATTTTTATATCTCCGTTTGTAAATGCATTGTTCGGGATTTATTATTTGATTGGTAATTTGGGATGGGCCGTAGTTATTATTACGATACTAATCAGGCTATTACTGCTACCTTTGGTGTTGCCAAGCTTAAAATCGGCCAAGAAAATGAGGGATTTGCAGCCGAGGCTTAAAAAGCTACAAGAAAAGTACAAAAACGATAAGCAGAAGTTGGCTCAGGCTCAAATGGAGTTATATAGGCAAGAAGGTATCAATCCCCTATCCGGGTGTCTGCCACAGCTACTGCAAATTGCTGTTTTACTGTTGTTCTTTTCGGCATTTAACGTGGTAACCGGTTTAGCTGAGGGTAGGGTTGGTGTAGAAGATGTGAACCGACATTTAATCAGCAATTTTCAAATAACGGAAGGTTTTGCGTTTAACAAAACATTTTTCGGAGCTGATATTACTCAAACCCCATCAAGAATATTCAACGGAGGATTGGATTTAAATATTATTTTGCCATTGATATTATTATTGGGTTCGGGAGTAATGCAGTACTTGGTGTCAAAACTGATGACACCAAACCCAAAAGCAAGCGAACAATTGGTAGACAAGACTGAGGACAAGGAAGATGACATGATGGCGGCAATGAGGACACAAACGACTTATTTTATGCCGATAATGACAGTGATTATCGGATGGAACTTTTCTTTGGGTGTTTTAATATATTGGTTTATGAATTCCCTGGTAATGTTGGTCCAGCAGGTAGTTACCGATAAATTTGCAAAAGTTTAGGGAAAACGTGCTAGAATAGCGACTATGGGAAGCAATAAAGAAAGAAATGAAATAATTCTCCAACTAACCTGTGAACTGTTGGAAAAGATGAATTTTGAATTGGAAAATGCTTTTGTTGAAGATGTACTGGATAGTGAAGAAGAAGGAGAACAGGTGTTGGTAGGGGTGAAAGTAAGTAATCCAGCAAGTTTGATTGGGTACCGGGGAAGAAATTTGGCAGCAGTACAGTTAATCCTGTCGCTAATGGTAAAAAATAAGTTGGAAAAGTGGATAAGGGTACTTTTGGATGTCAACAATTACCGAGAGGAACAAAAAGAAAGGCTAGAAAGCATGACTAAGAACTTGGCTGAAAAGGTATTGCAAACAGGCAAAGCGGTGGCTTTAGCAAATATGAGTTCTTATGAGAGAAGAATATGTCATATGGTGGTAGCAACAATAGAAGGGGTAGTGAGCGAGTCGGAAGGTGAGGGTGAGGAGAGGCATATTGTGATCAAACCTGAGAATAAAGAATGATAATATAGGGCAGTGGAAAATGCCCTACTTTTTTTATTGATTGTTTTTTTGCCAAGTCAATTGGGCAGACATTTTTGGCCAGAGTGGAGTTTTGTATCCGGTTTAAGAGTGGACTATTTGTCCCCTACTTTTTATATAACAGATGGATTTTTTTTAACTTTATGGTTAGTGGTGGTTGTCAGGGAGAAAAGATGGAATGTCCGGAAATGGTGGTGGTGGCTGGTTTTGATAGTTGTGGGGTTGGTGGTAGCAGAAAACACATGGCAGGTGGTTTATGGGGCTTTGAGAATATGGCAAGTGATGTGGCTGAGCAGGTATGTTGGCGCAAAAAAACAAATGGTGAGAAGGTTTTTAGTTGTAGCAATTCCCTGGTGGATAGGACTAGAGAGTGTGCTGGGGGTGGCTCAAATAATCAAGGGAGGAAGTTTACAAGGAGTGTTTTACTGGTTGGGAGAAAGAAGGTTTGACTATAATAGCATAGGAACGGCATTGGTGTCGGTAAGCGGAAACAGTATGATTAGGGCTTACGGAACTTTTTCGCACCCAAATAGCCTGGCGGGTTTTTTGCTTGTAAGTTTAATGTTGTGGTTTAATTTCAGAAAAATGGTTGGGCAAATATGGTGGTGGGTGGTGACATGGTTGGGAATAATCGGTTTAATAATTACAGCAAGCCGAACAATATGGTTTTTGTTGGCATTATTGCTAGGAGTGTGGATTTTCGGGGTAATAAAAGATAAAAAGGTCAGAGTGTCGGTGGGGGTGATAAGTATGATTTTGGTTTTCCTGGCAATTGTGGTATTCAATGAAAATTACCACCAGAGTCGATGGTTTGGAGGTTGGGATAGGAATAGTTTAGACAAAAGAATGGGACTTAATGCGGCGGCGTTTAGGATGTTGAAGGATAGGCCGATTACCGGAGTGGGTTTGGGAAATTTTATTGTCAGACTTCCGGAATACCAGACCAGAATTTATTTACAACCAGTCCATAATATTGGTTTGTGGTGGTTGAGCCAAACAGGATTGATAGGCGGAATCTTGGGAATGTGTGGTTTGGGAAAACTTTTAAAAATAAAATTGAAGAGAGAATGGTTGGTAATACTTGGTGTCATAGGATTGAGCGGGATGGTAGACCATTACTGGTTTACCCTACCCCAAAACTATTGGTTGTTGGGATTAGTATTAGGTTTAATTTAAAATAGGTAATGTTTAGACGACCGATTATAAATACGCTCATACAGGTGGGCGGTAAAATAGTTGCGGTTTTGATAGGCCTGATGATTACGGGTTTACTGACTAGAAATTTGGGGACTGAAAAATATGGGAGCTATGTTTTAATCAGTTCCCTGTTTGTATTCTTGGATTCTTTGGCTGATTTTGGGACGAAGATAATTGGGGTTAGGGAGGCTGCGGGTAAAGACAACGAAAAAAAAGAGATTTTGTGGGTTCAAGTTGGGTGGTTGAGAATATTTTTGAGCAGTGCAGCCTTTTTGACAGGACTATTAGTAGCCAATTTATGGAAAGGTTTTGAGGGAATTAGACAAGAAGCTTTTTTGGGTTTAGTATTGATATTTTTTACCTCCATTGCAGGTAGTGCAGAAATCATATGGCAGACAAAAATGAAAATGGAATTTAAGGTGGCAGTTGACAGTTTGTTTTCACTATTGTTTTTAGGGCTTTTGTGGATAAACAGAACAGATCTGAATCTGGGAGGAGTATTTGTTTATTTGTTAATTGCTCGGGTGGTCAGCCTGATAATGGGATTGGGCTTAATTTGGGTAAAAGGAACATTAAAAAAGATTGGGTTCTGGGATAGAAAAGTTATGGGAAAATTGTTAAAAGAAACATGGCCGATGGGTTTGTACCTTCTAGTATTTGCTTCTTACGATAGGGCAGTTGATTCGCTTCTTATCGAAAGGTATGTAGGTATAAAAGAGGTGGGTTGGTATGGATTAGCTTACAAGATATACGCTACCCTACTCCAACCAGTATATTTTTACGTTAGTAGTATTTTTCCTTTAATGTCATCAAAGCTAGTAGACAAAGATAAGTTGATGAGATATTCAGGGTGGATCATTACCGGTGTTTTGTTGGTAGGATTACCGGTAACTTATGTTTTAGCGCCATGGATGATTGAAATTTTGGGCGGAAGTGAATTTGAACCATCGGTGCAAATCATACGAATTTTACTAGTGGCAATTATGTTTTCATATTTAAACCATCTTTGGGGGTTTAATTTGATTGCCAAAAGAGGACAGGAAGATTTATTGAAAGTGGGATTGACGGCTTTGATTGTCAATATCGGGCTTAACATATTGATAATACCAAGATATGGAATTATAGGTGCAGCCGGGGTGACGGCAGTGACCGAGGCCAGTTCCTTTTTGATGATAAAAGCTAGTCTGAGAAGCAAGTAAAAAGAAAATTGATATATTTCCCTATTTGATGTTCTGACATTATTTCTCTTCTGTTTTGGTACTATCATGGAGAGTCCGAACAAAATAATTGCTTTGAATTTTTATAAGAACAGAATTAATTTATTGCTAAAAACGATTAGTAAACACAAACCCATGTCATTACAATTTTTCACGTAATCAAGCAAGCGTTAGAACATTTTTAAGAAGAGAGACCTTTAATATTACCGCATAATCCCCGTATTATTACCGTAGTAGTTTGAGAAGCTATTTTAGATTAAAATGTTTAATATGAACAAAGCTTTACCGACGGCAATTATTGTCGGAATTGAGCATTTTGTAGCCAAAAAATTAGCGGAGATTTTATTGTCAAAAGACATTAACGTAATCGGAGTAGGAGAATATGCCGTAGGTTTTGAAGAAGAAAAAAACTATGATTACAGGGTTGGCCTGGATGAAGTTAGTGAAAAAATAAGTTATGTATTCGATTTTGGAGGAAAAGAGGAAACTTGGAATTTGGCGTTAAGAAATGGAGCAAAATTAACCGTAGTTTCAGTAAATAAGAAAAATATCAGAAGAGTTGAAATTGAAAAATTAAAGGCGAGAGAAGAGGGTTGGAGGTTGGTTGAAGCCTTCGGAGTTTACGGGCCGGAAATGGAAGAAGATGGATTTTTGGCAGCAGCAATAAGACAAGCTGTAAGAAATGAAAATTTAGAATTGCCACAAGTAGGAGAGGTGTTTAGGTTGTTGAGCCGGGAAGATTGTGTGGAAGCAATACTGAGGGCAAGTTTTCTTTCAGGAACCGAAGGGGAAATTTTTAAGGTGGGAGGGGTGGAGACAAATTCAGCAGAAGTAGCAGAAGTGTTGATAGATGAAGCGAAAATGACGAAAGTGAAAGTGTTGGTGGGTGAGATAAAGCCGGAAGAGGAGGATGAAAGAGAAGTGGCAGAAACAAGAAGAAGATTAAGGTGGGAACCGGAAATGAAATTCAAGGAGGGGGTAAAGGAAACTTTGCAGTATTTTTTTTCAAAACTTGATGATGAAAACAGAAGGGGTAAGAGGCAGAGGGTTGAGATTGTAAGGGAAGAGGTATTAGAGAGTGTCGAGAAGGCAGAAAAAGAGAATGAAAGAAAACTTGTTGAGGTGGTAGTTGAAGAGATGGCTGAAGGTAAGGACGAGGTAGAAGAAAAAGTGGAAATAGCAGAGAAGAAAGCGGAGATTCAAGATGAAGAGAAAGATAGAGAAAAAAAAGTAGAGAGTTTGGTGGAGAAGGCTGATGACAGTAAGATAATGAGAGTAAAAAACTCTAATATTAGACCAGTGGCTAGTGATGAGGTGATTGAGGAAGAGGAGACTATAGAAGGAGTAGAGGAGAAAGTGTATCACAAGGAAGAGAAACCATCAGAAAAAGAAGAAGGTAATAATTTAGAGGAAATTCCAATAATTAAGAAAAGAAAAAGGAAGGTGTTGTGGAAAATTTGGTTGTTGCTGGCATTAATGATGGTTTTGAGCATGCCCGTTTATGGTGTGGGATTAGGAATGGTGACTTATAAGAATATCGAAAAAAGCATTGAAATGATGGAAAAAAGAGATATGTCGGGGGCAGAGGAACTAATTGAGGCAGACTATAAAAGAGTTGACAGGGTAGATAAAAAAATTGACGAGATGGGTTTAAATCGTATAGGGATAGTCAGGAACTACCAAAGACTATTAAAGGTAGTAAAAGAAGGATTATCGACAGGGCTTGAAGGTGTGGAGTTGCTGACAATCAGCAATAATATAGGTGAAGGAGTCTTTGAAGGGAAAAATTTAGATTGGGAAAAAGAACTTAAAAGGCTTGTTGCAAGTATCGATGAGGTAGGAGCAAAGTCCGGAGTATTGCAGGCAAGGCTAGGCGGAGATTGGAGCTGGGTACCAGCAAGGTGGAGGGTGTTACCACAAAAAGCAGGACGGCAAATTGACGGGTTAAGAAAAGATTTGGAATTAAGTAAGGGACTAATCGGGATAGCACCGGAAATATTGGGATTAGACGGAACAAGAAGGGATTATTTGGTTTTGCTACAAAACGAGACCGAGATAAGGCCAGGAGGCGGGTTTATAGGATCGTTTGCGATCTTGAGTTTTGAAAAAGGGAAACTTTTAGGGTTTGAGGTGAAGGATGTGTATGAAGCTGACGGCCAACTTAAAGGACATGTAGAGCCTCCGGAAGAAATAAAAAACCATTTAGGTATAGCAGGATGGTTTATGAGAGATGCAAATTGGAATCCTAATTTTATGGTATCATCGGCACAAGTTCAATGGTTTTTGGAGAAAGAGATTGGGAAAAAAGTGGATGGAGTAATCGGTATAGATTTGGCGGTAGTTAAAGAAATACTTGCAGTAGTGGGAGAAATTAATGTAGTAGATTTTAATGAGAAGGTAAACAAAGATAATTTGTATGAGCAGGCTGAATTTTATGCAGAGACGAAATCTTTTCCAGGATCAATCCAGAAAGCTAGCTTTTTGGGCGGAGTCAGCAAGCAACTGTTCGAGGAAATAAAATTGATGGATGCCAAGAAGAAACTTCTATTGACCAAGGGTCTGATAAAACAGTTGGAAAGTAATGATTTGCAAATCGCACTTAACAATAAGGAGGCAGCAGGTATCGTGGCAGAAATGGGGTGGGACGGTACTTTGTATGAGGGAAGATGCAAAATTGAGGATTGCGTGAGTGACTACATATACTTAGTTGAGGCTAATTTGGGAGTAAACAAGGCAAATTATTTTTTGTATAGAAATGCGGAGCAAGTAGTAGATATCAGTTCAAGATCAATCAGTCGAATAGTAAGGGTTAATTACGAAAACACAGCAAAGAATGACAACTGGCCTGGTGGGGACTATAAAAACTATTTAAGAATTTATTTGCCCGATAATATAAACATTGCCGAGGTAAGCATAACGGATGAAAATGGGGAGTCGGGTAAAAGAGTTTACACAAGAGAGGAATTGAAGATAAACCGGGTTGGCAGCAAAACAGAACTGGGGTTTTTGGTGTTGGTGCCGGTAAACAGTAAAAGGGTGGTGGAGATTCGTTATTCCAGTGAAGTGGATTTGACGGGTAAAGAGAAGTTCTCTTATATACACTATACGCAGAGACAACCCGGTTTTGGTGATACAGGCTTGGTAACATTAGTATCAATGCCTGAGGGATGGCAACCAATACAAGTTCAACCGGCTGCCAGTTTAGTAGGAGGGAAATTGCTGTTTAATATGAAATTAGACAAAGATATCCGAATGGGGATAGAGCTAAGCAAGTGAAAATGAAAAATTTTATCAGAAAAAAAGAAGATTTTGTTTGTGAAAACTGTGGGAAAAAGGTTGTGGGTGATGGTTACACTGACCATTGTCCGGAGTGTTTGTGGGGAAAGCATGTTGACAAGAAGATTCCGGGAGACAGGAAGAGCGGGTGCGGAGGGATGATGAAACCAGTGTCGTCTGTTTATGAAAAAGGGAGCTTTAAAATAAGTTACAAATGTGAAAAATGTAAACATACTTTTCAAGTTAAAGAGGGAAGGGGGGATAATAGGGAATCGATGGTTAAATTGTCGTGCGGAATAAATTCAGAGAATATGCGGTAATAAGTGCTATTTAGTTGGTAATTAGCTTGGGATTTGGTGTTTTTAGCTTTGACGGGATGATATAATAGTCCTGTGCAAAAAAATGACAATCCATGGGAAAAGTTGAAAAAATTTTTTACTGAGGATAATAAGGAAGATAAAAAGAAAGACAAGAATAATGTGGTTGATGATTTACCCAAAGAGGTACGGGATAAGCTACCTTCGAACATGAAGGTTAAAAGAGTTAAGATCGGGCCGGGTTCGATTTTGAGAGGATTGGTGTATGTAATATTAGCTTTTTGGCTTTTTTCCAGCATAAGACAAATGTTTACGCCAAATAATATGGTTGAAGCACCTTTGTCGACAGTAGTAGAAACGATTAAGAACAATGAAGCCGAAAAGGTGATAGTGATGGATAATGAGATATTGGTAGAACTAAAGGATGGAGATCAGGTTCTAATGGCCTCAAAAGAGCCTGGTTCTTCGATGACGGAAATATTGCAAAGAGAAGGAATTGATATCGGCAGTATTGATTATGAAGTGGAAAACAGACAAGGTTGGAAAACCTTCGGTGATATTTTGAGCCTACTTTTAACAGTGGGCTTGCCACTATTATTTATAGTTTGGTTTTTGGGTAAACAAACAGGTGGGGGATCGGGAGGAATATTTGGATTTGGAAAATCAACAGCAAAATTGTTCGTGAAGGGTAAGCAGGACGTAACCTTTAAGGATGTGGCTGGTGTGTCGGAGGCAAAAAGAGATTTGGAAGAAATTGTTGATTTCTTAAAGCATCCGGAAAAATATAAAAAAGTTGGCGCGAGAGCACCCAAAGGGGTACTCCTGGTGGGTCCAGCGGGCGTAGGAAAGACTTTGTTGGCAAAAGCAGTAGCAGGGGAAGCAGACGTTCCTTTTTATTCAATGGCGGGCTCTGAGTTTATGGAAATGTTGGTGGGAGTGGGAGCTAGTAGGGTAAGAGATTTATTTGGAACAGCCAAGAAAGCCGGAAAAGCAATAATATTTATAGATGAAATTGATGCCATTGGCCGAATGAGAGGGGGTTTGGACGGCGGCCATGGAGAAAGGGAGCAAACCTTAAACCAAATCTTGGTAGAAATGGACGGATTTGAACCTAATACGGCAGTAGTGGTATTGGCAGCTACCAATAGGGGTGATTTGTTGGATCCGGCTTTGATGAGGCCAGGCCGATTTGACCGGAGGGTGATACTGGAAATGCCGGATATTGAAGCCAGAAAAGAGATCATAGATATTCATGCCGAGGGCAAGCCTTTTGATGAGATGGTAAATTGGGAAGCCGTAGCCAGGAGAACCGTAGGGTTTTCAGGGGCAGATCTGGAAAACATGCTTAATGAAGCAGCAATCGGAGCGGCCAGAAATAACAGAATAAAAATTAATATGGGTGACATCGAGGATGCAGCGTTGAAAGTAAAGTTGGGCGCAGAAAAAAGAAGACAACAGAGTGAAGAGGATAGGAAAATGACGGCTTACCATGAGGCAGGACATGCAATCGTGAACTATGTAGAAGATTTGGACCCGGTACATAGAGTGTCCATTGTGTCGCGAGGTATGGCTTTGGGATACACACTAGTACCACCAAAACAAGACAGGGTTCACGAAACCAAACAAAGATTAATCAAGCAGATGGCAATGGCGATGGGGGGAAGGGCGGCTGAAGAATTAGAGTTTGAGGATATAACAACCGGAGCGGCTTCTGACATATCGCATGCAACCAGGATTGCCAGGGATATGGTGATTGAGTGGGGAATGTCGGAATTGGGCCCAATAAATATGGGGCCTCAAATTGACATAAACGATTTTGGGAAAGCTTATATGGAGCCGGCAAAGATTTCAGATTTAATGATGGCGAAAGTTGATGATGAGATTAACAAGCTGGTAAACACGGCACTGAATAGAGCCAGGACAATACTAAAGGAAAACAAGGAGAAACTTGACAGGATAGCCCGGGTTTTAGTGGAAAAAGAAAGTTTAGACGAATCTGAGTTTGAAGAATTAATGAAGGGAAATAAAGCCTAGGATTGCTTTTCTTCCAGGTCAATAATTCTTTGGAGGATAGCCAAAGATCCAAGATAGACAGGTTCGACTCCGTTTAGGGTTAGGCTGTGAGAACCGAGATTTTTGGCTTTGGAATAAGGGGTGTCGGAGGTATAGTTGACAATACCAATATCAAAAGGGGAACTGTTAAGATCGACAATAGTGTTTTTGGGAGTTTGTTGGTCGTAAGTAGCTTCGGTGACGGCACTAAGGTAAGGTCCCGATTCCATCTCAATAACAGTTAAGTTGTTTTCGGAATATTTTTGAAGAAGGGCTTCGTTTTCCAAGAAAGTGCCCAAGACGGAAACAGCTTTTTGGTGGGTGAGAATTGATCCTTGATTATTGGCAAAGGGAAAGAAGGAATTAAAGCAGTTGTTGAACATGTAGGTGTTTTGGGTGTGTTCGTCGAAGACTACACGAGGGATTTGAATGTCGCCGATTTCACTGTTTAAGACAGCAGCCTTACCAAGAATATAGACACCCTTGACTTGGTGGACATTTTCCAAAATTTCGTTGAGGATGTGGTAGGCGGTGAATCCAAGAGGATAGTCAATGTTGAAAATAATGGCGGAAGATTTTTTGAGGAGGTTTCGGTGAGAAATTTTTAAGCGGTTGTCCAGGTGATGAGATTGGGCCAGGGTTTTTAGAGGGAAAATTTGGGTATTAATATCAAGATAGTGGGCTGAGGGTATGGTAAGGACGTTGAGGTTTGATTGAAGTTGCTTGTAAAGGATTTGGTTACTGATATCCTGAAGGAAAAATTTGGAGGCGTAGTAAAGGAAATCGTTGGGGTGAAGAAAATTCTCCTTGTTTTGAATTTGCTGCCAGATTGAATAGAGTTCCGGGTATTGGGCGCGGATAAGACCGATGATTTCTTTTTGATTTTTGACAGCAAAGCCGGAAATTAGATTGAGTAGACAGTGAGAGTTGCTGGAAACAAAGTAGATTTTTTGATCGGAGAGGTGGCATTGGTTAGTGGTGGTTTGAGCTATATTTTTCCACCAGCGTTGGGTAGCTTTGGTGTAATCTACCCAGGAGCCGGCGAGAAGCTGAAGGCGAAGATTGCGTTTTTCTCGGTATATATGTTTAAGGCGGGATTGCCAGCTGGTACCAAGAGCGATGGTGAGGCGCTGCCAGTCGTCTTGGGAAATATCAAGAGAGCTATGAAGAGTGTTGTCGGTAAGAGCTTTGGTAACTTCATTAAAAGACTTGTATTTTTGGTTGAGAAGTTGGTGGAACTTGTTCCATTCATGCTGGTAGGCAATGAGGAGATTGACTAAATCATCAATATCAGAGATAGAGCCGGCAAAGCAAGCAAGAATACCAGCGGATTTTGAAAAATGCATTGAGCGGCGACGGGCCGGTGAAGTAACCCGAGACCAGGATAATACTGTGGAAAAACCAGCTTCAATAAAGACTTCCGGGGTTTGGCCAATAATTACTTTGTCGGCCTGATCGATAGCAGCCGGAAGCCGGAAAATTGAATATATGAGAGCGGCGGTGTCAACAACATTTGGATCGGAGCCATGCGGGTGAAGAACGGAGTCCATTTTGAGATGGGAATTAGTGAGGGAATTAATGGTGAGTTCTAGGGTACTTTGGAGGGCGGAACGATAGCTTCGAAGATGAAGTTCAATAGCTTCGATAGTGGAAGTCATGTAAAAATTATAGCGTATAGACAAGGGCTTATTTATAGGATAAAAGTGTTATAATACGCCATGGCAGAAAGAGACATTGGTTCATTCAGCGGGGGAGCTTTTTTAGGTGAGAGATCGACTAATGACAGGTGGAAGGAAGATTTAAGGAGTTGGTCAGCACATGTTGATAAAAAAATCATTAATCCGGGAACAGTAACTGAAAGAAAGGAAGCTCAAGACAGGGCAAGAGAGTTTGTCAGTTTAACCACCAGGGGCAGGTTTGACAGTATTGGAGCTTTAAAGGGCTATATTGAGAATAATCCCCAAGCTGATGACAGAGAGACTATGGAAAAAGCGGTGGATTTCATGGGTCAGGCCGTTTATATGGCCATGAGTCCGGATCCGGAATCGCAAGTTTTATTGGCGACAAGCCCCCAGGGTGTTGATGATAGGTTGCCAGATGCATTGAAAGGCTTGGGAGAAAATGTGGTGGAAAACGAAATCGGAATTCCGGAAGTAACAAATAGATTAAAGATGTTGGATAAGGTTAGGGGCAGGGTCAAAGGAAGGGTCGGACAAGAAGGGTTGAGGAAGCAAGTAGAAACGGCAGTAATGGATTTGCAGGTTTTGGACGTGCCGACAGACCAGGAAGGTCAGTTGCAAACAGTTTTGTCTTTTTTGAATAATGAGGCAGCAGCCCTGGCGGGGGAGACAGAGATGCCTGAAGGTGATAGGAGAGTGTATTTGGAAGGAAGAAGATCAAGTAGGGGTGGAATTATGGAAGGTGAGATTCCAAATTCACCAGAAGAACAATTGTCTCAAGTGAGGGGTGTTTTAGATAGATTGGAAGCATCGAATAGAGACACGATGGATTATGCTTTGGCAACCCAGGTTCATTATTTAGAGTCGCTTAGAACTATGTTGGCTCCTGAAGTTGTAAGAGAAATGGATGCAAGGATTTCTTTGATA
>JBMNON010000006.1:0-69286 GCA_050943115.1 Patescibacteria group bacterium
TTATTTTCTTCATTGGTTATAAAAGTTAAATCTGTATAGCTCACGTTGTCTAAATTATAACGCGAAAATTCAACAATTAAGACTTGCAAACAATTATCTATCCTAAGAGCGAAAAATATAGACAAGATTTTTGAAAATGCTATTATGGGTATAGATTTGGTGAAAACAATTACGACGATAGATAAATATGCTTACCTATACCCCATCTACCAAAGTACCTGAAGAACGGGATGTAATGTTTAATGAAGCAGTTAAATTAATCCAAACAGTTGGAATGGCTAGTGCCTCCCTCATACAGAGACATCTAAAGTTAGGCTACGCCAGAT
The DNA here is from genome assembly GCA_050943115.1 of Patescibacteria group bacterium. Taxonomy (GTDB): domain Bacteria; phylum Patescibacteriota; class Microgenomatia; order UBA12405; family UBA12405; genus CAZFAI01. The sequence continues at coordinate 327 of JBMNON010000006.1, forward strand.
CCGCCAGGTTACTGGATGAACTTGAAGAAGCTGGCGTAATTGGAGAAGCTAAGGGGGCTAAACCAAGAGAAATTTTAATACCTCATTCTAAGAATGGAGAATATATAACCCCACCACCAAAAGAACAACCAATTAAAATACCTTTTGAAGACACATTAGCCAAGTGGAGAAAAACAAAATACGCCGACCATAAGTCGAGTCGTTTTGAAATTGAGTTAGGGGTTGATGAAAATAACAAAAAGATTGTCTTTGATTTGGAGAAGTTTGGCAATCTTTATATTGTCGGGTCACAGTTTACAAGTGCTACTGATTTGCTTAATAGCATTATCGCTAAAAGTCTTGCTACATACTCTCCAGATGAGTTAAGACTGATAGCCATTGACGGAGCCCAAGGCGAATTGGTGATTCCCAACCAAGCGACTCATTTGTTAACTCCGGTAATTGTCGAATTAGACAAACCAGTAAGAGCCTTAAAGTGGGTAGTTAGTGAAATTGATAGACGGATTAAATTGGAGGCTAAAGAAAAACAACCAAATATTCTTATTGTTATTAATTCTCTTAATCAGATTTATTATTTTTCCCCATCGGAAATAGAAGACACGCTCTATTGGATAATCTTAGTTGGTAGGAGATATGGTGTATCTGTGATTATGAGGACCGATTTCCCGAATATGAAACTAGCTAAAGAAATTATGGCCAACAATCCAGCTGAGATATTTTTCAAACCAGCAAGCAAGGCGGTGGCACGTGCGACGGGCGTCCCAGAGTCTAACGAACTGACAACCCCTGACGAAGCCATATTAGTAACAATGTATGGAGGAAATCAGAAAATAACTATAAGTAAGGTTAGACCGAAAGAGATTTATCAGGAGATTTTTGAGTGAAAAAGATAGGTAAATATATCTTTTTTTTATTGATTGTTTGTATTGTAGGGTTTGGTTTTTATACTTATGAGTTGCATCATTTAGCGATTGAGGGTAATAAAATTTTTGGATTAAGATGTTCAAAGGTTAATCCCCCTTTAATCGCTTACAAAAACTCGTTTCTAAAATGGGCTGATTTTCTTAACAACCCGGAAGCACATAAAGATGATGACATGATGGTTTATTATCTTGACTATGTTGATAATCTGAGAAAGTACGTTAAAGAGGAGAATGCGTGGCTTGAAATACATAAAAAATTTGGAAAGAGACTTGATTTTAAATTAATTGAACCATGGTATTTGAAGCAAGGTTGGGATTATCAATACCAGATGTACTTGGGTTATAGGGACGATGCTCAGGGAATGCTTGATATTTATGACAAGTATCAACAGGAGTCTGAAGACAATCTGATGGCGAAACAAACGGAGGCCAGAAATAGGAGAAATGAAGCCAGTCAGGCTTATTTTGATTTTTTTAACATGGCTTCAGAAATTTCAGATTGGAGGAAAATATTTGGCAATGTTCCAGAACCAGTGGAATGCAATGATACTAACTTGATAATCCCAGATACAGGAGGGGCAATTTTTTGGAATGGTACCCCGACGCCAGCTCCATCGCTCTCTAATGACGACGACTTGGGATAAGATCACATATTACCGATGTTTATCCTTAAAGAGCAACTCTCATTTATCGTCTTTCCAGCGATAATGGTATCCAAGTGGCGCTAATGGCTTTAAAGGCCTTAGAGGTTTTAAAGGTTGGAGAGGTTTAAGAGGTTTTAGCGGTTTAATCTTTGGTAAAGTTAGTTTAAAAGGATCTTTATTTTTAACTAATGTCCATGACATTCTTGTTCACCTCCTCTTCTTTTAAGACTGATATTAACTTGCCTTGAATGGTAAACGGACCAACGATAGGTTTGTGGTCTGGATTTGTACTAGAAGGAAAGAGGATAGGTACACCCTCAACAATTCTATATTTTTTTAGAGTTATCCCACAATTGTCGTGAAGGGCGGCTACAATATCACCATCACTTGCGACTAACTGGGGCATAATTAAAGCATAATCACCATCGTCAATTCCGACTTTGTTCATACTATCCCCTTTGACCCTAACCGCAATAACGTTCCTCACTCCCTTTGTTTGTGTCAGTGAAACTTTTATCTGTGTGTCTACATTTACATCAATAATAGATGGCGATCCCGCTGGGATACATGCATCCATTAGGTCAATGGAAATATAGGTTTCTTCGTTGGGGTTTAAAACACTAGGATCAACAATTATCCCTCTAGATCCTTTTTTCCTTTTAATAAAGCCGTTTATTTCAAGCGCAAGTAACTGTAGAGTTATTCCACGTAAGGATTTTATATCGGTTCTCTCTTTTATCTCTCTAACAGTGGGCGGATATCCGAGCGTTTTAATATTTTCTACTATTACATCTAAAACTTTTTTTTGATTTTCCGTTAATTTGTTGTAATCCATAGGTAGTAGACTTTTGTCTACTAATTGTAGTCTACCTATTTTGATGATAATATATTTTCAGTTATAAGTCAAATTTAGAGGAGCCACCGCTTATGTTGCCTAGCAAGCTTAACAAAAAATAAAGTGGAGGAATGAAAAATTCACCCCTCCACCACTTGATTCAAATTTATTATTACAGTTATAAAGAAAACTGCAAGGGGTGATGCGGTAACGATTTAAAATTGTGGACTTTGAATGGAGTGGCTATCTAAGCCTAAATAGGGAGAACGTTAATAGTATCATCGCTTCTACTCCCGGAGTATATAAACTAGCCTTTTGGAATGGAGAGTCTTGGACTCCGTTTTATGTAGGTCAGTCGGATGACTTGTCTGTAAGAATGGGACAATATCTAATTCTTGATACTGACAACGATTGTATTAAAAACCATATCAGAAGATATTCGTGTGGTTTTAATCTGGCCAAGGTTGTCGGTCAAGCAAATCGTGATGTTGCAGAAAGAACTCTATATGACCATTATTCGGCAAACTTTGACCTGTGCAATGATCCTGACTGTATTCCTGATGTCCAACCAGTACATGTAAATGCGTGGAACTAATAGTTAGCGCCAGGGTGTAACGACTCTGGCGCTATTTTTTCTTAAAATATTTTTTACCCTTCAACTTCTCAGGCAATAAATCCTCTTTGGTATACATTTCATACCCTTTCCCGTAGCCGATTTCTTTCATCAACTTTGTGGGTGCGTTTCTTAAATTTAGTGGTATCGGTAAATTCCCAAACTTCTTAACATCAGCCAAAGCGGCCATGTAGGCATCATAAGCACTGCGATCTTTAGGAGCAAGTGAAAGATAAACCACGCCATGAGCTAAGTTCTCCTGACACTCTGGATAACCGATTGTTTCGACTGCTCTAAACACCTGATTGGCAAGCAGGAGGGCATTTGAGTTTGCGATACCGATGTCCTCACTGGCAAAGATAACCATACGTCTAGCAATGAACTTTGGATCTTCCCCTGCTTCGACTAAACGTGCTAAGTAATACAGTGCCGCATCGACATTTGAAGCCCTCATACTTTTCAATAATGAGCTAATGGTGTTGTAGTGCTCCTCGCCTTTTTTGTCGAAACGAAGATATTTATTCTGAAGTGTAGATTTGAGATTGTCGATGGTTAGTTTGCCATAAAGAGTAAAGGCATTGTCCAGCATGGTTATTGCTTGGCGGGCGTCGCCGTTGGCCATTTGGATGAGCCAATCCCGGGCTTCTTTGGATATTTTGACTCCAAGTTTTTTGACGGACCTGTCGATTATCTCCCCGACTTCGGAGTTGCTTAACTCATTTAGAACAAAAACCCGGCAACGGGAAAGAAGAGGGCTTATTACCTCAAAGCTGGGGTTTTCGGTGGTGGCACCAATTAAAGTCAAAAGGCCTGATTCAACATAAGGCAGGAGGAAATCCTGTTGGGCTTTGTTGAAACGATGAATTTCGTCCAAAAATAAAATCTTTTTTATAAGGGTGGGATTGCCGGATTTAGCTGATTCAACAATTTTTCTAATATCGTCCTTACCGGCAGAAACAGCAGACAGCTCATAATATTCAGCACCAGCTTCCTTAGCTAGAATACGGGCTAAGGTGGTCTTGCCGACCCCGGGCGGTCCCCAAAAAATCATGGAAAAAATTTCTTTGTTTTTAATGGCAATCCTGAGGGGTTTGCCCTGCCCTACTAAGTGATTTTGACCGATGAATTCGTCAAGATTTTTGGGGCGAATGGAAGAGGCTAGAGGTTCTCGACTGGCGGTGGTCATGTTTGGGTTTTATTTGGGTATGACTTTAGAATACGAGGAAACTATCGACAAGTCAATAATATGTTTATTAAAATATTATTATGATACTAAGAAACATAAATCCAATATTGTCCCTAATTTTTGGAATTCTAATATTGACCAACCCGAAGTTGCTGTCGACTTTGGTGGGGATTTATTTGATCATCACCGGATTGCTAGGTTTGGGGATTATCCAACTTAGATAGTCTTCTTCTTTCTCTTGACTAGGTATACCACAGCTAGTATCGGTACCCAAATGGGTGTGTAAACGAAGAGCCAGATGGCGGCGGAACCGACAGAGCGGAAAGTGCCCAGAAGTGATCTAACCGAATTTTTGAATATAACCGATGGTCTCCAGGCCTTGTCGGGGGTATAAGGAAGAGCGAGCTCATCTGTAGACAAATAAATATTTATCCGGCTTAGATTGGCTGATTGCTTATAAAATTCCTGTTGGCCTTTGAGGTCATCAATTTGACTTTGAAGATTCACAAGTTCCCTTTGGACATTAAGAAGATCGCTGACGGCAACTGCGTTTTCAAGAATTGCCTCATATTTAGATTTGGTTTTATTTAATATTTCCAGTTTTGCCCCCAAATCTTCATAACGGTCGGTGACATCCCGCCCATAGACATTTTCGGAAACTACCTTGACGGCATAACCTTTAAAAGCTTCCAGGGCTTCGGGGATACGATCATGAGGAACGCGGACACTGATGGTACCACTGGCTGATTGTTCGGGCCGATTGAGATTGGAGTTTATGAGGAAACCGCCAAGCCCTCTGGTTTTTGATTCGATGTCTTTGATTGTCTGGGTAACGTCTTTAACGACAAGAGAAAGGCTAGTGTCCTGGATGACAATACGATCAGGGCTATCTGACGGTGGAGACGAGTTGTAGGCTAATCCCGGAGTGTAGCTTTCCCTGACAGCACTCTGCGGACTGAGCTTTAAGCTAGTGCCCAAAGAATCAAAAGATAAACCGCCACCACCATAAGAACTGGTGGAATAGTAATTTACTGGGAAAAGAGTATTTTTCAGAAGATAGGTAATAACGACAAGAAGAATTACAATAAGCCAGTTTTTCTTTAACCAAGCGATCATTTGATTAATGATATCACAAGAATTTTTTACTGTAAGCGGGAGATAAGAATTGTAAGAATCGAAGTCGCAAGGTATAATAAGGTATATGCTAAAGAAGATTTTGGTTGTTGAAGACGACAAAGATTTAAGAGAATACCTAAAAGAACTACTGATGGAAAACGATTATACGGTTGATTTGGTTAGTGATGGCGCTTCGGCCCTAAATTACATTAAGAAAGCCAAGCCTGATTTGGTAATTTTAGATTTAGGATTACCAGATATAGACGGCAAGTCCGTTTGTTCCAGTATAAAAAAGGACAGTCCTGAGATGCCGGTAATTATTTTGACTGCAAGACACAGCACCAGCGATATTGTGTCAGGTCTGAACTTGGGTGCCGATGACTATATATCCAAGCCTTTTGTCGGCGAAGAACTTCTAGCAAGAATTAAGGTCCAGTTAAGAAACCAAGATAATGACAGCGGACTACTACGGGTCGATGATTTGCTACTGGATAGCAATGCTATGAGAGTTGAGAGAAATGGCAAGTCTATAAAATTGACAAAAACCGAGTTTGATTTACTTCGGTATTTAATGTCCAGCAAGGGTAAGGTGCTTACCCGGGAGAATATATTAAACAGAATTTGGCTTTATTCCCCTGATATTGAAAGCCGGGTAGTCGATGTATATGTCGGATACTTAAGAAAAAAGATAGACAACGGATATAAGAAGAAACTAATTCAATCGGTGCGAGGTTTTGGTTACACCATTAAGGAATAAGAATACCCCGACTAAGTCGAGGCATTCCAAAGACATATTTTATATTAGTTGATAGATTTTTTTGACCAGTTCGTTTGATGAAAATGGCTTGCTGAGATAACTGTAACCATTAGTGCCAATTGACCGGACATATTCCTTGGCTTGATCGTGTCCGGATACCATAAGAATGGGAATGCCGTTAGTATCTTTGGCATCTTTGAGGAGTTGGGCTATGTTGATGCCATTTTCATTATCTTTTAGAAAAACATCCAGGATTATTAAATTGGGCTGGTAACTTCTAATTTTTTGTTGAATAGTGTTGCTGTCGGAAGTGGCGATATAATCGCATCCGGCGTCTTCCAAAACCGAACTCATTCCTTCAAGAAAATCACTATCATCATCTAAAATAAGTACTTTAGGTTGGTACATAATTGCTTAATAAATAACAGTATTGTTTATCCGGTTTTCATAAAATAAAGAGGTATGAAAAATGAAAGAGATGTGTAAGAAACAAGAATTTAGTTGTCTGTTGGTAAGGTAAGAAGAGCTGACAGACTATTGTCCGAATTTTCAAAAAGCAAGATGTTTCCGGCAAACATTTGGAGTATTTCTTCGGAAAGGAGAAGACTGACACCAGGACGCGGCAAAGTAATCGGACTTTGGTGTTTTTTTTGGGATAAGCCAGAGGGATAGATCATTAATTCAATAGCGTGGGGCTTATAAAAGGCAGTAATAATCAAGTTGTTAGTATTTGACTTTTCCGTTAAAAAAATGCAGTAGTTTGTTAGTGATTGAATAAAACGAGTTTCATCAACGAAGATATAAGGAGATTTGCCCTGTGGAATTTCGATGGTTACATTCGGTAACTTTTTTTTAAGTTTAATCAAAAGAGGTGAGAGGGGCAGTCTCGTAAAATTAAGTCTAAGGATGTTGTCGTTTAGGCGGACCAAGTCAGCAAAATCATTGATTTCAGAAACAAGGGATTCGATCTTGGCATCGATTTTTGACAGGTGGCTTAGATTTTTTTTATCAAGGTTAGTTTTGGCTAATTTTGAGAAAAGAATTTCGGCAAACAATTTGATGGTGGTCAGGGGTGACTTTAATTCGTGACTAACAAACTGAATAAAGGACTCCTGAGGCAAGGGCTCAACAGAGGGGTAAACAAGGATTTTTATGAGAAGAGAATTGTCCCGGAACCTTTCTTCCACATTAATTGCAAAGATTTGATGATCGGACTTTACTACAAAACGATATTTTTCTACGTCCTCTAAAAGGGTGAGGATTTCCTGATAATTCTCTTGACTTTGGGGAAATAAATCAAAAATTGATTTGGCATCTTTTATATTTGGGAGAGTGTCGGAGGCAATAGAGTTGTAGGTGAGGATCCGGCCGCTTTTGTTTGTTAAAATTAGCCGATTTTTCGTAGAAACAAGCATATGTTCTATTTTACCAAAATTGAAAAATTACAGGTATTTTAGGCTTTATTACACAGCTCTTACGCTTTTTTGATTAGCGTCTTAAGCTTGGTTACTAAGATTATTTTAATATTTATTAGAGTAAAGGAGGTGAGCAACAAGAATGAATTTACTACTATGGATTTTGTTGGGTCTGATAGCCGGCTGGTTGGCGTCTGTAATTATGAAAACTAATGCAGAACAAGGACCGATATTGGATATCGTACTAGGGATTGTCGGTGCGATTGTGGGTGGACTAGTTATGAACTTATTGGGATTCGGAGGTGTTACAGGATTTAACATAGGTAGCATATTGGTTGCCACCCTGGGAGCAATAGTGCTCATTGCAATCGGCAGGGCTATTAAATAGGACTGCTGAACAACGTAGAACCATACAAGCTGCTTTTTAGCAGCTTGTATTTTTTGAATAAAAAGATCGATCCTTAACTATGATTTTTTTGGTCTTCAAGCCTTGTTTTTTGTAATAGAGAGAGTCTTTTTCTAGTCTTGCCGGTTTGGTGAAGATGACAATGTGAGCCATGAGTTTTTTTAAAATGTTAACTAGATTAAATTTAGTTTTCAGTAAATAGACTTGAGAGAGAATGTAGTAATAATCTGGTAAGAAGCGGCATTACCTGGTCCAGATTTCAGAAGTAAGCCCACGAAAATTCTTGATTTCTTGTTGATGAAAACCTAAGTTTTGTAAAATAATAGAATGGTTGAGGCCGTGGATTTCCTGACCATAGGGAACTACGGTAACTTGATTTTGAGCGGCAAGAGTCTCGGTATTGCGATAATCGATAAGTATTGCTTGAGGAGAATAGTAAGATAAAGGGTCGGCGAATGAAGAAATTATTAAGACAGGCTTTTGGGTATCGATGGAAGAGGCCAAATCTTTCCAGTCTTCACGATGTTGATTCCAATCGAAAAGGTAGAAGAAAGAAAATGATACAAAAATTACAAGAACAAGACTAAGATGTCGCCTATCGGCAAAGGATAAGGCTAAACACATAATTGGAATGAGATACAAAAAGCGGAAGTACTGGAGCATAGGAGAGGTAAAAGAAAAAAGTGTGGCAATAAATATTGGAAAAAAGAAGAGGAAGAGAACAAGTTTATTTTTTAGAAACCCTGTTGATGCGATAAAAAAAGTGACAATAACCGATAGTCCGGAGATTAAATAATAAATAACTTTGGGGTAAAAAGTAACTCTGCCGGCAATAAACTTTATGGGTATTAAAAGAAGGTTTTTTAGGGTAACTTGACCTAACACTAGTGTCCAATTTTTTACACTAGAAAGCATTAATGATGAGTTCTTATATTGGGATACCAGAAGAGGAAAAATTATAAGTAAGGATATAACAAAACCCGGTAAGAGTTTAGGAAATAGGTATCGGTGATTTTTGCCAAAAAAGACAAAAATATAGAAGGAAACAATTAAAAACACCGACCCATAAAATGTGAGAAAGGCCAATCCGGAAAATAGATTAAAAAGAAACAAGTGACGGAGCTTAATTTGCGGAGAATTTAAAATTTTAATGAAGTAAAAAGTTGCGGCGGTCAGTAAAAATACGACCAGAGAATACATACGAATTTCATGGGAATAGTAAATTATCAACGGATTAAAAAGAAACAGGGATAGGGCCCATACAGCAGCCCTACGATTTTTTATAAATCTGACTAAGTGATATAAGTAAAACCCGGCGGCTAAGGACAAAAATATTGACAGTAGCCGACCCGAAATGACTGATATTGAAAAAGGGGCGGTCCATAGTTTTAGAAGTAAATAGTAACCTGGGGGGTGGAAATCAGAAGGAGAAAATTTATTTATAATTTCAAAGAAGGAATAGTTTCTGACAACATTTAGAGAAATCGCTTCGTCCAGCCAAAGGGACTGATTTATGGCAATAAGGCGGCAAATTAAGGCGGCTAAGAATACTAACAAAAGCATGGTTTATTTTACCTAAAGCATTAACTTTTTACACCAATTGGCAGTCTCCTTCTTGACAAGCTAGCAGTCTTTGTTCTATACTGCTAGTGTTATATATTACTCATATGGAGGTTTTATCTTATGAGATATATTTCTGTCAGACCCTGGTCAAGATCAGGGTTAAGGCCACTTTTTTGGGATGAAGAAGACTGGCCAGAGGTTAGTACCTCGGAGGGAATTAATGTTTATGAAGAAGACAATAAGGTGGTCGTAGAAGCCCCTATCCCCGGAATGTCCGAAGATGACATAAAGGTTACTTATGAAGATGGGGTTTTAAGAATTTCAGCCAGAACCGAAGAAAGGAAAGAGGATAAGGAAAAGGGCCGGGTGGTTCACCAATGGAGTAAGGTGGCCAGCTTCGATTATACTACTTACCTCCCCCGCCCCATTGACACAAAATCTCTAGAAGCCAATTTAGATAAAGGAGTCTTGACTGTATCAGCCGAAGTTGCCCAAGAAGCAAAACCAAAAGAAGTTAAGGTAAAAGTAAAGTAAGCCTAGATACCTTAAACAGACCCTCCCCTGATCGGCGGAGGGTTTTTTGTTACAATTTTTTAATGAAACTAGCAAACGTAGGGATGGCCTTAATGCCAAAAGCCCCACGTTTAAAAAAAATTTTAGGGCCAAGTTTTATACTGTTGGGTTTGGGTTTAGGTAGCGGCGAGTTAATTTTATGGCCTTATATGAGCGCGAATTACGGTATGGGAATAATTTGGGGTGCAGTCTTGGGGATTAGTTTTCAGTTTTTTTTGAATATGGAAATTGAACGATATACCCTGGTAAATGGTGAAAGCGTATTTGTGGGTTTGGGGCGTAAGTTGGGATGGCTGTCGCCTATCTGGTTTATAATTTCCACTTTAATACCCTGGATGTGGCCGGGAATAATCCTATCGTCTGCAGTTATTGTGGCAGCTACGTTGGGAATACTGAACAGCCAATTGCTTGCCGTGCTCATGCTTCTTTTGATCGGAGCTATTTTAACGCTGGGACCGGTAATATATAAAACCCAAGAATGGTTTCAGAAAAACTTAATATTGCTGGGGGTGCCAATAATTTTGCTAATGGCAGTAATTTTGACAGATGGAAGCAATTGGCAAAGTCTGGCAGCAGGTTTAATCGGTAAGGGAGATAATTACTGGTTTCTACCGAAAGGAATTGCCCTGCTAAGTTTCATCGGCGCTTTTGCTTATTCCGGAGCCGGTGGAAACTTGAACTTGGCCCAGTCTTTTTATATCAAAGAAAAAGGATATGGAATGGGAAAATACGGCGGAAAGATCACCAGTATACTTACTGGCAAGAAGGAGAAAATAAGCCTGGTAGGGAAAACATTTAAAATAAATGGCGTAAACCTAAAAAGGTTTAAAGAATGGTGGAAAGTGATCAACCTGGAGCATGCTTTAGTGTTTTGGTTTACGGGAGCGTTAACAATTATACTATTGAGCCTGTTATCGTACTCTACCGTGCATGGCAGCGTAAAAGTTGAAGGGATAAATTTTTTATTTGAAGAAGCAAAGGTAATCGGGATAAGAACCTGGCCCTTTTTGGGAATGGTTTTTTTGATTTTATCCAGTTTAATGTTGTTCTCAACTCAACTATCAGTGCTGGATGCAACCTCAAGAATAATGTCAGAAAACCTTATCATTTTTGACCAGAAGAGATTCAAGGTAAATAATCTGGGTAGATACTATTATCTATTTCTATGGCTCTTGATAATGCTGGGAATTGGGATTATTAGTTTGGGATTTGAACAACCGCTTAAGCTGGTAATAATCGGAGCCGCCTTGAATGCCGTTTCGATGTTGGTTTATTCTGTAGCAGTTTTATACTTAAACTTAACTTGCTTGGACAAGAAGGTAAGGCCATCGGCATTAAGAGTGGGTGTAATGTTGTTAGAAATCGTTTTTTTCTTTGTGTTTTGTTTCCTAACCCTAAGGCAAGGGATATAAAAGCCCCCGTATTTAAAATACGAGGGCAAATGTTAGATGCTTTTATCCTGCTAATTGCAGCGACTTTTATATTTATTGATCAGATCAAGCTTGTCCTGCCAGACACCTTTCCAATCGTCCTGCAGAATGCCGCCAGTATCGCCCGAGTTCGGGTTCCAGCTCCAATAGAAGGCATCACAAATTCCTTTGTTAATAAAGTAGTCGGTGATGGCGTTTTGCCAAATAATATCTTTGGGATCACCGCCATGGCCATATTTGCCACCATATTCGCCAATAACTACCGACTTGCTTTGGTCTCTGAGGAAACCAAAATGGGTGTGCCAAATTCTTGACATATTCCCGGGAAATTGCCCATCGGAGAAGTAATTTTGGGGATGGACATCCGGACCATAAACATGGGGAGAATAGACTAATTTGTTGGCCGGAATGTAGGAATTATCGATCGGATAGCACATTTCCGGCTCAAAGTTACCACCCCACCAGTGAGCTACAGAGTTGTCAGAACAGGTGGGATTATCCTGGACACCCTGGACGAAGATAAGGAGGTTGGGATTGGCGGAGAGAATTTCCCTGCCGGCTTTTTGGGCAGCAAGGCGCCAATCGGTACGGGTATCATTGGTGCCCCAAGTGGCAACTCCCTTGGGTTCGTTCTTGATGTCAATACCCATAAAATAATCCAAATTCTGATAACGATCGGCAACAAACTTTAGATCCATAATCCAATCGGCTTCCGAATAAGAATCGGTGTACCAGAGATCGGTAATATTCTGGCAATTAACTGTATGGACATCCAGTAAGATGTGGAGTTTCTGATTATTCATTTCAGTCAAAAACTTATCCAACAGATCAAGGCTGTTTAAATTTCTGAGGTCTTCGTTTTTGTAGTAGTCAATAGAGCTGACCGGAGAATTTTTTAAGGTACCCGGGCAGTAAGGAACCCGGACCGCATTAAAACCGGTACTTTTAATCTGGGAGATCATGTCCTTCCAATTCCTCTCCCAAAGACCATGGGCAACAAAGGTAGTATTTTCAAAACCAAACCAACTGACACCATTAACTTTGACCCTGTTACCGTTGTGATAGATTTTGCCGTCACTACCGACTTCGTAACTACCGACATTATTACTTGAATCAGGAAGGGAGGGGGTGGGGACAGAGGTGGGAGTAGGGCTTGGAGGAGTGGGGGTCACAGAAGCAATAGGGGTGGGTTGAGTACCACCAGAAGCCTGGCCAACATTAAAGCTCAGAGAATTGTCAAGCCAGTAATGATTGTAAGCCCAATAAGGGGCAAAAATGCCAACTTTGACTTTGTAATCCCCCTGGAGTTGGGGTGTCCAAGTAGTGGTAAAAGTCCGATTTTGGTTGGCTTTCAACTCCTGATTTTCAAAATACTGCTGATCTATTTTGCGGTTGTTTCCATCATAAACCTCAACGTCAACAATGGCGTTTGGGTGATCGACGGGAGAGGTAATGTTCGTGTTCAGCTTGAGAGGTGAAGAGACAGAGGGGGTGGAATCGGTGCTGGTATTTATTAAGTATGAGGAGGATGAGGGCTGGCTTTCAGAAGCAGCTTGAAATTGCAAGGCATTGTCTTCCCAGTAAAAATTACGACTCCAGTTAGAAGTGAATAAGCCAACTTTTACCTGGTAATCACCTTCAATCTGAGGAGTCCAATTGGTCCTAAATCTTGTTATTTGATAAGAATTAATATTAACTCTTTCAAAAAAATGCTGATGAACTTTTTGATTTGAAGAGTTATAAATTTCAATATCGACAATAGAGTCATTGACGGTGTCGGAAGGACGGATATCGACGATAATTTCTGCCGGACTGCGAACCTGAGCAGAATTAACTTTAGCAGAGATAGTAAAACTACCGGAATTGGCGCTAACGAATTTCCCTGAAGCCAGTCCGGTAATCAGAGAGAATAAAAAAGATAAAAGAACTCCAAGAAAAAACCTGGAGTTAAAGTGTTTGGGTTGACTTGTGACTATTCCTGTCAAAGTCGAGATATTTTTAGGCATTAGGCACGATTCTAGATAACAGGCAGAGGCAAGTCAAAAGTAATTTTTTACCGTTTCGGTGATTTTGCGGTGAAGAAATTTTTCAGCAAAGCCAATTCGGACAAAGTTAGATATCGATACTCTTTTGCCTTTAGTTCCCCTAATTTTATCGGTCCGATAGCTATGCGATGCAGAGAAATTATGCGGAGGTTGAGTTTGGCAACCATGCGCCTGATTTGGCGATTCCGACCTTCCCTCAGTTGAATCTTGAGATTGGTCCTGCCGTTTTTTTGAGAAATTACGGAAGTTTGAGTGGGTAGTGTCACCCCATCCTCAAGTTCAACCCCATGTCGTAGTTTGAAAATTTTTTCCGGGCTAATCCGTCCTTCGACGGTAACCAGATAAGTTTTGGGCAGGTGGTAACGAGGGTGGGTGGCCTTTAGTGATAAGTCGCCATCATTTGTTAAAAGAATAAGACCACTTGAATCATAATCCAGTCTCCCTATGGGATAAAGACGGGCATCGGAGTCAATTAAATCGAGAACTGTTTGCCGATTGTGAGTATCAGTGGTGGAGGAAATTACACCGGTTGGTTTATTTAGGGCGATATAAATATAATTTGGTTTTTTATGGTTAATATTACGGCCATTTACTTCAACTTGATCCGATAGCGGATCTATCTTTTGACCCAAGACAGCCTTGCGACCGTTAACGATTACTTTATTTTTTTCAATCAATTCGTCTATGTGCCTTCTGGAGGCGATACCCAAAGAGGCCAGATACTTATTTAGACGGACTTTATCCATGAATTATTTTACCTAATATTTGGTTTGTTTTGAGCGATTAGGTTTAATAAAATATGTTATGGCCCAATATTTCATCGGCATAGGGCTTCCTCCAAATGAAGATAAGTTGTTTTCCCTTATCAAGCAACACTTCCATCATAATGGCAAACTTAGTAGTACTCCACACATTACTTTGGCACCCCCCTTTGAGCTAGAGGATGAGAACGAATTTTTGGAAAATTTTATAAGTTGGGCCAAGAAAGAAAAAGCTTTTATCATAAAGGTAAAGACGGTGGATAAATTTATTCAGCCTAAGTACGGAACAGTTTATTTAGCACCCATAAACGACAAGTATTTGCAGGAATTATATGCGAGTTTGATTAAAAGGTTTAATTTGCTTTCAGACCAAGGTAGTTTTATACCTCACTTGACGGTAGCTCAAAGAGTTCCCCTAAGAAGGCTAAACGAAATCGAAGATCAAATTAGAAAGATGGATTTAAGTTTGAAATTGAAAGTAAAACAGCTAAACCTTTATAAGAAAGAAGTGGGTCAATGTTGGAAAAAATTTGCTGAAGTGAGATTAAAAGAGGGAAGGATTAACTAAGGATGTGGACAGAATATTGATAATCCAAAGAATAAAAGCCACAAAAAGGATTAGGGCCAAGAAGGCAAGAAGGACATAGACAACCCACCCTTTTTTAGAGTAGATAAATTCTTTTTCCCGGGGAAGAGATTTTAGATGTTGATAATTAAGATAGACAAAGATTGCCGTCAATGGAGCTGTGACTGAGTTAAAAATTAAGCCAGCTACTGTTTCCACGGTATTTTTGGAATTATCCGAACCATTAAAAACTGATGAGACAATCATTAACAGCAGATACCAGATAAAAATTCTAATAAAGTATTCTTTGGAGTGAGATTTTATATAGTACCAACTTTTCTGAATGGCAATCCTGCCGCCAAGACCTTCAACAAATAGAACATAAACACTTAGAGATGAAAAAAATAAGAAAGCTACTCCGGGTAATATCAGTAGGAGTATGCCAAGAAAAGTAATTAAGCCGATCAAAAGAGTGAGGGAGAAAAAGCGGCTGACATATTTCCATGATTGATTGTAAACTGTTTTTATACTTAATTTTTTGTCAAGGTTGGAGATGTAGTAGATAAGGGCAGAGCCGGACCACAGGTTAACGATGGAGAGAATTGACAAAAAAAAGACGGCCAAGGGTAGCATAGATAAAATTTGGACATAGTTTCGGTTTAGCAGCAAAGACAGAAAATTTCCAAGGAAGAAAGTAGCGAAGAAGGCAAAAAAGGCGAGACTAAGGAGGCTGGGTATGGCTGTAATGCCAACCAGGGAAAGCCAGTTTTTTGAAAAGATGGAGAAAGTATTTGAAAAAAGAGAGATGAGAGGGGGGTAAGGAATGGTGTCCGACTGCGACTTCATGACTTATTATGGCAAAAGTATGGATTTTTTCAATAAACAAGTGACTGTTTAGAATAAAGATATCTGCTCCTTGTTATCTGATTTGGGATAGGAAAAATTGACGTCAATTATCCTTGCAGTATTCCATTCGTCTTTGTACTTCAAATGTTTGTGTTGGAGGCCATAATCATAGACATCCCGAGTCACCAGGACGTCGGATTCGCAATAGTTTTTAAGCTTATCCAAACTTTCCTTTGTGCCTTGTTTGTAATACAAGACAGCGTTTGTACCAACGTCTGTTTTGGTGGTGCCAAGAGTTTCTTTGGCAATAGCGTTGAGACTTAGCCTGAAGCCCAGGGCATCTTTAATTTTTTCCAAGATATCGAAGTGGCTTAATTTGTTAAAGCTAAAAGGGCAAAGGGGCGCTAAAGCCGGGTTGTCAAACTTTAAAGAATTAAACCCAATAATTCTGTCGACATTAGCAAAATGAGTCCACATCGAGGAAAAATCGTTTTCAAAAAAGCTATACATTTGACCGGAAATTTCATGGTAGTTTTCGTCCAGGTTACGCTTATATAAAGATACCAGGGAAATACCAAGATCGGCGGGGTTGTGGGTGTCTATCTCTTCAAAAAGTTTTTTGGTTTCTATGTCGAAGATTACTTCAGTGATCATGGAATTAGATGATAGGAGGAAAATGAGGAGATTACAAGAAGGAGAAGAATGCTTTTGGTGGTCGGGTGCGATGGGGTAAGAAAAAAGTGGGGGTAAATGAGGTGTGAGAATAGTGGCGAAAAATATGGGGTAAGAAAAAGTTGAGGTGGGGCTCGGCTCCAAGCACTTGTTTCGGACTACCATAGTCCAAGTACTTAGAGGAGCCCCAACCTCCGTCCCAGCTTTTCTAAGTGACGACCCTTACGGATCCCCCCCATTATCACTTAGAAAAGTTGCATCATCTCCTGATGTCCGGGACACAGCAGGAAAGGCTGTGTCGGAGATGTGCAAGACCTTTTGTTCAAAAAAAAGAGAACGGTGTTCTTCTTACTTTTGGGACCCAGCTAGAATATTGATATAGATATTCCAATTGGGTCCCAAAACGACCACCAAAAGCAAAGAGATGGTTAAAATGTGAAGAAACCCTTGCATTAAAGGGGCTTCGCATCTTAAGACTCTTTGCTTTCTTACTTCTTGTTAATGAGCGACAGCTGAAAATTTTATAGTAGAAAACTACTCAAATCAAGTACATAATTATACTACGTTTGTAAGACTTGGGAAAGAGGTTAGTAAAGCTTTGGACAAATGTCGGTAAGACAGTGGGAATTTTTTATAAGAATTATCAGATTAGTTTGGATTGCTTTTCTTGAAGACAATTCGGGGTTTAGGTTCTTTTTTGATCCATTGTCCTTCTTTGGTTTTTTTAAAATCGTCTTTAACAGCTAACCAAGCGAAGCGGTTGGCCGCCTCGTGACGGGTAGTCTGAGTATCCCGGGTTAAAGGACTTTCAAAATCATCCCAACCGTCCCGGTAAGCCTCCAGAAAAATTTTTTGGGCTTCGAAGGGAAGTTCGTGTTGAATCTCCTGAGGTAAGTCGTTTAGTTTTTTGTATATCATATTATTTTCGAATATAGGCAATATGGGGCAAGCGATTATAAGATAACGGTAATAGTTTGGTAAGAGGAATTTTTATTACAACTAGATTCTTACTTGTTTTTGGCAGCCTTTTTACAAAACCAGCTGATAATGAGTGGGTGGAAATTGATTTTAAAAACGAAAAGGCGACAATTCCTTTGTGGCTGGGAGATATTGAAACAGGAAATTATCCAGAGTTAAAGAAGGATCTGGAAACGGAAATTCTGATAATTGGCGGCGGTATCGCCGGGATGACAACAGCATATTTTTTAAGCAAGACAGGTAAGAGAGTGGTGTTGGTCGATGCCGACAGAATCGGGAGAGGGGTAACAGGACATACTACGGCAAAAATCACCTCGTTACACCATTTGGCGTATAAAGATATAAAAGAAAAAGTAGGAATTGATAGCGCGAAAAGTTATGCTAAAGCCAGCCAAGAAGCGATTGGATTAATCGGCCAAATCGTTAAAAAAGAAAAGTTAAATTGTGAGTTTAAAAAAGCAGATATGCATGTTTATTCCTATGACGGCAGGAGCTTGGGAAAAATTAAGGAGGAATTTGAAGTATGCCGAGATATGGGACTACCGGCTACTTATATTGAAAAGTCTGAACTTCCCTTCCCCATTAAGGGAGCAATTAAGTTTGATAACCAAGCCCACTTTCACCCCTATAAGTATGTTCTGGGTTTGGCTAACACCATCAGTAAAAAGGTGGACATCCGGGAAAGAACCCGGATAGTAGACATGGAAGAGGGAGATCCGGGTACGGTTATTACAGACAAGGGTTTTAGAATTAAAGCAAATGAGGTAGTGGTGGCCAGCCACTATCCGGTTTTTGACCAAAAGGGTAAATATTATGCCCGCCTTATTCCGGACAGGGATTATGCTATGGCCATTAAGTCACCAACTGAGCTGGATGGGATGTTTATAGATACTTCAGGAGATTATTTTTCGATACGGCCTTATGGAAAGCTACTAATTGTAGGCGGGATCACTCACCGGACCGGCACTGTTTCTGACACCAAAGAATGCTACCGAAAATTGCTAAACCAGGCGGAAAAAAGGTTGGGGGTAGAAACTGTAGAGTACAAATGGTCAACCCAGGACAATTTTACGGCAGACAACCTGCCTTATATCGGCCGGATCACCAAGGATAACCGACATGTTTACGTGGCTACCGGGTTTAACGGCTGGGGAATGAGTAACGGTACAACGGCCGGGAAACTTATTGCTGACATGATATCGAGGGGGGCAAGTCCATATATTGAGACTTTTGATCCATCGCGATTCAGCTTAAAGGCGGAGGGGAAAAAGTTGCTGGAATTTAATACGGGGACAGCCAAGAGATATATTCAGGGAGCGGTAACTACGGGTGAAATAATTAGTAATATAAAAAAGGGGCAGGGAGGAATTGTGGAAAAGGACGGGCAAAAATATCTGGTTTACAGAAACGAATCAGGCAAGGTATTTGCCCTACACCACCACTGTACCCACATGGGCTGTGTTCTGTCCTGGAATAGTGCCGAAAAATCCTGGGACTGCCCCTGCCATGGTTCGAGATTCAGTTACGAGGGAAAAGTAATTCACGGTCCGGCACTTAAAAACCTGAAAAAAGCCGAAATTTAACTATTACCAAAAACAAACTGCTCCAAGTCCTTGACTCCACCAAAACTAATACGGTCAGGAACTAAGCCGGAGGTGTCTATCATCCTGGCCGGAGTAATAATAAAATCTCCCCATTTTTCGTTGATCTTATCCAGAGCAGAAGTCAGATGGGATTTTTTGTTAATATCACCAAATAGATCCAGCTGGAGAGACGGATCGCGGGAGAGGTTAAAACAGGATACGGAAAGATTGGCAACCGGAAAACGATAGGGAGACTTGAGTAAGATTTTAAAAGCTCTTTTGTAGATATCGATAGAATCAAAAAGATCACGGTCAAGGGTAGTCCCCTGATGCCAAAAGGAATGGTTTTTGTAGAGAATGGCAACATGGATACCGCGGGCACGATAGCCGGTTTTCCTCATGCGGCTGCCCAGTTTCTGGACTAGTTTGTGAAGAATGGGAGATAAATCCTGAGGAGTAGAGGCGCTAACGGGTAAGGAGTACATGTGACCAAAACTTTTACGGCCCAGTTCGACGTCATCAATCTCCCAGCCACGAAGGCGAAGATACCAGTAATAGGCAGTAACGGAGTGAAGGGCTGATTTGATATGACTAATCGAGGCATTATAAAAATCCATGACAGAGTAAATAGAGACTGAATTGAGACGGGCAGTAAGGTTGCGATCAATGCCATGAAGATCGGGCAGAGAAAGCTTCTGATAAATTTCCTGAAAATTGAAAACATCAATGGTATTCAGACCATCAGGCTTTTTTAGATTCGAAGCGATTTTGGCAAGAAAACGATTGGGGCCGATACCGATAGAAACAGTCAGCCAATCCCCTATTTCTGATTTAATCCTTTGTTTGATTTCTAGAGCGACAACTTCCATACCCTTGGCAAATCCGGGAAAACCTTCAAGGTCGATGATAAATTCATCAATGGATTTGGGAATTACTACATTGGTGTACTGATTAAGCAAGTTTTTCAATTTAATGTGGACATGGCGGTATTTCCAGGGATCAGTGCCAAGAACTATCAAGTCAGGACAAAGGAGCTGGCCTTCCCTGACCCTCATACCAACCTTAACACCCTGGACTTTGGCTTCGACGGAGGGAGCCAGAATACAGCCGGAAGGAGTAGTGTAGGCAGCTACAGCAACGGGCCTACCCCGAAGAAGAGGGTTGGCTTGTTGTTCAATTGAGGCAAAGCAGGAGTTGAGATCAATGTGCATAATAGTGGGGATTTTGGAGTTAAAGGGCAAATTAACCGGGTAAGCCATCGGAAACCTCCTTGAGACGCCAGAATAAGTTATCAGTATCAAGAATCAATCGGAAAAAGATATTGTCGGCAGACACCGAGAAAACATGGTAAAGGGTTCGGCCTGAACGGTAAGTGTGATGATAGCCAAGTTTTTTGATGAGATATTGGCGGCCATCCCAGATAACGGTGACGGGCAAAACCTGGCGGGTTTTATGATTAAATTCGAGGGAGACGGAAACCGGCACGTCGATAATCTGAATCATAGTTTAGTTATACCCGAATAAAACCCGAAGTCAATGAAGCAAAAGCAATTATTACCTTCTTCTTACAAATTGCCAACACATTTCATATTTGGTTTTTTTATCCTATTTTTAGACTAAAGTAAGCTATTAGTAATTCAACAAGGAGAATTTTATGGATAGAAACGATGATGTCATGAGAAAAGTCGGATTAGCATTTTTGGCAGGCGCGGCCACGGGCTGGCTTGTCAGTATATTTATGCCCGAAGACACCAGAAATAAAGTAAAAAATGAAATTGAAGACAAGACCAGTTATCTTAAGAAAGTGATGACAGACCCGGAAGAAAGAGAAAGGATTAAGGATGTTTTTAGTGAAAAGACCCAAAATACCAAAGAAAAGCTAGAGGATGTAAAGAACGATATTGCCAACAGATTAGCGGCTTTAAAGGGCGGTGCCCAAGATATTGATAAAAGGAAATATATGAGGGCAGTTCAGGATAGCATCGAGGATATGAGGGAGGGAAATATACTACCGGAAGACGAGCTAAACCGGCTTCGCGATTATCTGGAGGGAGACTATGAAAGAATCAGAAGAAGAATGAGGAGGGCTTAAATGAGCCTACAGGAAATGTTTTACCTCCTAGGGATAATTTACATGTCTTTCTGGATTTTATTTTTAGTGTTTCTGGCTATTGCTGCTTACAAACTTAAACAGTCCCTGGATGAAGCAAAATTTGAAATCGAAAGGAAAAAAGCTCAGGCAGAGAATTATTTAAAGAAATTAGCTAATGCTAAGGTTTTAGGGGTGCTTCCGATAGTCCCGGTTGCTGGATATTTTGCCAGAAAAATTTTTAAGGGAATTGCCAAGAAAATATAAATTGACCTTTGTTTTATGAGCGGAGGATATAAGAAGATAATGCAACAACTGTTTGAAGTGGAGAATAAATTATCAGGCAAGGAGTACTTATTATCGATTTATTATCCAACATCGGGCTTTAATAAAGAAAGAGTAAAATTGGAGCTAAAGTCTTTTATCCTGTCCAATTTCAGAAGGGAGAGTAACTGGCCAAATTTAAATAAACTACACCACCAAATCGTGGAGGGAATTAGCGAGAATATCAATTACTTAGAAAAAGTAGATAAGGGATTGGCAATTTTCCTCAAATTTAACCCCAAAGAACTGAAGAAAGGCAGACAGCAAGAAATCGGCGAAGAAGATATATATATCAATATTGGGAAAAGAGCCGGAGGAGGAGTTTTTTGTAGGAAAAACTTTTAATTACGACCAGTTGCTTTGGCAGGAATATAGGGCTGAGAATGTTCTGCTTTTGAACATTAAACCGGAAGAAGCGAATGTATATAAGCTGGAAAACGGAGAGCTGGATAGAATTGAAAGTATGAAAAATTCTTTTGTTTCGGATAGGGAAAATGAGTATTTGGAGCGGTTTTCCCCCACCGGTTATAAAAACGTGGTTCATGGAACCGGTTCTGATAAGTGGAAAAGGGATTTGGAAGATAGAATTGTCGGCTTTTTAAACCAGATTATAGAAGCCATAAGAAGAGGGGATAAATATGATGGTGACTATAACGGTTTGGTGATAGTTTATTCCGACAATGTTAAAGATGTGATTAAAAAACTGGTGGATGAGCTGGTAAAGATTATGCCGACATTTGACAAACCAATACTTATTAACAAAAATATCCCCAATGAAAATCAATTGAAAGAAGAAGTTATCAGGGCGATAGAAGATCACAAGAAAAAGAATAAGATGGAGTATCTGACCTGGGTGATGGAGGAGGACCGGGATAACTTTGTTGAGGGATGGAAAAGTGTTTTGAAAGAATTGAGAAGGCAAAAAATTGAGACATTGTTTTATAAGGAAGGATCTAGCAAACAAGGTTATTTGATGGATGAGGAGCTGCTTTATTTAAATCCAGTAGAGGGAGCGAATAATTTAAGGAGGTTGAATAATATTGCACCGTGGCTTCTTCGAAATGTTCTAGAGTACGGTGGTAAAGTAATGGTGTTTGATAGGGAAGAAGAAGTGCCGGAGGTGGCGGCTAGGATCAGATACTAATTTAGGAAGAAGCTTTTACATTGAGGCTTCTCTCCTCCACCAAGCGCCGGCGCAGGGAAAAGACAAAGAAGATGAGGACCAGGAAGTTGAGGGCCGAGGGATAAAGCAGGTAGGAGTAGGCCACGGAGACGATAGCCAGGAGGGTGAGGTGGGAGTAGTAGCGCCGGAGGAAGGCATCGAGGTGAGGCAGGAGACGGTCGAGAAGACGGGGGCGGGACTGGGGCCGGGCGGTTAGCTCCAAATTAAGTTCCAGGCGAGTGGCCTTAAAGAGGAGGGGCTGGGTCAGGGGTGAGTAGTTAGCCTTTTTGACGGTCAGGGTGTAGGAACCGGGAGCCGGATTGAGAGTGTAAAAGCCGGAGGCATCAGTCAGAGTGGAGTAAATGCGGGAGCCGGAAGTCAGGGTGACGAGGGCTTTGACCAGGGGCTGGTGGCGGGCATCAGTCACCTTACCCCAAAGGAGCTGCTTTTGGCGCTTGAAGCCAAAGAAGAAGGAGACGGGAGCCAGGAAGAAGTAGAGGGTTTGCTGGAGAAGGAGGCGGAGACTAGTCCAAAGAGACAGGGAGGCGGATGAGGCCGAGGACAGGGCCGACAGGCTGGTTTGGGCGGCTTGGGCCACCAGGTAGGCAGCCGAGGTAACAGCAGCGGCTTCGGAAGTAGTGGCAGCCACCTGACCCAACTGGGAGGCGACGGGAGTCTCCTGAAGCTGGTAGCGGGTGGAGTCAATGGTGGTGGTGATAGTCTGGAGAGTATGGGTCAGGGGTTGAGGCAGAGCGGCAAGCAGAGGCGGAGTTACTTCGGGGACGATCTGAGCCAAGGGCGGCTCAAGGCTGCCGGGAGGCACCTGGTTATCAGTGCCAACCAGAGCGGTGGTGGGAGTGGGCTGGCTGGAATCGGCCAGGGCAGTGGTCGGGGTGGCAGCCGAAGCCTGGGGGGCGGGAGTCAAACTATCAGTGGCGGCAATGGCGGAAGAAGTGGGAGTAGGCTCAGAGGCGGAAGTGGTAGGCGTGGGAGTGGAGGTGGCAAGAGGAGAAGAGGTCGGGCTGGCTTCCGGGGCGGGGCTGGTATCCCCTACTTTGGTAGTGGGTGAAGGCAGAAGAGAAGCGGTGGGAGTCGGGCTGGGATCGGGGGCGGTAGTGATAGCGGTAGGCTGGCTAAGGGGAGTGGGAGTGGTTGAAGTAATGGCGATGACAGAGCTGGTGGGCGAAGGTTGGGAAGGGGTTGAAGTCGGTTGACCGGGAGCTGGAGTGGCAGTCGGTTCTCCGCCGCCAATGGCCGGAGTGGTGGTAGGCTGGCTAAGGGGAGTGGGAGTGGCTTGAGGCAGAGGGGTGGGAGTAGCTTTGCCTTTTTTGGCCAGATAAACTTTGGTAGCAAAGTCCTGGCGGGAAGAGACGGCCAGGGTACGGCCCTGGGAAGTGGCCTGATAGTAGTAGGTGGTGTCGGGGTTGAGATGAGTGAGAGTGACGATGTGGTTTTTGGTGAGGGTGTCGGAAGCTACCGAATAGGCCAGGTCGGTGGAGGCGGCAAAGTGAAGAAGAGTGGTGGCCGGGTGGTTGGTGGACCAACGGACCTGGGCGGTGGTGTCGGTGATCTTGATAACCCGGAGGTTTTTGATCTGGGTGGAGTTTTTGGCCAGCCAGGTCTGGGCCTTGTCGAGGATGTTATCCTTTACGGCCTGGGAGACTTTGGCGGGAAGTTTAGTGAGGGTGTCGGTAATGGTGTCAACGATGTGGCTGATGTCAGCGCCACTTCTCTTGGCAATGTTTTTGATGGTGTCGGCAATGGTTTGGGCCAGGGAGTTGGCTTTCTTTTCGGCCTGGGCCGGTTTGGCGGATTGGGCCTGGGCGATTTTTTGTTCGATGAGGGCCCGCTCTTCGGCGGTGGCCGAGGACAACTTGGTATCCAGGAGGGCCTGAAGGTCGGCCAGTTCGCCGGGGGTAAGGTTGAGGGCCAGGGTGGCAAACTGATGGCGAGCGTCATAGGTGTAGGTCTTACCGTGGGACATGACCTCGTAGTAGTAGGTGGTATCGGGATCGAGGTTACTGAGGGTGATGGTGTGGTTTTTGACCAGGAGATCGGACTGGACATCGGCACCGTAGTCGTAGGAGGCGCCATAGTTGACCTTGGAGGTTGAGGGGTGGTTGGTTTTCCAGGAGATGAGGGCAGAGTTGGTGGCAATTTTGGTGGCTTTAACATTGCTAATCTTGGTGCGGGAGTTTTCAAACCAGGTGTTAAACCAGGACTGGGCTGAGGAGAGGAGGGAGTCCTTGAAGGCCTGAGACAGGTAGGGAATGGAGTTGATAAGGTCAGTGAGGGCGCCCAGGAAACGGGCGGCCGGCTCCCGGCCCAAATCGGCCAGC
This sequence comes from Patescibacteria group bacterium, assembly GCA_050943115.1. Lineage (GTDB taxonomy): Bacteria > Patescibacteriota > Microgenomatia > UBA12405 > UBA12405 > CAZFAI01. Next base: position 25,152 of record JBMNON010000006.1, read on the forward strand.
TTTTTCCAGATGTTTTTAAGGGTATCGACGGCCTTGGTAGCAAAGTTGTTCCAGGCTGATTCCTTGTTACTGTCCTTGGCTTTAACAATAGTGTCAGCTTTCTTTTGAAGCTGCTGCTTGTCCTGGGCGGAGGCCGAGGAGAGCTTGTCATCGATGAGGGTTTCGATTTGCTCTTCTTCCTGAGGGGTAAAGTCACCGACTTTGAGAGTAAAGGTGATGGTTTTACTGGTATTGCCGGCAGCGTCGGTGGCAACAAGGTCAAAGCGGTAGGAAGCAGGAGGCAGGGGTTCCTGGGGAGTAAAGCTGAAGGCGGCACACTTGTCGTCGGTCTGGAGGCTATTGTCGGTGACAGGGTCACCACTCTGGCACCAGGCGGCAGAGGCGGCCAGGTTAAGGGTGGCAGTGGAATGAAGGGAATCGAGCCAGTAGGGATTGAGGCGAGTGATGGAAAGCTCCAGGGTTCGGGGGCCGGCGGCAACTTTGGTGTTCTTGGAGTCACCCTTGAGCAGATCCTTGATCTGACCCTGAAGGCTGGGCGTCAGGTTGGAAGTGGAGTAATCAGATTGCTTGGGGTCAAAGCTGAGGTTGTTGAGAGAGGTGAGAGTCAGGAGGGGGTCGGTGGTATCGACAAAGACGGTTTTGGAAGAGGACGGCTGGCCTTGGCTGGTGTTGGTCTTGAGGGTGTAGTGGCGGGCGCCTTCCTTGAGAGCGCCCTTGTTTTGATTGCCGGTCCAGGCCGCGGCATCGTGGGTAGTCAGGGTAACAGTATTGTTGTCCTCGGTGCCATCGGAGAAGCCGGAGTAGCGGGCGGTGTATTTATCCTGGCGGTAGTCGGAGGTGCCGGAGGCGGGAATGCCAGTTAAACTCCAGTCACCCTTGGAACCATTGTCAACTTCCAGATCAAAGGAGGAGATACCATGGGCCGTGTCAGAGGACAAGGTCCAGGAGAAGGCCGGACGGGAGGAGTTGGTGTAGGAGTGGTGGGCGGGAGAGTCGAGGGAGACGGTAGAGACGGCGGGAGTGGGAGTCGGGGTGGGAGTAGGAGTGGGAGTGGAGGTGGGGGTAGGAGTAGGAGTGGTGGAGGGAGCCGGAGGCTGGGAGGGGGTGGTGGGAGTGGGAGTGGGAGTGGGAGTGGAGGTGGGGTCGGGGGTTGGAGGTTGCGGATCAGTGCCGGCAACATCACCAATATTGAGTGTTGTAACCGAATACATACCCAAATCAGCATTAACAGGGTTACTTAAGCTTAGGAAAAGAGTTTTGGGAGTTTCGGGTTCAGGATTAAGAATAGAAACGGGTATGGTAGCGTAATAGGAATCGGAGGGGATAGTGGCAGTACCGGAAGTAAGAAGATAGTCAACCCCATTCTCAGCCGTACCACCAGTAATCTCATAATCGACAGTAACGGGTGAAGCAGATTTGCCGTTTTGAAGGATTAATTTGATGTCTGTCTCCCCTACTCCCTGAGGAGAAGCAGTATAAGGATGGGCAAACTCAATACGGGGAGGAGCCGTATTGCCTATACCATCGCCAAAAGTAGCAAATGAATATTGGGATACTTGGGCGGGCAAGATTTCACTAAATTCTCCACCTACATGAACAGTGTTGTTGTTTATAAGAAGTTCATAAACATCACAATAACCATTCTCAGGGGACGGATCCCATGAAGTGGCCGCTCCCGGTGCTTGGATAACACAATCACTTTGCTCAACCAAAACTACATCATCCAGCCAGCCTTTGTCTTCACCTACGCTAGAGGAACTGTCTTTACCATACAGCCAAGTAAAAGTATGATCGCCGGCATCAATGTTATAGGTAAATTCCGCCCAATCGGCACTCCCGGAGATACGATGCGTATAGCTGGTTCGCGAACAGGAGGGATTGTTGTGGCAAAAAACAAGATAGTCATATCCTGACTCGGAGCTAACTTTCCATGAAAATGATAAAGAAGCAGCTTGATCCGCAGTGACATCATAGGAAAGCGATGAAGATTGATTATGGGTAATAACACCTGACTCGGCAGACATAGCTCCATCAGATGAATAGGTAGAAGAATGAGACCAGAGCACATCACCACCGCTACTCCAATTTTCCGGGGGGAAGACGTCACCTTCAAAAGATTCGGCGGGTCCGAGAGGCTCCAGGGGAGGACAGGTGGTACCGACCATGGTGGGCAGGAAAACTTCTGCAGCACAATGCCTTGATTGGCCGCCAGCATTCATAAAGTAACCTCCGGCTAAAATGGAATCCCGGGTCAGGTCAATAGTATAGACCGTGCTATCAATTTGAGGATCCCATTCTACAGCTGAACCATCTTCTGTACTGACTGCAACCAAATAATATTTGTCGTCCTCTTGGTTAAAATCGGGAAAGTCGCCAGCGATATAAAGAATATCTTCGCTTGCAGCCAAATCATATACTCCATCGTAGTTGCCACCGGCATCACCGGGGTACCAACTATCAAGCTGACCCGAGGCGATATCAAAAGCAGCAATGTTATATCTGGTGTAGTCATCAATATAACTAAAATCGCCGCCCACATAAAGACGCGACCCGTGGGGAAGAATTTTATTTACCAATCCCCAGACAGAAGGGCTCCAAGATGTGGGAATAGAGTTGCTTCCTTCAAAGGAAGCTAACCCCTCACGGTCATATCCATTAATTTTTTCAAAATATCCTCCGATATAAATAGTATCTCCGGCTACGGCAATGTCGTAAATATAATCATCAGAATAGGGACTCCAAGATGTGGTTTCACCACTGTCAACGTCTATGGCGCCAAGATAATTTCTTGTCTGGTTGTTTATTGATAAAAACTCTCCGCCAACAATAATGTCATTTCCTTTACGGGAAATGGCATTAACCATACCACGGACAACAGGTAACCAGGATTCGTCCACTCTGCCGTCGGGACCAATTCTAACCAAATTGTTAACTATAGTGCCTCCCGCTGAATTAAAATCCCCTCCCATATAAACCCTGTCGCCGTCAAATGCAAAGCTGTTAACATTCATGCCATATTCAATATGGGGTGCCCACGGTGTAAGCTGCCGGGTTGACAGATCAAAGGCAGAGGCACTATGTCGAAAGTCACCATTCATATCCCAATAAACGCCGCCGACATATAGCAGACCGTCGTTTATGGCCAGATTAACAGTCCAACCCCAATATTTGTTATAAGGACTCCAGTCACGGGCTTCACCCGTAGAAGCATCTACCGCAGCTAATTTATACAGTTGACGACCGCCAATTTCGTTGAAATGACCGGCAGCGTAAATATCGGATTCATAAGCGGCAATTGAACGAACCTCGTAATTTGGCGCCGGTTGAAAATCGGGAATGGCTACGCCGTTTAAATCAAAAGCTGCTAAATTTTTTATTGGGGTTGAGCCATTGACTGTGGCAAAAGTACCGCCTACGTAGATATTCCCGCTGGCACCAATATCTATTGTATTTACGATATAGCTGCTGATATTGGGATTCCAATGGGTAAGATAAACCGAGCTATCGACACAGGGGTACTGTGTATATTCGTATACTCTAACATTATCAAGCCAACCTCTGTTTGCTCCCGTAGAGTACGTTGACGTTCTCTGGTGCTTCCAAGTGATGGTGTGTTCTCCGGCTGAAATTGGAACAAAAACCTCCCTCCAATCCTGGTTACCAGAGATTCTCTGGTGAATGGGCACGTCGGAATATGTACAGTCAGGGTTATCAATACAATAGAACAAGTAACCTCCTGCGCTATAAGTACTTACTTTCCAATTAAACTTTAAAACACCATCTTTTGAAAGATTTACCGTGGTTTGCAGGTAGGATGTTTGGCCGTTTGAAATAACCGGTGACTGGGCTGATTGGCTACCATCAAAAGCTGAAGTGCCTATTCCCCAATTTAAATTGCCCCCGGTGATCCAGTTATCCGGAGGGAAAGTGACCCCTTCGAAGGATTCTTCTACTACCGTCGAGTCGTTGACACAGTCGGGGCATGAGGGAGTCCAGACCGAGGCTGCTCGATTTCTTATGGCAGTAGTACCAACGGAAGCGGTTACTGAAGTAAAATATCCGCCCAAGTAAAGCTGTTTTCCGTCAGAGCTAAGTTTTAGACTTTTGATGTAACTATTTGTTGTCGGCGTCCATTCTGTTATTAAACTACCATCTGCAGCGTTAAGTGCGGCCAATCGACTTCTCGATTGGCCATCAATTTCAGTGAAATAACCACCGACGTAAAGAATTGAATTATCGGGGCTAAGGGCTAAAGAATAAACATCATCGTTGGGGTTAGGACTCCAATCGGGATCAACCGAGCCGTCGGGAAGAACATGGATTAAGTTGATTATTTCACTTGGTGAGTAGTTAATGTGGTTGAACCAACCGCCAACGTACCAGCCCCCATTCCCATCCGGGACTATGGTGTAAACTGAATCGCCATAGCTACTAGGGTCATCTAAATGGGGAAAATTACCAGTTACTTTGCCTGTGTTTTTGTCGATAAGTGCGGCTTTCCCGGTAGCCGGAGCGAACAACTCGAACTCTCCACCAATATAGGTATAACCTTCCGATTCATATAAGGCTTGTGCTTCATAAACAAAACCACTTTCCTGTTCGGGTCCGCGGCCAAGCATGTAATTATGATTGGAAAATTGCATGGTAGGGGTCATGTCTGTCCCGGTCACAGGTAGGGGTATGGATGCAGCACTAGGTATGGGGGGCGGAGTAGGAGTAGCTGTAGGAGAAGGGGCTAGGGTTATTGTCGGCCAATAAATAGGATTGGAACAGTCAAGTTCGGATTCAGGTACATAATCATTAAACTGGGCTAAGCTTTTGCAGGAGCTTCCGTCAACGGTAATAAATTCACCTGCCAGAAATATTGTATTGCCAATAAATTTTGCAGTATTAATAGTGCTACTTATCGATGGTTTCCAATCGGCAACCGAATAATCCGACATATTTATTATGGCCGCACGAGTAGCTCCAACCCCGGCAATATTCCAAAAAGAACCGGCAACGAGCAATTGTGATTCGTCAGAGTTAAATGACATGGATTTAACAGTACCGTTATTAGAATCGGAGACAGAATCCAATAAGTTACCGTCTGAATCTACCACAACAAAATCAGGACGGTACAGCCTGTTTACATGACTGAATTCTCCACCAATAAATATTTTAGAACCATCGGAGGTAGGTAGGATAGAGTAGACATAAGAGTCGGAGTTCCCGGATTCTATCGGGCCGGGGTACCAATCGTTGAGAGTACCGGTGGTGGCGTTAACGGATCCAATACGGGTACGGTATTCACCAGCCAAAGCTTCAAATTCACCACCGATATATAAATTATTGTTATTATAAGCTAGGGCGAGTACCCTGTCGGCAGCGTCAGGAGCCCAGTCAAGCAAAGAGTTGTCTGATGTGTCAAAAGCAGCTAAGCGATAACGAACTTGGTCCCCTACCCTTGTAAAATCTCCACCTACATACAAAACCGATTTATCATGATTAAACTCGAGTGTCCTAACGGTGCTATCTAGAAGAGGATTCCAATTTACTATAGTTTGAGAACAAACATCAAGGGCGGCAAGTCTAGAAAAATATTGAGGACCTTCAAAGCTAGTAAAAGAGCCGCCGACATAAACTATGTTATCTTTGGCAGCTATTGAATACACGTATGAAAAAGGATTTGGGGCCCAATCTTTGGCAGCTCCGGTGACGGCATCAAGAATAGCAAAATAACGCCGGTAAACTCCACCTACCGATTTAAAATCACCGCCAATAAACAATTTGGAGGAATCCGGGTCGTAAAAAAGTTCCTGGACATAACCGTCAGCCATTGGGGGATTAATAATTCCTGAACCATCCGATTTATTTATAACAAAAAGATGGTTGAATATTATGCCAGTCCCAGTGGAGGCATTATCAAAACGGCCACCGACATAGATTTTATCCCCGATGCTTTCAAGTGCATATCCGTAGAAGTAATTACTGGTTGGCAAGACTGGATTCCAGTCGAGTGTTTCTCCAGTCAGGCTATTAACAGCAGCGACCCTATTTCTAGAAAGACCACCAATGGTAGTAAAAGAACCGGTTAACCAAACTTTATCATTGTCATATAAAATGTCATAAACATAACCATTTGGTGCCGGGTTGAAGTCAAGAGCAGTTGCCGTTGAAGTGTTAATGGCCGCAAAATAAGTCCTAAGTTGGCCTCCGATATTTATATCCCTAAAGTCCCCGGCTAAATAAATAACGCTATCGTCATTATTTAAGTCGATGTCAGCAATGTTATATTGATAAACTGAGCTTATGGGATTGAAGTCAGTGGGCTGACCTGACAAATCAATCTGGGCTAAACGATTACGGGTGACACCACGGATGGTGGTGAAATTTCCAGCTACATATATTAATTCTCCGGTACTATTGGTAGTAATTGCCCTAACGGTGTTGTTGGAGTTGGGGTTCCAAAGCCTGGCTAAACTGGTGCCGCCACCGCATGGATAACTTTCATACTCATAAATCCGGACATTATCCAACCAGCCACGGTTGGCACTGTAATTCAAGGTCGAGGTTCTCTGATTCTTCCAGGTAAGAGTATGACTACCGGCGATAAGGGGAACGGTAACTTCTGCCCAATCTGTAGTCCAATTTATTCTGGCAGTATAACCGGAGCTATAAGTGCAAGAAGGATTATCAACACAAAAATAGAGATAGTTACTTGAAGCAGCGCTGATTTTCCAAAAAAACTTTATCTCACCATCTTTGGCCATATTGACAGTGGTTTCCAAATGGGAGGTTTGGCCGCTTTGTAAGATAGGTGTTTGGGCTGATTGGCTGCCATCAGTTGCCGAGGTACCGATCTCCCAATTGGCATGTCCACCGGTTATCCAACCATCCGGTGGGAATGTTCCTCCCTCAAAAGATTCTGTGACAGAAGAAGATACCGAGCATGTTTCCGGCTGAGGCGTGGTTCGCAGGGCAGCAATACGGTTTCTGGTAGTAGAACCATTATCTACAGTTGTAAAACTACCACCTGCATACAAAGTTGACTTATCAGGGCTGAGTGTTAATGCTCTGACTTCATAGTTTGGGTTGGGGGCCCAACTGGTATCGATGCTACCGTCGGCAAGAATATGGGCGAGATTTTTGATATTAGTACCTGGTATTGCCGGGAAGGTACCGCCAACAAACCAACCACCACTACCATCCGGAACGGAAGCGTAAATTGAACCGTTTCCGATTTTTAAAAAGTTAGGTGTTACGCTACTACTGCCAATATCATATAAAGCACCAGCGCCGGTTTGAGGTCCAACATATTTAAAATCACCCCCCAGGTAGACATTATTACCGTCAACTTCCATATCATAAACCTTGCCATTAGTAACCCAGAGATTACTGTTTGGTGTGGTTGATTGGGCGTTGGTAAAAGAAGAGGAAAAGAAAAAAAGTAACAATAGGAATATTGATAAAAATAGCGGCTTTAATTTTTCTAAATGCATGAATAGTTACAATCTTTAATTTATTGTAGACTAAAAATGCAAGCCCTTCTATGATTAAAACCGAACTCCTTATTGCTCTTGATATTCTTGGGAACCGTTGCGGATCATGAGCTCTTTGGGCAGGAATTGGCGCTGGCTATTGAAGCGCTGATCTTCCTGACCGTGGATGGTGATTTTGACGGCTTTGACACCCGGAACTTGCAGAAGTGTTTTATTGAGCTGAAATGAGGCTCCTTTTGCCTGACAGTCATCTAATTCCGCTAGCTTTTTATTAAAATCAAGAGTAATAATTCCATCACTATTATCGACCTTTTCCAGTTTTATATTTTTATTAAAATTGGTGAAATGTTTTTTCTTGTCATCATCCTGACGAGGGCCTTTAATTAAGGCATCGACAATAGAATTGATTACCTTACCCTTAATTTCTACATCCTGCTTTACCGGACTTACTCTGGAACAATCTTTTTCAGAGTTGTTGCTACTGGGAAAGTACAAATTAAAATTACGATCATATTTAACATCAAGCTTTAGAGATAACTTGACGGATTGAGTGATCTTACCTTTTTCGTTTTTGTGGAATACTTCCAACTGAAGCGGATCTTCACTTTTAATGTTAACCGTCAACAGATCGAAATTTATAGGAAAAAAGAACTCCGCATACTCTTTACCGCCATCAGAGTTTATATCACAAGAAGCATCTTTGATGAGATAATCACCGGTGCGGCGGTTTTTTAAATTCAGATAAACCTTTGAATCCTTAATATTTGTAGAACCATAAATTATTTTGCCAAGCGAAATCAATTCGTTTGAACTTACTGAAGTTAAGACTATAGAGGGGGCGGTTTTTATCTGAAGCTTGTCGGCAAGGTAATATTTTTTGTTTTCCCTAAAAGCCCCTTCGATATTAACCCAAAACCCCGGCTCCAGGGCGGTTATTTGTATGGAATTGTTTTTTTCATCAAAAGCTGCGGTTGACGGAGTGAGAGCCACCCTTATTTCCCTATTTTTTTTGTCCTCAACGACGAGGATATTTTGACTGGGAAGATAATCAATAACCCGGGCGTAGATATTTTTTTCCGGAAACAGACGATTTTTTATTATTAGTAATACGGGAACTAGAAAGACCGCCAAAACAATGATCTTTGTTTTTTTATCTATTTTGGTGAAGCCGAGTTTAATTTTTTCTAAATAGAACTTAAGTTTTCTCTGGGTTCGCCTTTTCATACTTCCCTATTCTACCTCATCCGGATTTCTCTCTCCTCCACCAAGCGCCGGCGCAGGGAAAAGGCAAAGAAGATGAGAACCAGGAAGTTGAAGTGGGTAATTATAAACAAACAAGCATTTCCATGGATAAATGTTGTTTAAATCCAGTCTTTTTAAGTAATTGATTGTTTTATCTTAGTATGGTTTAATCAGGGCGATGGCTGAAAGAAAAATAAGGACGAAGCCCCAACAATATGTTTTGAAAGGTTTCGAAATGGTGGACGGCGAATCTCCTGCTACACCTTTAAAAAAGAATACTGAACCAATCAGGGTGGTTATGAATGAACTGACCGGAGAAGAATTAGCGAGAAGAAGACGGGAGGATCTTTTGGAGGATATTGAGGACAGAGCTAGTCCTTATAGAAGGTAGAGAAATGCCGATAGCCTGGCTGTTAATTTCAGGTATATCCTTCTTACATTCCCCTTACAATATTTTCACACTGGTCTTATTCTTGAGACATATATTAGGGTTGAAATTAAATTTTTGGGCTGAAACAAGCTAACGATTCCCCCTGAAAGGCTTTAAGTGGTGTTTATGTCGAAACTGATTAAATTAATATTTAGTGAATCTTTCAAGAAATTATTGTTTTTTGGTCTGTTGATGAGTCTCTTCTATTTGACCGCTAGAATCGGAGACCCTTATTATGGAAAAAAAGAGAAGGTGAATTCGGAAAAGGAAGAAATTATCATTGCTGACGCTAAACAACCGGTATTCGGTTTAATTTATGTTGCCCAGGAAATGGGATATTTTGAAGATGAATCTTTGGAAGTTAATTTTAGAGAATTTACTACAGGCGAGGAAGCACTAGGCAGTGTAATCAACAAAGAGGCTGATTTAGCAACAGTGTTTAGCAGTCCTGTAATCAAGGCGGTTTTTGAAGGAAAAGATTTAAGCTTAATATCAACTCTGCATACGTCCTCGGAGAATATTTCCCTTTTGGCCAACAAAAGTAAGGGAATCGATTGTGTTGAAAAGTTAAAAGGAAAAAAGGTGGCGGTCGAGAAAGGAACCAGTGCTGAATATTTTTTGCACGCTTTAATTAGTGAAAGCTGTCTAAACTTGTGCGAAATAGAAGTTATTAATCTGCCCAACAGTGAAGGATTAGAGCTTTTTGCCCAAGGCAAAATTGATGGTGTCATGACCTGGAACATGCCTCTTTACAGAACAAGGAAGTTATTAGCACCAAACGAAACAGTGGCAATAAATTCCAGGAGTTTAAACGAATATTCGATATTGGTAGGAACAAGGGAGTTTGTAGAGAGTAACCCAACAAAGATTAAGAAGTTGCTAAAAGCCCTCTTGAAAGCTGAAAACTTTACCAGAAACAACAAAGAAGAAACAATTAGAATACTGGCTGAAAAATCTTTTGGGGTTAGTGAATCAGAGATGACTGAAGTGTGGGATCACTTTGAATTAAGACTGGGGTTGGACAATCTGTTTTTAAGTTCGATGGAAAGAGAGGCCCGATGGCATATTAATCAGGGGATGTATGAAGCGAGCAATTTGCCAAATTTAAGAAAGATTATTAAGATAGATTATTTGAGTGACTTATCATCGGATAGTGTCACCATTTTTTGATGGAAGCGAAAAAAGCTAAAAATTGGTTTAAGTATTTAAGTTTGGAGAAGAAGGTTTTGTTGCCCATTGTAGTTTTACAGGGATTGCTTATAGGGACCTTCATATTCTTTTCATTTAACTTAAGGTGGCACGAGAATATTTTTAACGAGAATACTATAAAAATTGAAGAAATTAACAAATTATCAGCCAGATTGTATGAGCTAAGGAAGAGAATGGACGCCAACGTGTTGACTTACCGATTTGAAAAAGATGAAGATATTGTCAGATTGATAAAACAGGACCAGGAGGAGTCAGAAATTATTATCGAAAAACTTGGTGATATGGGCAACAGCGAAACCGGGCAAAGGCTAATTGAAAACTATCTGAACATGCAGAGTGGGGCTGAGTCAATGAGGGACGACTTGATTGCAGCAATAAGAAACGGCGATAATAATCAAATTAGTCAAGCATACCAGCGCTGGTCGGTTAAGACGGACAGTATTGATGCCGCCCTGGCGGATTTGACCAACTATAACTCAAAAAATATCAGCAGGCTGGCAAATTTACACCAGGGAGTACTGGGCAGTGTCTACCAGATTATTATTCTAACGATCCTGTCAACAATTTTTCTGATTATCACCCTTTATTATTATCTGCGAAGAACGGTAACTAAGCCGGTCTTAGAATTATCCAAAGCGGCCAATAAGATATCGGCAGGAAGATTAAACATCAAAATGAAGGTTGAATCCAACGATGAAATCGGCCTTTTGGCGAAAGATTTGGAAAAAATGGAGGTACAACTAAAGGACTACTATAAAGGGCTCAAAAATGAAGTAAAGCTAAAGGAAGAAGAGCTGCGAACAACAAGAGAACTTGATAAGAGAAAAGATGACTTTATAAGTATCGCCAGCCACGAATTAAAAACGCCGATTACCAGTATGAAAATTTTTGCCGAACTTCTCAAAAGGAGGGCCGATATGTCGAGGGATGAGAAATCAGTTGCTTATTTAAGCAGGATAGATGACCAGATTGACAGACTGATAAGTTTAGTTAGCCAGCTTTTGGATGTATCAAAAATTGAGGCCGGAGGACTGAAGCTGAATAAAAGTATTTTCAGGCTTGATGACCTGGTCAAAGAAACTATAGATGAGCTGGAGGAAAACATCCCCAACCATAAAGTTATTACCGACCTTCAAAGAAAACTGAGAGTCCGTGCTGACCGGGACAGGGTCCAACAGGTGTTAATAAATCTGTTAACCAATGCAGCCAAGTATTCGCCGGATGCCGATAAAATTATTGTTAAGGGTAAAGTTAATAAAAATAATGAGGTGATTATTAGCGTTAAGGATTATGGAATGGGGATACCAAGAGAGCATCAAGGAAAAATATTTGAAAAATTTTTTAGGGTGTACGAAGGGAGGGACAGAACTTTTCCAGGGTTGGGGATGGGGCTACACATTGCCTGGGATATTATCAGGAAACATAAAGGCAAGATCTGGTTTGAAAGTAAACCTGATAAGGGTTCAACATTTTATTTTAGCTTGCCATTAATTATTAAGAGGGAAAGGAGAACCTGGGATGATAAAAAGAGTACTAGTAATTGATGACGACGAGGCGATTTTGGAGGCGGTAAAAATGGCTTTGGAAATGGAAGATTACGAAGTGGAAACCTTAAGCCGGGGAGATAATGCTGTTGATGCAATCAAGCAATTTAGCCCAAAACTAATACTGCTCGACTATCTTCTTTCCGGCGAGGACGGGAGAGAGGTGGCAAGCAGAATAAGAAGCAATAAGGAGTGTAGAGACGTTCCGATTATTATGTTTTCAGCCCACCCTAATGCTGAAAACTATGTCCGAGGTTATGGAGTCAACGGGTTTTTACCCAAACCATTTGACTTGGATGTGCTGATCGACATGGTGGGCAAATACACTAGGGCTTAAGTTGTCCCAAAGATGAATAGTTTGGTAGCTGCCGGCTCTCTGAGTCTTCCAACTCATAAATATCAGCAAAGGGAAAAGAGCCTACAATTTTATATTTGTCCAGAACCCCCGAGTCCTTGACTAGGCGGAAAGTTAAATCATTAATATCGTAAGTCCGCATGACAATCCATTTAGCCCATCGGTCGGGTGAGCTGGTAGCACTTTGCCAATAGTCGCCAGTACCTTCATGAATAAATCTTTTCATTGGTAAATCCGACGAAAAGATGATGGCGTCATGGGAAGCAGCAGAAATCAGAATGAACTCCTGTGTATCGGAGGCGTGTTCCTTGAGCCAATTGCTGACTTGGGTAACATTTTTTTGGCTGGAACCGAAACGGGCGTCGTCAATGGTAACAGCATCAAGGCTTATAAAGGCAAAAAGAAAGATAAATCCGAGTATGCCGGTTATTAAGGGTTTGAATTTTGAAGCCCTATCGAAAAGGTAACCGACAAAAATGGCAATACTGGGAGCCAGCATGACCCCATAGCGGATATTAAACCAAGTTGTGCCAGAAATACCCTGAACGTATAAAACTGAGTGACCCATGAATAAAGCCAAGATGTTGAATATAAGAGGAGCGATTAGTGTAAGTGATCCAAGCTTAATAGAAAAAGGTTGTTTTTTGCCGAACAGGAGCAGGATAAGACCGATAAAAGCCAGCAGTGCCGGAATGGTGTAAGAATTGTAAAGCAATGAATAGAGATAAATTTTTGAAGATAACAATAGGTTATATTTGGTAGGCAGGGTGCCGGCCTCTTCAAGCTGGGTCTGCTGGGCGTGAGCCGAAAAAGGCCCAAATATAAAGTAAAGTGGATCCCTAAAAATTAAAGTATTCCAGGCAAACCAAAGAAAAACTCCAAAGAAAGCCAGAGTAGAAAACAAGATAACAACTCCTTCTACGGTTTTATTTGCGTATTTCTTCCAAAGGAAAACTCCTAGTAATATCACAGAAAAAGCTAGAAGGAACCAGCCATCATAACGGACCAAGGTAGAAAGCATAATGAAAAAAGCCGATTTTATCAGACTTAGGACTCTTTCTTCCTTAAAGTACATGGTAAGGTAATAGGCGCCCGCAGTCATGGTAGCAAGGAGAAGCAGTTCTGTCATGGCGGTTGATTGTAGATAGAGAACATTGATATTGAATACAAAGACCATAACAGCGACCAAGCGGCCTAACATAGCAGTGCCAATCTTTTTTAGGAATACATAAATAATTACAGCTGTAGCCACGTAGGAAATCATGGATTGAAGAGCACCTGAAAGACCACTGTGCCACATGAATTCGCTCCAAATGGTTGGAATCATAAGAATATGGGGCAGGGGTAACCAAACCGATCCCAGCTGGGCCAAACCAGGCTGAATGCCTTCAACAACCCGGCGACCAATATTGAGATGGGAACGGGCATCGTTGTATGCCAAACCCAAGCCATTGTTGAAAAAGGCGATGTAGGCGGCAACAGAAATTAGGGTCATATAAAAAACCAAAATGACGACATCATGATCCTTAAAAAATCTAAAAACTTGTTTTGTATAGTTGGTTTTAAGAATGAGGCTTAGGGTGCCATTTTTAAAAGTTAGTTTCATAGGTGTCTTTTTCCAAATAAATTTTTATGGTATGGGTCAGGGCGATAACAGAAACGATGGAAAGAACAATCTTAAAGTAATCGTGGGCAGAAAAATTTTCTGAGTAAGTTTGGCGGAAATATAGAGCTTTGGATCGGTTATTTTCGAGATGATCCAAATTGCGTTCAAAGGTATATTTTTGCTCTTGTCCGGTTTGTTCTTCAAGGGACAATACCTCGACTTGAGGAGGATTGCTAACACTGGTCAGGGCACCGGCGGTGTTAACGTAAAGAGAATATGAAAACACCGCCGTAAACAACAAGAGGAGGAGAGGTTTTGTCTTGAACTTGTTTAGATATTGAGAAATGGCTACGGATAAAAATGCAAAACCAGGAATAAGATAACGCGGACCAAAAGACCAACCTCCCCACGGATCACCCCAGGACGAATAAATAAGAAGGTTGGTGATAAAAACCGAAAGTATTAAAACCGCAACCTTCTGGTGTTTTTGATATAGAATGGCAACCCCAAAAAAGGCAATAATGACAAGCGGCCAGTAATTGATAACTCCCCTATCGGGGCTAAAGATAAGAATATTCATTCCGTTGACCAGATTTCTAGTGTTGAAAAAAGATAGTGCTGAGCGCTGCGATGCCAACTTTTCTAACTGAGCTGAAGTATTCGGATCAGCGGAATTGTCAGGTTGGGCTGGCAAGCCATTTTCGTCGATACTGCGAATGTTTTTAACCGTACCGGCTAGCTGTAAGGGGTTACCATAGCTTTTGTCGTGAACCCAGAAGAAAAACAATAAGGTGGATAGTGAGAAAAGAGGAATAAGAAGTAGGTATTTAAGATTTAGACTGATTGCCAGATTATTCTTTAGTTTCCTAAAATTAACCAAACGAATTAGGGAATATACCAGTAAGGGAGAAAACAAAAAAGCATTGGGGTAATCTATCGCTAGACTCAGGGGAAATAGAAACCAGGTGATAGACAGAGACTTAAGAGGACTAAACTTCAACAAACTATAAAAGGAAGTAAGGAGAAGAAAAACGGAAAGGTGGTGCTGGTAAAGGTTGACGGCATAAGCAAAGGCAGTGGAGGCAAAAGTAAAAGACAGGGCGGAAACAAAGGAAGAGTTGGAAGATGCTCCAAGTATTCTTGAGATTGCTTTTATTAGTAAAAAGTTTAAAAAAGCAAAAAGCAAGATGACAGCATAAGTGCCGATTTGCGAGGAACCTAGGAATTTGCCAATCAAATACCCAGGAATAAGTACAATGGCAGATCCCGGAGCGAAAAGGGAAACATACGAACCATTATGATAGCCGATATCGGGGATGGCAAACCGGGCGACCGGAAGAGTGTAACTAAAGGAATCTTCTTCGACGATGGAATAAACAAGTGCGAAACGGCCTCTTTCGGGAGAAGTGTCAAAGGGTCCGGCGTCTTTCCAACTGGAAGTGTTCAGTTTGGCTACATCGGGATTTCCCGGAATGCCACGAAGGGCGAGAACAAGAACCAACAAGGTCAGGAGATAGGGGGCCAGCCTACCAACCGACAATAGGGATTTCCCAAGGACTTTTAAAATTTTCATATACTTTGTTTGGCCGATTTAATAACTAAAGACTCAAAGTCAACCTGATCGAAAGCGATAATTATTTTTATAATTTGTGAAAGGGTCCGAGGAGACAGAAAGCGATGGGAATTAAAGGACATAAAGGTCTGAAGCGTGCCCGGCATGAGACAAGTGACTCGGATACCAAAGCTTTTTAGTTCCCGGGCAAGAGCAAAAGAGAAGCCTTCCAGGGCATACTTGGTAGCCGCATACAATGTCTTGCCGGGAGAGATGTTGGTATTGTGACTGATCTTGGAGCCAATATTAATAATTGTGCCGTTTCTTTGAGATTTCATTGGGGGAATTACGGCTTTGGACATAAAAAAAGCGCCTTTCAGGTTGGTGTCGAAAATCCGATCATACTCTTCTTCGGAGACATTCTCCAGTGGTTTTTCCAGAAAAGTTCCAGCATTATTGATAAGTACATCTATTCTGCCGAACTTGATGGCAACATCGTTTATAAATTTTTGGGTTTGGACCGGTTGGCAGATATCGACAGAACGGAGCATAACCTGGTCTTGGCTATCAGTTGTGAACTCCTTATTCAAATCAGTCAGATTACGTGAACAGAGAGCCAGAAGAGTACCGGAATCAATCAGTTCTTTTGATATGCATTTCCCAAGCCCCCTGCTAGCTCCAGTAACAACTACGACTTTATCTTTTAGATGGGTGTCAAGCGAGCTGACATCGGGAGGGGATTTATTATTTAATTTTGGCAGAAGAAACATGAATGTCTTCGATTGTTGAACCAATAATTTTTTCTCTGGTTTTTTGGTAAAAGTCCCTCATCCGAGCCGAGACCTGCCGCCAGGAGTTTTTACGGCCATAAATTATATTTCGCCTTTGCATAGCCAGTACATGCGGGGAATTTTTATTACTCAGGACATAATTGATTTTTTGGCCTAAGGCTTGGTGATCCTTGGTATCAATTAGAAAACCGTTGATGTTGTCGTCAATCAAGAAAGGTAGGGCTGTATTGTCGGCAACTAAGCAAACCAAACCTTGGCTTAAGCCTTCATGGACCACATTACAGAAACTTTCCCAAAGAGCCATATGAACCATCATTTGGGCATGTTTGATGAGGTAGAATTTGTCGATACCATTCACTACACCAACAAATATGACTCTCTTTTCCAGACCCAAATCGGTTATCAGCTGAATAAGGGAGTCGTAGTAGTTGCGATCCGAAATGGGACCGGCGATGACATAACTAAGATCGGAGGGGGTCGAGACAAGAGCTTTTATGGCTGTTTCGTAATTTTTGATGGGATATATGCGACCAATTTGAATGATATATTTACCAAATTCTTTTACCTGATTTTTTATCTGCTGGCTAGCTTGATTTTCTAAATCGGCAAAAGCCTCATCCTCAATACCGTTATCGATAACTTCAATTAGTTTAGGATTTAAATGTTTTTTAACCATTTCCTGTTTTTCCCACTCCGAAACCGCCCGGACACCATCGGCTGACAGGTTAATAAGAAGAACCCCGAGAGTAAAGTGGTAAATCCTTTTTAGAAAAGCGACAAGAGGGGGAAAGACAGACCACTCCGGATTAAAACCGCCGTGAGGAGTAATAATCAAAGAATAGTTTTTCCTATTAATAATTTTTAAAAAAAGGGTGAAGAGCATCAGCTGGAAATGAGGAAAGACGTTGAAGTTGTGCAGGCAAAGAAAATCTGTCTGTCGCCAGTCAATGTTCGGAATAAAACCAAAAAGACCAAAGGGGTACCTCCTGACCTTTAGGCCTTTTATCCTGCACTTTCGAGGCAGGCAGTTTTTGTCCAGCAAGGTGTTTTGGGAAGTGTGGACAGTAAGGCTCCAATTTTCCTCTATAAAATGACAATAAGTTTCGCGAATATTTGTTTCGATGCCGGCAGTTACCGGACAAAAATATTTTGTAACCACGTCAACTTTTAATTTGTTTTTCATAGTCGGGCATATGAAGGGAAATAATTTTTAACAAATTGGCGGAAACTGACTCCCCTGTCAGAGTACGCTGCCTTGAATTCCCTAAAATCATGTGAATTATCGACACCAATTCGGGGGATAGCCAGAGGATCGGTGGTGGGAGAAATTTGGCTGTCATCCATAGAAAAAGCAAGGGAATAACCAGCGGCCTCCACCATGTCCCGAATCATTTTGTTGTAGACTCCTTTAGGATATGCGAAAAATTTAATGGGAATTCCGTACTTGTCTTCCAGTTGTTTTTTAGAAGTAACAACTTCTTTGTAAAGATGGGATGGGGTAAGTGTGTTGAAATCAGCGTGGGTAGCGCTATGGCAGCCGAATTCCCAGCCGTCTTTGTCTAAGATTTTAATTTGATCTTTCGTAAGAAAACCGGAAACAGCTCCGAGCTGAGAAAAATTGGCATTCGCGGGGTCAGAAAGCAGGAAGACAATCGGCTTAAAGTAAAGTCGATTGATAATATCTCTTATGTCAAAAATGCTTTGAAGGCCATCGTCAAAAGTAAGAAGAAAGCCAGAAATATTTGATTTGTGTCCGGTAACAAAATCATAAAGTTTTGACGAAGAAATGAAGTTGGCGTAAGTTGCCAGATGAGTGAGTTGTTTCTCAAACTGGTCCGGGTTAACGGCAAAACGCCAGTCGCTTGTGACGATGTCATGGTAACAGAGAACTTTTATTCCGGGATACTCCCCTTTTATTAAGTTGTTGGAATGGTCAATCAAGTGATAAATTAACCTTCTTATCAAGGTTTTTGGTTCAGTCATGGGGGTAATCCAAATATTTAGTTGAAGAGGAGATTTGCCAGATCCCTTTGTTAAAGACATAAGGTTTAATCTTGGCCTTAATCTTTGAAATTGCCAGAATATATAAGTAAAAAAAAGTATGAAGAGGATACTGGGCAAAGATTCTTAAGAAAGCTTTTAGGGCCGGAGCAACAGGGATGCTGTAATGATTTTTTACGAATTGGTAACCATACTCAGAGACAAGTTCATCTCTGGCCTGAAAAAACCTCTGACTTTGTCGTAAATGATCCTCAACATTTTGGGGCAATTTGAAAATGGCGACCGCATCTTTAGCGTACTGATATTTAAAGCCAAACTTTTTGGCGAATAAGTAAGAATGAGCATCTTCGGCCGTAAACTGTTTAAAGTCAATTTTATTGTAGAGCCTTTTGGAAAAAGCCCGGGCAATACCTTTGCAGGTATATATATTATTGCCTTGGTTGATGTTTTCAAAAAGATAATTTTTGAAAATGTTGCTGACAGCAATTGTCTCCTCAATAAAATTTTGGGGCGGGATTTCTCGGAGCCTAACAGACGTCAGGTCTGACTTTCTGTCAATAATGGGTCTGACTAACTTTTCAATAAATAAGCTGTCTTGGGGCAGGAGATCGGCATTAAGAAGAACAAGGATGTCGGTGTCGGTATAGGAAATGATTTGATTTTGGCGGTAAGGGGCACCTTTACGGAAATAGTTTTCCAGAACAAGAAGGCCGGGAAGGTCAAAACTACTGGCGATTTTGACAGTATTGTCATTACTGCCATCGGAAGCAACAATTACTTTTTTTAAGATATAATCTTTTTGCTCCTGTTCTTTTAGAAGATTTAGTAAGTTGCCGATATTAGCCTCTTCATTGAAAGCGGGAATGCCAATTGTAACCGTAAGTTTATTTTTATTTCCCATAACTACTTTCAATAATTTTTAAAAACTGGTCAGTGCTCTTGGACCAGGAAAAGTTTTTAGACCATTTCAAGCTACCCTTTTCCAGCTTATGCCTTAACTTTTCGTTATTTATCAACAGGTTTATTTTTTTTGCAAATTCAGGCGCATTGCCCTTGGTGACTAAAAAACCGGTGTGGGGGTTTTGGACGGAATCACGAAGACCCGGGACATCTGAAGCAATAACGGGAGTACCGGAAGCATTGGCTTCTATGGCTGATATACCCCATCCTTCCATAGATGAAGGCTGAACAAATATCCAGGATTGGCTAAGTAGTTTTACTTTTGCTTCTTCGCTAACTTTACCTAAGAATTGAACAAACTTGTCCAACCTTAAGTCTTTTACTAACTGCTCCAGATACTCTCTACTTTCTCCAAATCCGGCAATTTTTAAAGTCGCCTGCGGGTTTTTCTGAACTACCAGCTTCATGGCTCTTATTAGGGTATCTATAGATTTGTAGGCTTTAAGACGGCCTAAATACAGAATCGAAGGGTTAATGGTTTTTTTCTGAGGATGAAACTTACTATCTTCGACTCCCGGATTAATAATTTCGATAGGAAAGCTAGTGCCGAATCCGAGTTTTTCCATGTCTATTTTTGAAGAAGGAGAAATTGTGACCATTTGAGTATTTTTGTAAACCTTGGGCATAAGTTTTCCTTCCAGAAAGCAGGCCAAAGAAGCCATGGGGGCAGAGAGATTTTGGCGAAAGACATTCTGATGGATGTGATAGAGAAGCCCAATTTTTGGTTTACGACTAAAAAGAGGTGAAAAGAAAGGGACTCCGTTTATAGAGTCTATGATTACATCTGTCTTTTTTCTAAAAGAGAAGAAGTATTTGATGAAGGCCCACAAATACACCGTATAAAAACCGCCTTTCCTAACAACTTTCACACCATCAATATATTCTTGCGAGGGTGAGCGGCGATCATTGCTGCAAAATAAAGTGACGTTGTGACCAAGCGATACCAGCCTTTTGGCGATTTCATGAACATAAACTTCGGCGCCCCCTGACCAAATGTGCCGGATATCCCGCCAATTGAAAATTAGAATGTTTAACTTTTGCTTTTCTTTTTTCGGAGAGTCTTTTAGGTGAAGTCCATGAATAGTTTTCTCCCAATAGTGGGGCTTAACTATAAGTTGATAGAAAGCAATTCCGGCGGCCACCGAGGCCATCAACCAGTAAAAGGGTACGAGAAAAACATACTTCATCAGCCACCAGTATTTCCTTTTGGCCAAACCTATCATGTAATAGTAGAGAAAAAGAAAATTTCCAAATACAAAGGATGCCGCAGCCATATAGAAAATTACGGGGGGATAAAGGGACTCGATAGTGGGGCCGACCAGACTGTTGAGGGCAAAGTAAGAGATGGTTGTCAGCCACATAAACGGATTAATAAGCATAAAGGCAATCTTGCCACCAATAGAAAGATGAAAAAGTACAGTATGCCAGCCATGACGACGGAAAAAGCTGATGGGGTCACGAAGATGAACAAGATAAGTTTGAATGTAGCCTTTAACCCAACGGGAACGCTGCCGAAGCCAGTTTTTGGGGTTACTGTTAGCTTCTTCAAAAGTAACGGAGTCGACGATGGCGGTTTTGGCTCCCCTTTTGAAAAGGCGAATACCAAGATCCGCGTCTTCGGTGACGTTAAAAGGGTCCCAACCTTCAAGTTCGAGTAAATCTTTGGTTCTAAAATGATTGCTGGTTCCGCCAAGAGGAATTACAGTATTAACAGTTTGAAGCCCGGTGAGAATAACGTCAAACCATAGGGAATATTCGGCTGTAAAAAGGCGGGTAAGAAGGTTTTGGTTGGAGTTATAGTAGTTGAGTTTGGCCTGAATGCATTTAACGTCAGAGCTGACTTGCTTAAAAGCCAGGTACACCTTTTTTAATTGAAGAGGATCCGGCGAATCTTCGGCATCGTAGATTACAAGGAAATCCCCCTTGGCATGATTTAATCCGTAATTACATGCCTTGGGTTTAGTTTTAGGTTGAGATTCGGGGACAATTAGGATACGGATATATGGAGGCAAATCCAGTTCATAGGCGGTTTGAACGGTTTCCTTATCGTCCTTCTCCAAAAGGAGGATAACATCTAGTTTATCTTTGGGCCAGTCAATTTTACTTATAGAATTAAGCAAGTCCGGCAACACCTTAGCTTCCCGATACATGGGGCAAAGTATGGTATAGACAGGCAGCTCTTTGTCGCGAAGGGTATTAATTTTTTGCGAAGAGATTTCAATTTCCGGCGGAAAATGAAGACTGCGTAAAATCAGAATCAGATTGAAGGTGAGATCAATAAAATAAGCAAAAGTGAGAATGGCGGTAAGGGCGATTAGGGTGTTTAAGGGAGAGATTGCTAAAAATCCCAGAATCAAGGCGATTATCGATAGTAAGGCAATTTTTTGCCAGAGAACCAGAGTATGAACAGCGGAATATTTATGTTCAAGGGTTGTGTGAGTAATAAACTTAGCCCGATGGTGGATAACTCCAGCCCCGGTCATGGAATTAACGTCACCGGGATCTATCTTTAGCGGTTTTTGCGAAGTAAGATTGAATTTAACAAATTGATTGCCAAATTCCCTGAACAAAGAGAGTAGTTTTATTTTGGATTTACGGTATGAATGACGATTAATCAATGCTTTAGTCTGGCCGACGGTAAATCCCATTTCGAGAGAGGTCCGGATTAGAGGGGTTAGTAAATTAAATTTTGTAATATCGACGGCTTCAATTTGTCTGAGAATGTCACTTTTGACCACAAAGGGTTCGATGGTGCCGGAAAGTCTAATTTTTTTGTAAGAAAAAGATCCGGGTTTCTTTTCTACCCTTAATTCAGAAGCGAGAACAAGTCCGTAAAGCTGTGTTAGTTCGAACATTTCAGACATAATTTCAGGGGGATAATCAGAGTCGATATCCAATACGGCGATGTAAGGAGAGAAAGATAGAACTAAAGCTTCCAGGACTGAAAAGGTCTTGCCCGATTGGCTGCGCTTTTTTTTGTACTCCAAGGGGTAATATTTAGACAGCACTCTTACAGTCTGCCGCAGGCTACCGTCCCGACTTTCATCTAAAATTATGGCTTTATAAGCAATGTTGTTTTTGGTTAATTCGAGATTTAAGCGCTTCAAATAGGATGATAAGGGCTTGGTCTGACTTTTGGTCAAAATAATCACATCCAATAGTGTCAAGGCATTTTTTGGCATAAAAACAATGAAATTTTTACTAAGGAGAGGATAAGATTTTTATGTAATTAAACCGACAAAGCTGTGTAATAAAAAGGTAAACTAGGAAGCGTGGTATTTATTTCTCCTTTTCGTCCTAAATTGTGAACTGCTTTATTAGAAGTTGTGGAAATAAGTTTGTCGATTGGGAAAATCAGCTAAGTCAGGTTATCACCGCCTCAAGGGGGGTGGCAATTTTCCTGTAATCATGGGAGCTAATGGATATAGATACTCCCCTATCACCAGCGTTAAAAATTATTAATTTATTTTCAAAAAGAGACGGGTCAACAATAAGGGGTATTGAAAACAGGTTACCAAAAGGAGGAATGGCACCGGGCAAAATGCCTTGAGTAAGAATGCTGATTTCTTCGGGAGTAACAAATTTAAATTCTTTAATATTGAGAAGGATTTTAACTTTTTTGTTGTCAAACTTCCGGTCGGCCGGGAAAACCAACATAACAAAGTCGCTGTGGTAAAAAGGCCTAGGGATTTTAATAATAATTGCCTTAGCCCCTTGTTTCAGGGAATAACCAGTTCGGAGAGAGGCGGCCTCCTGGCTGGTTTTAACAGAGGGGTGTTCAAAATACCGATAAACAAGATGATGGCTTTCAAAAAATGAAACCAGTTGGCTAACAAAAGGGTGGGGCATTTCTTCTTACAATTTTATTACATTATTCTGTAGCTAACAAAGAAACACTATTTTAGAATTATATAGGCAAAAAGATGAAGAAATTAAAGCTTAACGACGAGACTAAAATTCCCATAATTGGCCTAGGAACATGGCAATTGCATGGAGATAATTGTGTCAGGGCTGTGGAAGAGGCCTTGGAGGTCGGTTACAGGCATCTTGATACCGCTGAGGCTTATGACAACCAAGTGGAAGTGGGCCGGGGAATCAAAAATATCGGCCTGAGTCGTGAAAAGATCTTTATCACATCCAAAGTCTGGATGACACATCTTAAGAAAGATCAGGTAGAAGGTGCCTTGAATAAGACACTGGAAGAGCTGGACACGGAATACCTTGACCTTTATTTGATTCATTGGCCGAACAGATCGGTTCCCATAGAGGAAACACTTGAAGCGATGACAGAATTAAAAAGAAAAAATTTGATCAAAGCAATCGGAGTCTCTAATTTTACAATTAACCATTTAAAAGATGCCTTGAAAACCGGGATGGAGGTAAGCAACAATCAAGTGGAATTTCATCCCAGTTTAAACCAGGAGGACTTGAAGGAATTTTGTGATGAAAACGGGATAACCTTAACAGCCTATTCCCCGATAGCACAGGGCAGGGATTTGAATTTGGAAATTATTGAAGGACTGTCACAAAAATACAAAAGAAGTCGGTCTCAAGTGATCTTGCGGTGGTTAATACAAAAAGAAATAATTGTCATTCCCAGGTCGGAAAATCCGGTTCATATCCGAGATAATTATGAAAGCTTAAACTGGGAGATGGAAAGTAGCGATATTGATTTGATTGACAGTGTTGACAGGCTGAGTAACCGAATAGTCAATCCTTTGTTTGGCGACTTTAATTATTAAGTTGTTCTGGGTTTTGAACTAAGAGCAAAAAGTACGTAGAGGGCCGATACTCCAACCAGAATATAAATAATACGGGCAATAATCGGCACACTACCAAAAAGGGCCAGCACCAAATCAAAACCGAATAAACCAATAAGGCCCCAGTTTATTCCGCCAATAATAAGCAGTACAAGAAAAAACCAGTCAACGGCAGATAAATTTCTCATAAATAATATAATTTGTAACAATTCAATTGTAAGCTTGGGGAGTAAGGAAGCAGTAATAAAAGATTAAGAAATCGTTAATAGTTTTTGATTGATATATTACGAAAGATTAACAATAGTCTTGCGCAATTATTAAGAAATTGTCATAGAGTAAGTGTTTATGATAAGAAAACTGGTGATTTTCGCAGTAATGGTAGTAGCAAGCACATTCTTGCTCATGGCCGGAAGTGTTCAAGCTGGTGACCGGTGCATATACCGAGACACGCAAGCCAGGGTTCAGAAAAATATTAGTGACCCATGGAAAAAGGAAATGTCTTTGAATCGGGGAGAGTACTTTAACGTAGGATCATTCCACAACGGTACAGGGCAATTTGCCAACGACACTTGGATAAAAGTAAGTGACCCAGGAGGTAGAATTTTTTGGGCAAGCAACGGAGAGAGTTTGCAGACAACAATACCCGGGATATACAAGGTGGAAGTGGGCACGCATAACCAAACAGGATTAGGGTGTTTTGAAACAGCTTGGATAAGGGTGATGCCGATAAAAAGTGTTGTGCGAGATGATATTTGTCTTTATGGAAGTACCCAATCAAGAGTACAGCAAGATATCTTCCACCACTGGGATCACTATATAAAGATCAATCAGGGAGGCTATTTTAATGTCGGGTCTTTTCACAACCAAACAGGCCAATTTGCTCATGATACAACTATTGAGGTTGTCGGACCGGAGGGAGAAAGGCGGTTTTTAAAAAATGGCAATCGGATTAAAGCCGAGAGGTCTGGTATTTATAGAGTAATTGTTAGAACCGGCGGTCAAAGCGGATCCGGATGCATGGATACTTCAACTGTCGAGGTAATACCACGGCCGGAGCTTAAAAATTATTACGAATCCTGGGTAGTCCCAATGTGGAAAAATTTCGAACCATCAAGAGAGTGCCAATGGACTAATTGGGGGTCGTATATTTGTGATCACGACTACAATAATTAAGGGGTGAGAGTGGGTTGAACAAGCGTTGTGGTGGGCTGAGGACTGGGAGTCGGTGAATTTTCTACCTGATAAATAAAGTTCTTTTTTAAAAGCACCTCATTGCCGGTAGCCACGCTTTTTACTCTAACTTCCAATCTTTTTTCGCCCGAAGTCAGATTGTAAAGATAAATGGCTTTATCAGTAAAATCGGTCCAAGGTTGGCCGTTTAGGCTATATGACCAGACAACAGCACAATACTCATCCTTATTATGGTTAATGTCGATTAGCACCGGATCCTTGCCGACTACTTCCCCTTCTCTGGGTGAAATAATTTCTACCGGACCAATTTCGTTTTTACATACTTTTGGCGTGGGAGAATCCGGCTCACTAGTTGGTGACGGGGTAAGGGTGCTTTCCTTTATTGTCGAACTGATAAGAGCTTCGATTTCTGAGGCAGTTAGATTATCTTCCTTTACCCGGCTTTGGGTCGGAGACGGGGCAGGTTCGGTTGGAAGGGGCTGATTGCCAGGGGGGGTGTTTTTCTTCATATTGTTTAAATTGTTGACATTCATGAGAATGACGGTAATCAAAACAGGTAGGGACAGGAAGGCACTAAAAAATTCGACATACCTCTTTTTGTCGGGCAGACCTTGAACACTTTTTCTAACTTTACCGAAAATAGACATAGTAGTGATATCAATTTTATCACCTTAGTGCTGATTTCAAGGGGTGGATTGAAAGCTGATATTAAGTATTACATACAGGGTCTATGGAGGTAGCAATACGAGAAACACATAAGCAATAGTATTATCCAAGTTTAACTAAGCTGCGGATACTTATCGCCAAAATACTTACGACCATATTCCCATAATAAGTATGTTACCGGGCAATATATATTTTTAGAGTTTTTTCGGCAATTATATTGTCCTGGTTGTCTTTAGCTACAAATTTTAGATTGTAAGGACCATTTCCCTGCCAATCCCAGGAGGAGACGTCGACCAAAATTTCTTTATGAGGATGATCTTGGTTATTGTCGGGCATTTCATTTAATTGACCATCATCCACCTGCCAATACATTTTGTAGTCTGATAGATTGTAGCCCTTTAGGAGAGCCTTGAAAGGCTGGGTGCCGCCAATGGTGACGCCGTCAGAAGGCCACCAAACTTCAATCTCGTTTTCAGTTGGCGCAGCAGTTTGGGTCGGAGTAGGAGTGACTGGATTTTGGGTAGGAGTGGCGGCGGGTGTCGAGGGTGTTTGAGTGGGTGTGGCGCTCGGGCCTGATGTCGGATTCGGAGTGGCCGTTGCCGGAGGAGTGGTAGGTGTCGGAGTGAGGGTTGAGGATTGGTCGACAGTAACATTATCAACGTTATCGAACCAGATAATTAAAGAGGACCAATAATTTTCAAAGACACCGACTTTTAAACGATATTCTCCGGTCTGGGTTGGTGCCCACATGGATTTGAAGTTTGTTACTTGTCCTTGGGTTAGGTTCTGATTATCAAAAACTTTTTGATAAACTTTATTTCCAGAAGAATTGTAAAGCTCAATGTCAACGATTACGTTACTAAGGTTGCGGTCAGGAGTAATATCTGTACTAATTTCCACCGGCTGATTTACTAGTGGAGTTGAGGGAGTGAAAGAAGATACGGCTTTAAAATTAGACGGCATATCCGGTGTTGAACTGTCAGACTGAAGAACTCTGAAGTTTAGCAGATCATCCTGCCAATGATATAAAGACGACCAGCCGGAGGCGAATATGCCCAATTTCAACTGGTAATCTCCAGGGTTAGAAGGATTCCAGTCAACATTAAATGTCGAAACTTGGGCTGAATTTAGATCTTTATTTTCGAGGTAGCGTTGAAAGACTTTATTGCCGGAGGAGTCATATATTTCAATATCGACAATGACACTACTTATGTTATTTTGAGGTTTAACATTGACAGTAACCGTAACATTTTGACCGCTATGAGGAGAGGCGGGCTCGAGGCTGACTGAAGTTTCAAAATCCTGGGGAGATTGGGGGTCGCCAGGATTGGAAGAAGAACCGCTACCAAACCATTGAGCCATAACTTCTTGGGCAGGTTTATTCTGGGGAGTATAGCTACTGGAGCCGGTACCGCCGGCATTGGGATTGGCTTCCCACTCCCACCAGTGAATCCCCTGCATAAACGAATGTTCATTCCAAAAGGAGAAAAGGGCTTCATAGTCCCGTGATTGTTCTTCCATGTCAACAGCGTCGTTACGCCACCAGGCGGCAGGTTCTTTGTGGGCACCGTTAACACTTCTGTACCCAATTTCAGTAAAAAGAACCGGTCTCCCCCACCGAGATGATAAAGGGGCAATTATTTCGCTATTCCAATTACTCCAAGATTCTTTAAGTTGATCGACGGTGGGCTCGTCTATACCGGTAGCCAGGGGAAAATAGGCAGCATAACCGATATAATCCAACTGATCCCAAAATTGAATTTCACTTCCCTCCCGGGGAGTAGTGTGTTGGGCACTATAAGTTAAGGTTCCGGAAAAACGAGACCGGACTTGAGAGATTAAATCAATCCAAAGCTGAGTATTGCGGGG
The DNA here is from genome assembly GCA_050943115.1 of Patescibacteria group bacterium. Taxonomy (GTDB): domain Bacteria; phylum Patescibacteriota; class Microgenomatia; order UBA12405; family UBA12405; genus CAZFAI01. The sequence goes on from JBMNON010000006.1 coordinate 52,809, forward strand.
ATCATGATTATGGCTGGTAAGGTTATAAGTTTCAGAACCCAGACAAATTTGAGCAACCCCTGTTTCTGAAGCAATATCAGCATAGTAATTGAGAATACTGCCATAAGTCTGAAACCAAGTATCTTTATCAGATGGTTCTATATAACGGCGCCATTCGCCATTCGAAATCTCGGGATGAACCTTGAGCATAACGCTTAGCCCAATTGATTTGGCGTAGTTTATCCCGCTTCGCAAAGACTCGTCAGTGGGCGTATTCCAGCCTCGATATAGATTATTAGAATTGCGGCTGTCCTGATAATAGGGAATGATTAAGGTAACAAAGTTAGCATTGGCGGATTTGAGATTGTTCAGAGACTGCCGGAAGGAGTCGGATGAATAGATGGTGGTCGAATTGGGCATAATAGTAGCACCTTTTTGCCAGGAAGAAACCTGAGCATTCACTTTTGTAGTAGAAAATAAGAAGAACAATAGAAGCAGGATTTTTGCCAGGACTTTTTTCAGCATAAGGACAGAATAGGCAAAAAGATTTAGAACAATCTTATAGCCAAGTAATAAAAAGGTAAGATTTATATCCGTCCGGAAGAAAGGCGGTTTTCAAAGTCAAAAAGCATATCAGAAAAATTTGCGACAGAAACAACGTTTTCAGGGAGAGAGAGTCCGTTGCGCCTTAACAGCAATGGAGAGTTCGATGGGTTTCGGAGAAGATAACAGAGAGTATGACCCTCTAGACGGGCAATACGAAGCACAGGCCGCAGATCATCATCGACATGAATGGTGGTGCGGTAGCCTTCATTTTTTAGATTACGAACCTGCCACTCTTTCCAGGCTGAAGCACTTACGCTTTTGTTAAGACGGCTCTCGGGTATTTTTGCTTTTAGTCCAGTTTGACACAACCGCCTTTCAGTAAGAGAATGAAGAAGAGGTTCGCGGCCTGACAAGACGAAATGGTCAAGTTGCCGGTGGTAGTGTGAACCTATTAAGTTTAGTAAATCAATTGTTTGGAGAGAATCGGGATGAAGAGGGCGGCAGCTGTGAAGCGCATTTTTTATCTTATTTTCCAAGCGTGTCAGGAGACTATCTTGGGCAACAAAAGGTTCCGGTTCAACTTCCTGGAGGGGAAGTTTTAAATCCCGACGGATGAGTGAGAGGGTTGTTTTAACAGGAGGTGGGGCAAAAATAAAATGAACTCCGTCAAGATCGTGAGTAAAGGCAATATCTTTTTCCCTGGTCATTTTCGAAATTATAGCAGTAGGAGGAATCAAACGTTTTTTCTTTTACAAACTTCTTTTTTGTTTATAACAATATTCTTAGAGTGTTGGGGTAGATTTTTACCGTTAGAGTTTAATTTGGAGAAAACATGGCATCGACGGGACTAGCTACTTTTGACAACACCATTCAAGAGACTAATGAGTTACTAAAAGAAATTGAGGTTTCGATGGGTTGGACTGACAGGAGAGAACAATCTTATTCAGCTTTACGAGTGGTACTTCAGGCACTAAGAGACAGACTGCCTTTAGTAGAAGCCGTAAATTTGGCCGCCCAACTACCTATGTTGATAAGAGGGCTATTTTATGAAGGCTGGAATGTAAGCGATGTACCTATAAAAATGGATAAGGAAGAATTTCTGGATAGAATAAGGGAAAATTTTGTTTATTCGATAGATGTTAGTATTAGTGATATGGTCAAAATAGTGCTTTTGGTAGTGATGGAGAGTATCGATTTGGCTGAAGCAGAAAAAATAAAGGCCGTATTGCCGAAAGACGTAGCTGATCTTATAAAGGTTTGATTAGGGCTGGATTGTCATTGTCCGGGGAGTTGACGGCTGCAGATACCGGGTGGAAATCGAGAGGGTATTTGGGAGCATCAGTTAATATGGAATTTAAGACGGGATCATCGTCTGGCGCCCGCAACCACAGCGTTTCTTGACTTGGGGCCAGGATCAAGGGCATGCGATTATGGATACTTTTTACGGTACTATTGGCGGCGGCAGTAATAATGGTGTAGGAATCATTTTCGTAAATACCAGCAAAAGAAAAATATTTAGATTCCCGGGAGTAAAAGTAGAAAGGAATTTTGCCATTAGAGCTATTTTGCCATTCATAGAAGCCACTGGCCGGCACAAGGCAGCGCCGATGACGAAAAGCTGAGGCGAATGAAGGTTTGTGTGCAACCGATTCCACCCTGGCGTTAATTATTTGTCGAGAAAGAGATTTGTCCTTTGCCCAAGCGGGGATAAAACCCCACCGCATGGATTGAAGCGTGTTTTCGCCATTTGCAACTAAGATTATTGGAAGTAGTTGTGATGGAGAGATGTTGTAGTGGGATTCGAAGTTCACGGTGCCCGGTAGCGAAAACCTTTGGTTAAAGGAGGAATGATACTCAAGGGTATAGCGACCACACATAGTTCTATGATTCTTTGGGAGATGCAGAAAATAACGACAATAAAAAGCTTCCCAAGCCAAAAAGGAGTACGAAGAACCAAATAATTACTCCAAGAACGGGAATGAATAAAATAATATATAAAAGAATAAGACCGATAATAAAGGTCCAAAACGAGGAGATGTTAAGATTAAGTTTCTGACTTAACCAGGTCCCAAACCAGACTGCGGGAAAGATTTTAGCAACAAATAAAGTTATCAAGAAAAGAGTAAATAAAATTAACGCCAAGGGAATAGTCAAGGCCAAAACAAACAACACAAACAATAGAACCGGGGCAAGCAGTAAGGTCAGGAAACCAACACCCAGAGACTTGAAGGGTTGTCGGGCAATTAAGTAAGATGACTTGTCTACGAGTCCGGGCAGATAACGAAGCAGAAGAAGGCCGATAATTAGGGAAGAAATAAAGTCAGCTAAAGATGCACCAAAAAAGATGTTACCAAGAACCCGAGGGGCTTCCCTTCTAATTCTGCCGTTATCCCCATCCAATTTGAAGCGAGATTCTCTTTGGATTGTTTCGCCACTTATTTGAGCATCTTCACTAATAGATACCCGGGCGTCCTGATTATAAGCCAAGTCCCGGTTTACGCGAGTATTAGAGGCCAGAGTTAAGTTGGAAACAAGGGCTTCAACACGACCGCCAATCTGGTTATCTACTAACAGACTTTCAGAAGCGACAATCAGGTCGCCCCCGATCGGAGCTAAAACATTAATGTTCCCGGCAGCAGCCAGGATTCCTCCGGAAACCGTAGCTTCCGGTGTAAGCTCGAGGTTTCCCGCAGCAACCGTCAGATTGTCACCAATATCCCCTGTTACAGTGACCTGACCCCCTATAATGACAAGATCGTCCCGGATAGTTCCGGACACAAGAACAGTTCCACCGACAGCAATAAGATCTCCGTTTATTGTGCCGCTAACAATAACCTGTCCACCGGCAACATATACATCGGCAGTTATAGTTTCAGAGATTGTAACAGTATCGTTGGCGGTAATATAAAAGTTGTTGGTAAAAAGGTTGTTTTCGACAACAGGTGGTCCTTGGGGGAACTGTGTGGACGTTTGGGCAAAAGAGATAATCCGGCATGTAAAGAAAGTCAATAGAAGAACAGAAATAATTGTCAGTTTCTTCATAGTAGTTATTGTAAGGTATAAAAGTAAGAACTTGATGAAAGACAGGTAAATATTTCTTCTTACTTTATTATTACCCTAATTTTAATCAGATTTGAATTGTCGTCTGATAAATTGAATAAGGTGAAAATAGACAAGTATAGATTCGTAGTTCAAAAGCATAATTCTTCCCGAAAACATTTTGACCTAAGATTAGAATTTAAGGGTATGTTGAAAAGTTGGGCCGTACCCCAAGGAATTGCATTAAATATAAACGAAAAAAGGCTGGCTATTGAAACAAAAGACCATCCCATGGAATTTCTAGATTATGAAGATAATTCAAACGGCCATAACGGCGAAAATAAAAAAATGGAAATTTGGGATAAGGGAACCTACGCGCCAATTAAGATAAAACCAAGTGAATCAAATGAAGAGGTGCTGGAAAGCGGTTTTAAGAGGGGTAAAGTTAGCTTGTCTTTAGAAGGGGAAAAACTGAACGGAGAATATGCATTGGTAAAAACCAGTTTTAAAAGCAACGACCACTGGCTTATTATTAAAAAACAAAAAAAGACGAAAAGAAGTAGTAAAATTAATATATGAAAAAATTAACCAGACCTAAAGAAGGAAGAATTGTGGCCGGAGTCGCTGCTGGAGTAGCAAAATATTTTGAGATTGATGTAACACTGGTTAGACTAATTTGGGCTTTACTTTTCATTCCGGGCGGTTTTCCAGGTTTAGTTCCCTATCTGATTGGATGGCTAATTATTCCCTCCGAAAGATAGAAGTTATTATCTTTTTATTAAAAGATTCTTAAACACTTCTTACAGTAGATAAGGATAATTGGGGTATGAAAATAAGCAGCCCTAAGTTTGGGGACGGAGAAGAAGTTCCTATTGAATATACTTGTGAGGGGGGAAATATCAGTCCACCGCTTGAGTTTAGCGACATACCAAAAGAGTCAAAAAGTTTATCCTTAATAGTTACCGATCCCGATGCACCAGCAAATCCATGGGTGCATTGGGTGGTGTTTAACATACCGGCAGACACAAAGTATTCAGAAGAAGGAGAACTTCCAAAAGGAGGAGTAGAAGGAATAGCTAATGGCGGAACATACGGTTACGAAGGCCCTTGTCCGCCCGAAGGCTCACACAGATACGTGTTTAAACTATATGCCCTTAATAAAATGCTTGATATACCAAAAGACTCTGACAGGAATAAGGTTTTGGCAGCTATGGAAGGGAATATCGTCGGTGAAGCTGAGTTGATTGGTTTTTACCGATTAAAAGACCCGGAGAAAATATATGGCAGAGGAAAGTAGGATGACACAAGACCAAGAAGTGATTGAAGCACGGGTGGGGAAAAGCCGATTTTTTATGTTTGTAAGGGAAAATGGATTGGGAAAGGATAACTAATGTAAAAAAAATAGCCGTGCTAAGAGCCAATGCCATAGGTGATTTTATCTTTGTGTTGCCGGCCATAAGAGCCCTTCGAGAGACGTATCCGGAAGCTGAAATTGTGTACTTGGGAAAACCCTGGCATAAATCATTTCTAAAAAGCAGACCAAGCGATATTGACAGAGTTATCGTAGTTCCAGTTTCACATGGGGTTAGAGAGGAGATAGGAATAATAGAGAAGAAAGAAGAACAGGAAGATTTTTTTAAAGAAATTAGAAAAGAAAATTTTGACCTTGGTGTACAACTTCATGGGGGCGGCAAGAATTCAAATCCATTTTTATTAGGCATAGGCGCTAAATTTAACATAGGAACAAAAACTCCTGATGCCGTTGAGTTAGACAGGTGGGTGCCATATATCTATTATCAGAGTGAAATATTGAGATACCTTGAAGTAGCGGCGTTGGTGGGTGCAAGAACAGCAGAAATAGAGCCAAAGCTGATGGCAACAAAGGAAGACAGGGATGAAGCAATAAAAGCCATCGAAGGAGTTAAAGATACTTTAGTTGTGATGCACCCCGGCGCTTCCGATATAAGAAGACAGTGGCCGGCGAATAACTTTGCCAAGATAGGAGACGAACTGGCCGAAAAGGGAGCAACCATAGTTCTGACTGGTGTTGATTCAGAAAAAGATACTACGGATACGATAATGAGGATGATGAGACAAAAAGCATTTAATTTGAACGGTAAATTAAGCTTGGGAGGAATGCTGGGATTGCTTTCTTTAAGTGATTTGGTGATTTCAAACGACACTGGACCGCTACATCTGGCTGAAGCGGTAGGAGCCAAGACGGTGGGGATATATTGGTGCGGCAATCTGATTAATGCAGGACCCATGACAAGAACAAAACACCGACCCTTGCTTTCATGGACAATAAACTGCCCTATTTGCGGTTACGATGTAGCAAAACTCGGATTTCCTTTCTACACAAAACCTTTGGACTGCAAGCATGCAACATCATTTGTAATTGACATATCAGTCGACGAAGTCAAACAAAACGCAATGGAGCTCTTGAACCAGAAGGCGGCGAAATAAAAAATTTTTTGAGGGTTTTATTGATATATTTTTTCTTACAGGCCTTTTACTTCTTACGAAAATATTAATTCTTCAGTAAGTTAGGTTACCCTTGATAAAGTCATAATTGATTGCCTTACCTTGCGTATTTACTAGAATTACTTGAAGAATTGATAAAAGGGTTGAGGTAATAAATAATCTTTTTCTTGCCCAGTGAGCTAATACAATAGCAGAATTTTTCAAAAGACGTACGTGTAATAATGCCCTATATTTATGGATTCTTTAAAATGTTTTCTTCCCCTATTCTTACCGTCTTATTACTATGATCTCACTGCTTGAGAATAAGATACAAGAAACATATTAAGTTCAATATTATTTTGATATAGGATGAGAAGTAGCAAGATTTATCAGGTGTTGGGGAATAAAGTAAAAAAAATAGCAATTTTCAGAGCATTAATGCTGGGAGATTTAATGTGCGCCATCCCCTCAATCAGAACAGTAAGGTATAGCTTTCCTGATGCAGGGATATTTTTAATAGGATTACCTTGGTCTAGAAACTTTACAGAAAGATTCAACCACTATTTTGACGGATTTGTCGAGTTTCCGGGCTATCCAGGACTTCCCGAGAGAAAAACCGAAACAAAAAAAGTAGTCAATTTTCTCAAACAAGTTCAGAGAGAAAAGTTTGATTTGGCTTTACAAATGCAGGGCGATGGTTCAATCGTCAATCCATTAGTTGATTTGTTTGGGGCAAAAGTAGTAGCCGGATATCGACTGAAAGGGACATACAAGGACGGAGACGATATGTTTCTGGAATATCCTGCCAAGCTGCATGAGATTAAGCGACATTTGGCCTTGATGGAGTATTTGGGACTTGAGAGTCGGGGTGTAGATTTGGAGTTTCCCGTAGAAAATTGTGAACAAGAGGGAGCCGACAGACTACTTGGCAGCTTTGGAGTCGAAAATAGAAAATTTGTGGTAATCCACGGAGGGGCAAGAGATGAGAGGCGAAGATGGAAGGTCGAGTATTTTGCCCGAATGGCTGATTATATTAAGGATAACGGCTATGCCGTGGTAATTACAGGCAGCAAAGAAGAAAGAGAAGTTACCCAAAATATTAAAAGATTAGCGACAATCGAAGTTGTCGATCTTGGTGGAAAGACTAACTTGGGAATTTTTGCGGGCGTACTTAAAAGGGCCAGATTAGTGATTAGCAATGATACAGGAACTTCCCATTTGGTGGCTGCATTAAAAATTCCAAGCGTAATAATTTTTTCACCATATTCTGAATTAAAAAGATGGGCCCCTTTAAACAAAAAAATTCATAAGACGGTAAGTGCCAGTAAATCAAACAATTTTGAATACGTTTTGGAGCAAGTGGCAAAGTCCTTGAAAAAGAAACTGCCAAGAGAAGTTGAAAGTTATCAAAAGGCATGAAAATAAAAGTTCTGACGTGGCATGTCCATGGCAGCTATCTTTACTACCTGAGCCAATGCAACTGCGATTTCTATCTTCCGGTAAAAGCTGACGATAGTCCCGGGTATGGGGGTAGAGCCGGAAGCTTCAAATGGGGCAATAATGTAATAGAAGTTGAAGCAAACGAGGTTAAAAAGCTAAGGGATATAGATGTAATATTATTTCAATCCAAAGACAATTATCTTAAAGATCAGTTTGAAATACTAAACGAGAGACAAAGACTGCTTCCCAAAATATATCTGGAACATGATCCCCCAAGAGAACACCCCACCGATACCAAACATGTTGTTAACGATCCCAATTCGCTTTTGATAAACGTGACTCATTTCAATGACCTCATGTGGGACAGCCAAGCGACGCCATCAAAGGTCGTAGATCACGGTGTTATTATTCCGAAAAATGTTGTTTACAGCGGAGAGCTGAACAAGGGAATAGTCGTGGTCAACAATCTCGCCAAAAGAGGCAGGAGATTGGGCTGGGATATTTTTAAAGAGGTCAGAAAGGAAATTCCGCTGGATTTAATCGGAATGGGTTCTGAGGAGATCGGAGGATTGGGAGAGGTGCCTCACGACGAAATCGGGGAATTTATTTCAAAGTACAGATTCTTTTTTAATCCAATCAGATATACCAGCTTAGGGTTGGCAGTACTGGAAGCAATGACGGTGGGGCTGCCGATCCTGGGGCTAGCAACAACTGAAATGGTCACAGCAATAAAAAACGGAGTGAACGGATACATAGATACTGACATAAATATTCTTGTAAAAAGGATGCGGCAGCTTTTAACAAATCCGGAAAAAGCAAAAAAATTAAGTGCGGGGGCAAAAAGAATGGCCGATAAACGGTTTGGCATTAAGCGCTTTGTTGCCGAATGGGAAGGGATTTTGTCGCAAACTGCAGCCAGAATAAGTTATTCGAAGATGCAGGGTATTTTATTTAAGTCAACGGAGGTATTTAAGGAATGAAGAAAAGAAGGATTATGTTTATTTCCGAACACGCCTCCCCCTTGGCCTCTATAGGGGGATCTGACAGTGGAGGACAAAATATTTACGTGGATAAGGTGTCGACGGAACTAGCAAAAAGAGGCTTCTTGGTTGACGTATTTACGAGGAAAGACGACAAAGACTTACCGGAAGTCGTTGATTGCCATAATGGGGTCAGGGTAATTCAAGTTACGGCCGGTAAACAATGTTTTGTGCCAAAAGAAGAGATGCTGCCCTTGATGGGAGAGTTTGAGGCGGAGATAGAAAAATTTGTAGCAAGGGGAAAGTTAATGTATGACCTAATTCACGCTCATTTTTTTATGTCAGGGTTGGTGGCAATAAACTTAAAAAGGAAACTTCAGACCAAAGTGGTGATAACTTTCCATGCTTTAGGTAAAGTGAGAAAAATCTACCAGGGAGACAGTGATAAATTCCCCGAAGAAAGATTGAAAATTGAAGAAAGGATAGTCGGAGAAGCTGATGCTATCGTTGCTGAGTGCCCTCAGGACAAGGAGGATTTAATTAATTTGTACCAGGCTAATAAGAAAAAAATTTCGATAATCCCCTGTGGATTTGATCCGAATGAGTTAAAGCCGATTGATAAGGTGTTTGCCAGGAAATTGCTAGGGCTGAATGTTGACGATAATATTATTTTGCAATTGGGAAGGCTGGTGCCGAGAAAAGGAATTGCCAATGTCATTAAGGCCGTCGGGATCCTTCATAAGGAAGAAAAGATTAGCGCAAGGCTTCTGGTGGTGGGCGGTGAAAGTGAAACAGCCAATCCGGAGATAACTCCGGAAATCGGTAGGTTGCAAAAGATCGCCAAAGAGAGTGGAGTTTTTGATAAGGTAGCTTTTTTAGGTAAAAAGGGCAGACACGTAATAAAAAATTATTATTCTGCCGCAGACGTATTTGTTAGTACACCCTGGTATGAACCATTTGGCATTACGCCCTTGGAATCAATGGCCTGCGGGACTCCGGTGATAGGATCCAGGGTCGGCGGAATTAAATATTCGGTAGCAGAAGGTGAAACTGGACTTTTAGTGGAGCCAGAAAAACCAAGAGAGCTGGCTTATGCATTGAAGGACATATTGAGCAATAAAACGATGGCTACAAAAATGGCAATAAGATCAATTTATCGAGTTAACAAATACTTTAAGTGGTCAGATGTAGCCAAAATGATGGAGAACTTATACGAGGAAGTATTGCAGCCTGATAAGGACAAAGCATTGAGTAAAGGTAATTATTCTAAGGTTGTAGAGGCAAATTTTCAAAGACTGAGGGAAGATCTATTGAAAACAAAAAGTGAGATAAGCCAATCCATCGTAAGTACAACAAAGCTTCTTGTAGGTGTTCTCCAAAATAAAAAGAAGGTCTTTGTAGCAGGCAACGGCGGCAGCGCCATGGATGCCCAACATTGGGCAGCGGAAATGGTAGGACACTATATGCTTGATGACAGAAAACCCCTGGCAGTGCTATCTTTGACAAGTGATACGGCAATTATTACGGCATTAGCCAATGATTTTAGCTTTGATGAAATTTTTTCAAAGCAAGTTGAGGCGCTGGGTGATGAGGGCGATGCTTTAGTTTTAATTAGCACCAGCGGAAATTCCAAGAATTTGCTGAACGCGGCAAAAGCCGCCAAGAAACAAAAAATGTTGGTGGTTGGACTACTAGGTAAAGAGGGAGGAAAGTTAAAAGAACGGTGCGATATCTCCATAGTGATACCATCCGATAGCGCTCAAAGTATTCAGGAAATCCACATTAACATTATTCACACCATTTGCGAGCTGACAGAAAAAGAATTAATTGGTAAGGCGGAAATATCTAAGAAACAAAAAGAATATCTAAAAAGACAGTTAACAAGTCCAGACAAAGAGGTGTACTATGGAAATTTTGAAAAATAAAGTAGCGATTGTAACAGGTGCTGCCCAAGGATTGGGAAAAGAGATAAGTATGACTCTGGCTAAAGCAGGAATGAGGGTGGTGTTGGCAGATTTAAATGAAGAGAAACTTATAGAAACAGTGACAGAATTACAAGGTGGGAACTTAATCGTGGAGGGGGTGGTTTTAAATGTAGCTGATGTAGAGGAAAGTAAAAATATCATAGACGATGTATTTGCAAGGCTAGGAAGGTTGGATGTGTTGATTAACAATGCCGGGATTGATGTCACCAAGTCGGTTAAAGAAATGAGTCCGGAAGAATGGGATAAAGTAATCGCTGTTAACCTAAGAGGGCCATTTTTGATGACCAAACAAGCTATGACGAGAATGGCTGACCAAGAAGAAGGCGGACATATCGTAAATATTACTTCAACAGCAGCCAAAAGGGCCTGGGCAAATGCCGGGGCTTACCATGCCAGCAAATGGGGGCTTTTAGGATTCAGCCATGGAATGCATGTAGAAGGAAGAGGAGATGGGGTGAAAGTGACGGCGATAATAGCCGGAGGTATGAAAACCCCATTCATTTTAGACCGGTTTCCCGATGTTGACCCTAGCGTTTTGCAGGACCCAAAAAATGTCGCTAACGTAGTGAAGTTTGTCCTGGAACAACCGGAGGGAACCGTTATTCCGGAAATTATGGTTTTGCCTGTAAAGGAAACATCATGGCCATAGTAAATAATAGAGCAGTATTCGTAGATAAAGATGATACGGTCAATTTTGACAAACCTTTTTACAACTACAATCCTGACTTGATCAAGATAATACCAGGAGCCAGTGAAGGGTTGTCCATGTTAAGGGAGAAGGGCTATAAGGTGGTGTTGGTAACAAACCAAAGCGGTGTAGCCAGAGGATATTTTGAAGAAAAAGATTTGGCTCCCCTTTTTGAAAAGCTGCAATATCTTTTAAACTTTCGGTTTGATGGGATTTATTACTGCCCACATTACATTGGAGGATCTGTAAATGACTTTGCGGTTGCTTGTGAGTGCAGAAAACCGGAGATTGGACTGTTGCTTAAGGCAGCAAAAGAGTTATCTTTTGATTTGAACAGCTCCTGGATGGTCGGAGATCGCACCAGTGATATGGAGGCAGGAAAAAGGGCGGGGTGTAATACCGTTATGATAGACAGGAACTGCGAATACACAGCTTTCCCCCTGGCTGATTATATTTGCAGAAATATGAAAGAAGCAGCAGAAATTATTGTTAGCAGTCTGGAGGACAACAAACATGAAAAAGAGGCTAAGGGAAATCATTAAAAACTTTGTTGGTAAAAAGATATTGGTAATAGGCGATATTATGCTGGACGGTTATTTTCAGGGGCATTCTGAAAGGATAAGCCGGGAAGCACCAGTTCCAATTGTTGATGTGGAAAAGGTTTATGAGGTACCCGGGGGAGCTGCCAATACAGCAGTTAATATAGCGGATATGGGGGCAAGCTGTAGAATCATGTCGATTGTCGGTGAGGATGGTAATGGGAGAAGATTGGTTTCAAAGTTAAAAAATAAAGGAATCGGAGTCGAGGGAATATTGTGGGATAAGACCAGGAAAACCTTGGCTAAAAGAAGAGTGATGGCTGATGGTCAGATGGTGGCCAGATATGACTTTGGCGAAAAAAGTTGTTTGACTCGAATACAAGAGAGATCGGTGGTAAAAAACTTAAAAGGAAGTTTCCCGGATGCAGATGCCGTGATTATTTCCGACTACGATTACGGGTTTTTGACGGATCGAGTAAAAGAAGAAATTGAGAGACTTCAAAAAAAGCATAAAAAGATACTGGTAGTTGATTCAAAGAGACCTTCCAAAAGTAAGATAATCGGAACAACGATGATCAAACCAAATTTCCAAGAAGCCTTGGAACTGATTGGTGAAAGCCAAGATAGTACACCACAAGACCGGGTTAGATATGTGGAAGAAAGTAAAGAAAAACTGCTTAAGGCCAGCAACTCCCGGTTTGTTGCGATTACTTTAGACAAAGACGGAACGGTGGCATTCGGAAAAGAGGAGGGCGTGTTTAAAATTAAGACAAGACCACAGAGAAACGTCAATTCTGTAGGTGCTGGTGATGTATTTACCAGCACGGCAACTCTGACTCTATGCTCTGGAGGAAGTTTCCGTGAAGCTGCAAAGCTGGCATCTTTGGCTGCAGAAATATCGCTCAACGAGGAAGGGACAACAACCTGCAAAAGAGAAGATCTTGAAGACAAAGTGGCTTATAACGGCAAAATTGTGAAGAATAGAGTCAGTCTTGCAGAAACCGTAAAATTTTATAAAGAAAACGGCAAGCGGGTGATATTTACTAACGGATGTTTTGATATTATCCACCCGGGGCATGTCCAAATATTGAAAAGAGCCAAAAGATTTGGAGATATTTTGATAGTAGGCGTTAATTCGGATAAGAGTGTCAAAAAGTTAAAAGGGCCAGAAAGGCCTATAAACAAATTTGAAGACAGGGCCCAGGTATTGGCAGGATTGGCCAGTGTTGATTTTATTATTGAATTCGGAGAGGATACACCCATTAATTTGGTAAAAGTTATCAAGCCAGACGTCTTCGTCAAAGGAGGAGATTATACAAGGGAGACTTTGCCCGAAGCGAAATATGTAGAAAGATTTGGAGGTGTAGTTAAGATAATCAACCGGATTGGGGATAAGTCAACTTCGAATATCGTCGAGAGAATAAAGGAGATATCGCAAGAAGAAGGACAACGGGGGTTAAACAGTTATTATATTAATTATTTTGGTCATGGCAGAAAGCAACAGGATTAGGTGGAAAGAAGCTAAAAATGTTTTGTGTATAAGGCCGGATAATATGGGTGATTTGATAATGACAAGCCCGGCTATAAAAGCTTTAAGGGGGGATGGCCGGAAAATCACGCTGCTGACGTCTGCTTCCGGAGCAATGATCTCTCCATACATTACAAGTATTGACAAAACCGTTGTGTACAACCTGCCTTGGGCCAAACACGAAAAGCCGCTTCGCGGAGACGGCTTGAACAGGATGGTCGAAGACCTGAAGAAACAAAATTTTGATGCTGCCATAGTGTTCACTGTTTTTTCCCAAAATCCCCTGCCATCGGCGTTAATTACTTATATGGCCGGTATTCCTTTAAGAGCGGCATACTGCCGGGAAAATCCCTGGGACTTGTTGACTGACTGGGTTTTCGATCCGGAACCGCAACAATTCATCAGACACGAAGTACAAAGACAATTGGAATTGGTCTCAAATTTAGGCTTCGAGGTGATAAATGAGGAAATGGATTTAGAGGTACCTGCGGGCGCCTATACAAGAGCAAGGTCAAAACTAATAAGTATGGGTATTAACTTAGAGAAGGATTTTTTGGTGGTACACCCGGGAGTCAGCGAAGCAAAAAGGCAGTATGACAGTAACTGTTTGGCAAATGCCGTAAAAGAGATCCAAGATAAATGGTCGCTGCCAATACTGCTGACCGGGGTTGAGAGCGAAAGGAAACTAGCCCAAAAAGTTAAGGAAATGAGCGGCGATAGGGCGATTAATTTGGCCGGAAGTCTTGAACTGGACGAGTTTATGGCCGTGGTGAAGAGAGCATCTTTGCTGATTAGCAACAATAGCGGACCGGTTCACATAGCATCAGCTCTAAAAACAAAAGTCCTCGATTTATACGCACTTACAAACCCGCAGCACACCCCCTGGAGAGTAAACTCTGAGGTACTGTATTTTGACGTAGACCCCAAATACAAGAAGACTGTAATTTCAGACAAAATACCCTTTGGGAGTAAAAAACTTATTGGTTATGAGACGATAGCGGAAGCGGCAGGGAGATTATTAAATATCCAAGGAGGTCATGACTAAAAAGAAAGTAAGCGTGTTGATTCCCAGTTATAGAAGAGTAAGCTCCCTGGCTGTTTGCCTTAGTAGTTTGTATTTTCAGGATAGTAATTATTTCGACATAATTGTGGCCGACCAAAACAAAGATAAAAGACTGAAACACCCGATAGTGTTGACCATTATCAGGATGATGGAAAACAAGGGAGTGCAAATTAGCTTCCACAAAAACTTGCCAAATAGAGGAATGGCACAACAAAGACAGTTTTTACTAGACAATTCCCAAACCAAATATTCGCTTTACTTGGACGATGACTTAATATTAGAACCTTGGGTGATTAGAAAAACTTTGGAGTCCTTGGAAGAAGAACAGTGCGGTTTTGCGGGGCGTCCGGTGGTAGGTTTAAGCTATAAAGATGATTTTCGTCCAGGAGAGGAAAATATCGAGCTGTGGGAAGGAGAAGTCAAACCAGAAATTGTGAGACCGGGTGATAATAAATGGCAAAGACATAAGCTTCATAATGCGGCAAACATGTGGCATGTAGAAAAAAGGTTGGGATTAAAAGTAGACACGCAAGTTAAATATAAAATTGCCTGGGTTGGAGGTTTCGTCATGTATGATACGGAAAAATTGAGAAAGTCCGGAGGCTTTCAATTCTGGAGGGAACTGCCCAAAAATCATGTGGGAGAAGATGTGTGGGCACAATTAAAAGTAATGGGAACGTATGGTGGATTTGGATTACTACCATCCGGTGTATATCATCAAGAACTGACAACAACAATCAAGGATCGGGAATTAAACGCTCCGTTTTACTTTTATAGCCAGGGAAGTATGGTGTCAGGGCCATAAATGCGCCGGTGGTAAAGGTAGTAGCTGGTATAGCCTCGAGGTCCATAAAAGCGGTCTGAATCCAAGTAATAATAGGTTTTTCTACCATGATGATAGACTCGGCCATCAACAATTTCACTTCTGGTGTAACCACGAGGTCCATAAATATCACTATTATTTAGATAATAATTAGTGTACATTCAGAGATATTTAATAAACCAGTCGCGGCTTAAGCGAAGAACTTTTTCAAGAGCACCCGGTTCTTCAAACAAATGATTGGCCCGAGGTACTATTTGAATGTTTTTTTGCAAAGCGTTCTTCATTTTCTGCAAAGCTTGATAATTAAGTTTAAGAACTTCTTCGTCGTATTCGCCGACTATAAGCAAAGTGGGGGCGGTCAGCCGTGTTAGATTTTCAGCCATATCAGGGCGACCGCCACGGGAAACGATGGCCCGGATATTGTTTAGAGTAGCAGCTGCCTCCAGAGCGGCGGCGGCTCCGGTACTAGAACCAAAGTAGCCAACCGGAAGAGAAGATGTGGCGGAATTTAGATCAACGTAATTAGTGGCATCAAGTAGCCTTTGGCTTAAAAGTTCAATATCGAAACGATATTCTGCGGTAACCATATCCTTGGCCTCTTCGTCTACGGTGAGAAGATCAATTAGCAGTGTGGCAAAGCGGGCGTTTTGAAGTTCTTGGGCGACAAAATTATTCCTGGGACTGAAACGACTGGAGCCGCTGCCGTGAGCAAAAATTATGATACCTCTGGCATTGTCGGGTACGTTTAAGTTCCCGTTTATGTAATCGTCTCCGGTTTTTATTTGGATTTCCCTGTTTTCCATATTCAAGCTTGCATTAGCCGTTTGGACTTTTCCAGATAATTTATAACTTCCTGATCATCAAGCTGACTAAAATCCTGATACCACATACCCACAGAAGTAAAGTCTGAGGGTTTGGAAAGACAGATTACATTGTTGACGACTGACGACAAATCGTCGCTTGTTTTAGGGGCACAAACCGGAGCGGCAAAAATCAATTGTTTTGGATTTAACTTGTCAACGGCTTTTAGGGCACAGCGAGCAGTAATACCGGTTGCCAGACCATCGTCTACCAGAACAACAGAATATGGATCGAGATCAGGTAGATTTTTGCCCTGTCGAAACTTTATCACTTGGTTTTTGATATTTTGCTTTTCCCTGTTAATTAACTCTGATATTTGCATTGGACTGACGCCAAGCAAGTTGATTGTCGGCTTGTCGAGGATAAGCTCGCCATTTTCGGCAACGGCACCGATACCAAATTCTTCGTTCCCTGGTGCGCCGATCTTCCTGACAATAATTACATCTAACAGTAAATCAAGGTAGCGGGCAACTTCGTAGCCCACAGGAACACCACCGCGTGGTAAGGCCAAGATAACAACATTACCTTCCGCAAAACCTTGCAA
>JBMNON010000039.1:0-3211 GCA_050943115.1 Patescibacteria group bacterium
TTACCTGCCACTTTGACCTTCATCTCCAAACCATGGAAAACGGTCAGGTCAAAACCGGGGGCTTGGCAGACTCCGAAATTATTTCTAACATGATAACTAGTGGCACCTGGTAATACCAAACTCTACTATTATTTGATCCTTCTTATCTTTTCCCTGGGTTTGTTTTTCCTCTTTGCCACCTCCTCCCTGCCTTTTGGTTTAAAAATCTACTCCGTCAGAAGCGGCTCCATGGAGCCCTCCCTTCCCCGCGGCAGCCTGATTGTGGTTGCCCCCCAAAGCGGTTATGGGCAGGGCGATATTATCACCTTCAAAAGCGGCGCTCCCTCCAAAACCACCACCCACCGTATTTTCCGCACCCACAGCACCCAAGGAGAGCTATTCTTCATCACCAAAGGCGACGCCAACGACAATGTTGATAGCAGTATGGTAGGCAAGTCTGATATCGTCGGCAAACTCCGTTTTTCTCTGCCCCTTGCCGGTTACTTGATAAGCTTCATCCAGACCGTTCCCGGACTCATTTTCCTTTTTTACGCCCCGGCTGTTTTTATTATCCTAATTGAAGTCTTCAAAATCGCTAAAACCCTCCGTTCATCCTCATAACTTTTTAAAAAATCAACCCTACGTACCACCAATAATGGTAATCAACTGATTGATAGTGCGGAAAATATGCTAAAAAAGCAACCGCCTTCCTGTTGACAGTAGTAAAAATATGGGGGTATTATGATGTTAGAATGATTACCACAAACTCGCCGCAGCTCACACTAGGCTTGGCGGTAATCATCTAAAACCCTCAAGATTCTTGAGGGTTTTTTATTTATTGATTTAAAAGGGGGTGAATAGTTTTGAAAAGAATAATATTAAGTTTAGTCATGGTTACGGCCGTGGCTTCAACTGCTATCGCCGCTACCCGGGCTTATTTTAGTGAAACAAAAGTTTTAGGTAATAATACCTTTGCAACGGCCACAGTAATGTTAAGTAATAAAACCAACCTACCACTTACTTTTAGTAACCTAATTCCAGGAGAAGAAAGGAGTCAGGATGTCGGAATAAAATATGGTGGTACCGTAAATGCTGATATTTATGTCGGTGTAGCTGATGGGGGTACAGATCCTAAATATAAAACCCTATTCGATCCCAACCTTAATAGGGGTACTAGTTATGCTCAAATGGCAATTTGGGATAATGCTTCTAGTAACTGGGTGAAAGGTTGGACTGATGTAGGGCATTATTTTGGAAATTGGACTAAAGTAGCAACCAATGTTAACCCAAATTCATGGAGTAACTATACGGTTCACTTCAGGCTAAAAAGTAATGTGGGGAACGATTTTCAAAACATTGTTAATATAAACAATGTAGTTCTTTACACAGTTCAAACCGGAGCTCCTGCTCCTACTACTCCAGAGCCATGGAGATACCATTACGGAAGCACAATTACTCCAACTCCTATACAGTGGTAGAACTTATATAGTTATTCAGCCTAATCTGAATAACTATAATAAATTCTAAATGAAAAAACTGCTTTTAATTCGAAAAGCCTTATATGCGGTGTTGTTCACCCTAGTCCTTTTTGTGGCCATCGCTGTTTCCCTGTCGGCTTTTGATGTCTTTTCGGCCTTTAAGCTTTTTACTGTCCAGTCCGGTTCCATGGAACCAGCTATCAAAGTCGGTAGCCTAATCGTCTCCGTCCCCGAAAGCAGCTACCAGGTAGGGGATATTATTACCTACCGCACTGACACCAACAACCCCAAAGCCACTGTCACTCACCGTCTTGTAGAGATTAAAAACGAGAACAATCAAGATTTGTTTGTTACCAAAGGCGACGCCAATGATGCTGCCGATCCTAACAATATATCTCCCGATAATGTCGTTGGCCGTGTTTCTTTTACGCTGCCTTATCTTGGTTATCCGGTGGCTTTTGCCCAAACCCAAACCGGTCTTATTGTCATGATAATAATTCCTGCCACCATCATCATCTATTCTGAACTTTTGGTTATCAAAGAAGAGATGGTCAAGATTATAAAGAAACACCATGGCAAGAACCCTGCTTAAGCTACTATCTCTAATTCTTCTTTTTAATCTAGCCACTATATCCCAAACCAACTCCTATTTCTCAAGTGGCCTGGTTATAAGCGGTAATACCTTTTCTACCGGTGACTGGACTTGTCCGATTGTCACTATCAATCACCCTTTTTCCGGTTCCGTCCTGTCTGGTTCGGTCAACATTATTGCCAGTGTTGAGGATAATAATTTAAGTCACTATTGGCTTGTCATCGAAAAAGCAGATGGCACTAGGGTCGCAGGTCCCGGTACGGTTAACTCTCAGGCGTTTGAAAACAAAAACATCTATACTTGGGATACCTCTACTGTCCCAGACGGCGAATATACAATCAAGCTCGAAGCCCGCGATAAAGCCCAAAACAAATGTCCCAATTTGTCGCCAGTTCCTTCAGACCCTGAAATCCAGTCGGATTCTGTTGACTGGATAAATGTGACAGTTAACAACTCTCCATCTGCCCCCGCCGGTCTCACTGTCTATCAAGGTCATAACGTTGCTACTCGAACCCAAATTCCCTGTGACGGCATTACTACCGACACAAAGATCACCATTGACTGGGACGATAACACTGAGCCTGATCTGGATTATTACTGGTTTGGTACTCAATTTAATAAATATCACCGCCAGGTTTATCCTCCCCAAAGCCATTATCTGGGTAACCTGACTCCCGGCCACAACCCCTATTACTATACTGTTATCGCCGTTGACAAAAACGGTAACGAAAGTCCTATCGCTTCAAGCTGTTATATCAATTATCAGCCGCCCGATCTGCCTCCGTCTTCTCCGACCGGTCTTAAGTGGGTCAATCCGGCAGTTGACTGTGGTGGTTATACCAATAGCTACACCATAACAGCTGACTGGAATGATGTCCTTCCATCTACTAATCCGATTCAGAAATATGAATACGAGATAACCTATCCTAAACTGGCTGGCGGGATGGGTGTCTGGTCCGCATTTGTGGCCCCTTCTCATTATTCAGGAGTCTTTAATCAGGCAGAGGGACTCCACACTTTCCGCGTTCGCACCTTTGACACCAAAGGTAAAGCTTCATCCTGGTCACCGGGTTGTTCTATAACCTATGACAAGACTCCGCCCCACAGCGTCATTAGCTATCCTTATAACTCCAACAATGATAATCAAATTAAATATGCTTAC
>JBMNON010000014.1:0-15994 GCA_050943115.1 Patescibacteria group bacterium
GGATACTCTAACTCTTATAGAGCTCCCGTCAACATAAAACGAGTCACTGCTATGTTTGATGGATGCCGTATTCTCGGGTCGACTACCGCTGTAATGAACGCCGGCATATACATCGAATACGGAGCAACTGTTACGATGGCGGACTGCTTAGTATCTGGATGTCACCGTGTTGGCGTCAATATCGGTAACTCTGTGTCTAATGATGTAATTATTAAGCGATGTACGATTGTTGGCAACGTAATTGATATAAGCGTTAATAATGCCAGCACTGCTAACTCCATCACAGATTGTTTGATTGGGTCGAAAACAGGTCCTGGCTCCGCTGACATAATTACAAAGTTGCCGTCGACCTGTGGATTCGTCGCCCCGTGCCCCGATGTAATCGATTCTTCGACATGGACAAACACTCTCTGGCAAAGTTGGGATTTTCGGCTGACCCCGGAATCGCCCTATTTGACGGGCGCCGAGACGGCGAGCGCCGAGAACGCCGACCTGCTCGGGAATCCGCGCCAAGTCGGCGGCGCGCTCGGCGCGTTTGAGGGCTCGTGGCTCGTCTTTTTCCCAGGAGAAACAAAGACGCTGACAGCAGATACCATCGTAGACTACTGTGAATTCAGAATAGGTAACACGGTCGTTCTTGATGGCGTTGACCGAATACTACAAATCAAGCGAGACGTGTATCGACCCTACGCGATATTCTTTTCTGAGACGCGCGGTTATTTCGCAACGCCGCCAGGAATAGACGACAGCGAATCAGAGTTTTATAACGTAGTCTCATGTAAGTATGGCGCTGACGCCTCGAACTTCGCAGTAACACAGAAACTTGCGACGTGGACGTCAAACGACCCCGCCGTCTCTGTTCTGTTGGAGAAGCTAGTTGATGGCAAGTGGGAGACAACCATACAAACTACAGGGGAATCTTTCTCTGATGAGATCCCATTCCCATTAGGAGCCTCGATGCGCTTGTTCGACGGCGAATCTTTCTTGCCAACAACTGTCGTAGCTGCTCCGCTCGATTTTCATACATGGACGGTTTACAATAACACCCTGTTAATCGACACGTCGCCCAAATACACCGTCGTTAAGGATTACATGATGATGAGTTCATTTTACAATCGAGGAGAAACGCCTCTGTTATTTGCGCGGATCCAAGACAGCGCCGACGCCTCGCTTGTCGCTCCGGCGGACATTGGCGAGATCGTCTACACCTGCTACCGCAAGACGACGAGCTGGGCGACGGAGACGCGCGTTCCTGTCTTTGGGCATGAGAACGTTTCCATTCCTATTGAGTCCGTCTTAGAAGCCGCAGTAACCGACGACCCGCGTTGGACGGTCGACGAGTCTGGTTATAACTTCATTTACGAACCCGACTCGCGGGTGAACCCGCTATTCCCGACCGCAGGCGATTACGTACTTGTGGTAACGGTCCACTTCATCAGCGGCAACCCGTGCCCAATTAGCTATGAGATCTCGGTCAACTGATGGCGAAGAAACGACTAGCAAAAGACGCGCAAGTTAGGCGCGTCGCCGCAGTACTTGCCGTAGAACGGGACGTCGACCGCGTCGAGGCGTACTGTCGGGACGCGCTAGGCGTAGCCAAAACAAAAGTCGCTCCGCTCATTGCGGAGGCGCGCGCCGTGCTCGCTATGGCCGCGGACGTCGACGTGCGCGAGGAACTCGGGCGGCGCAAAGAACAGCTCGAAGACGTCCGTGAACGCGCTAGAAACGCAGGCGACCTGCGCGTCGAACTTGCGGCGATCCAAGAGCTCGCGAAACTATGCGACCTCTACAAGACGACGGCGGTCGTGGACGCGGCGTCCGAAGCGGAAGGCGCCGTCGCTCAGCTCGCGCGCTCGCACCTTGAAGCCCTTAAATTAGCGCCGAATGGGCTCCCGCTCGAAGAATTGGCACGATTAGTAGCGGCGCGATACATTGAAGCCGTCGCTAATAATGGCAAATAACACGCTAAACTATGAGAAGGCCAAGGAGCGAGCAAGGGAGGTTAGCGCGCTCAAGTCGCTCGTAGGGCGTGAGATTTCTCCTTTGCCTGCCGTTGTCAACCCGGCGCGGCGAGTCGAAGCGAGCCGCTCGCTCCTTGCATTCAGCCGTTATTATCTGAAATCTAAATACAAAAAGCCGTTTGGAAAGAACCATCTGCGCCTAATCGACGCGTTCGAGCGCGTCATTTCTCATGGCGGGAAACAAGCGGTCGCTATGCCGCGCGGAACCGGCAAGACGACGCTCGCCGTTACTGCGGCGACGTGGGCGCTCCTCACGGGCCGTCGGCGATTCGTCGTAATTGTCGCCGCCAACACGAAAGAGGCGCGCAAGCTTCTCAAGGCTATCTCTACGATCCTCTCGTCGACTCCGGCGCTCGCCGAAGATTTTCCGGAGGTTTGTTATCCGCTCCAGAAACTGCGCGGTTCTGCGCTCCTTGCGCGCGGGCAACTTTTCTACGGCGCGCCGACCAATATCCAAATCTCTGCGGACTCGCTGCGCCTGCCGACTATTCGCGGTTCTGTCGCCTCCGGCGCAACGGTCGCTGCGTACGGCGTCAACGCGGCGATTCGCGGCCTGTCGACTGAGAATCCGGACGGATCGACGGACCGACCCGACTTTCTGTTCCTTGACGACTTACAGACCGACGCCGTCGCGATCAACCCGAACCGCGTCGCGCAGCTAGAGGAAACGGTCGCGTCGACGCTGGAAGGGCTCGTTGAAAACGGCGCGGAACCGGCAATGGTGCAGACTTGCACGGTCAAAGCGCCGGACGACTACTCCGACCGGACGTTAAACCGCGAGCTCTATCCGCGCTGGAACGGACTGCGCTTCCAGTCGCTCGAGAGCATGCCCAAAAATATGGACCTTTGGCGCGAATACCGCGCTATTTGGTTCGACGACGAAAAAGCCGCGACTAGGTTCTATAAGAAAAACAAAAAAGCGATGCAGGAAGGCGCCGTCGTCAGTTGGCCGGACGCCTACGTCGGCAAGAAGCTCGCCGACTCGTTAGAGTATTACATGACAAGGTGGTGCGCGAACGCGCGCGCATTTTGGTCGGAACAGCAGAACCAGCCTCTCGAAACGCACACGGGCGCGATTAAATTGGCCGCCAAAGATATTGCCGCAAAGACAAACGGATTCGAACGCGGCGTCGTTCCGGACGACTGCGTCAAACTAACGGCAGCCGTCGACGTACACTCCGACGTGCTCTATTACTCAATTATAGCGTGGAACGCGTCCTTTACCGGGCGGATTGTTGATTACGGAACTTTCCCAGAGCAAAAACGGACCTATTTCCAAAAGAACGACGGCGGACTGGAGACGCTCAAGAGAATATTTCCAGACAGCACGGCCGACGGGCGCGTCCAACGCGGGCTCGACTTCCTCTTCCGCGATTTGCGCGAACGCGCGTTTGCGTCAGAAAATGAGATCGGAGTTTCGTCGCGCTCGAAACGAATTGACAGGATACTCGTCGACATGGGATGGAAGCCGGAGGTTGTAGAGAACGCGATTCGCGCCGTCGACGTCCGCTTGATTATTCCCGCGCGCGGCGTCGCAGTCCTTGCGAAACGAGCTCCGATGAGACAGTGGCCAAAGAAGCCCGGCCGCGTCTTCGGCTGGCGCCTTATCGACGAGAAGACGACCAACAGCGCGCTGCGTTCGATTCTAATTGACGTCAACTACTGGAAGACCAAGACGCACGAATCGTTTAGTCTTGCGCCCGGCGAGTCCGGCTCGCTCTCTTTGTTCGGCACGAGCCGGAGCGCGCACCGGATGTTTTCCGAACACGCCGCCGCTGAAACTGCAAAACTGGTCGAGTACGCAACCAATAAAGTTGTCGAATGGAGCCCAAATATCAACCGGCCGGACAATCACTATTTCGACACGATCGTCTACAACTACGCCGCCGCGTCTTCTTTGGGGCTTTTGACGTCGGACGACCCTCGCAGAGGCAAATTGGCGCGTACTTCTGGCGATTAAGAATAGAGGAGATTCCGCATGGAGACGGACTGGGGCAAGATAATTGTGAAACTGTCGGATATTGTCGCCGACAGAACCGACAGAGTCGTTCAGAACGTCTTGCGCTACACAGCCGCAGACGTTCTGCGCGCGGCGTCGCGCTCGATTAAGAGCGGCGGACGAAATATGCGGTCGAAGAATTGGACGACGTCCAAGCCTGGAGAACCGCCGCGAAGCCACAAAGGAACGTTGAAGCAGGCGATTCGGTACACGCAGACGGACAGCTTGACGTATATCGTCGGACCGGAGCGGCTTGGCGCGTCGTCCGCGTTGAAAACTCTCGAATACGGCGGCTCCGGCACGGTCAAAGCGACCTTTTACGACGAGCAGTACGTCGCCAATCGCAGGAAGTCGAGACGCAAGCGCAAAGGAGCAGAGCCGGTCAGACCGCGCGCAAAGAAGCCTTATCGCGTCGTTTCTAAGACGAACCCGAACGGCGTGATAGTGCGCGATTATCTCTATTTCAAAAATTCCGGCGCGTGGGAACGCGCGGCGGCGTCGTCGCGCTTCCAGTCGTGGGCGAGCCGGATGAGGACTGTTGAAACGAAGACGGTCCGCGTTGAACCTCGTCCGTATATGCGCCCGGCGCTCGAACAAGAGACCGCTGATGAAAAGGCTAACGCAAGAATGACGCGAGCGATTCGCGCCGTGCAGAAATAATAATGGTGAGATATGGATAAATTGCCAAGAGTCCGAAAAGGCGATCCCATTACGGCGGCAGCGTGGAACGACGTCGTCGACAAAGTGAACGGGAAGCCGGACCTTTCGATTAAACGCGGCCATTTAGTTAAACGGGGAGACGACGTCCGGCTGGCGCGGCTCCAGACCGCATGGTTCCGGAACGCCGCGAACATTTGGCAGGCGACGGCGTGCTTCGTCGTGAACGACGTCGTCGACCAGAGCTTCCCGTTCGACGTCTACGCGCCGCTGGCGACGTCGGAGCCGCCCGGCGCGCCTCGGTCGCAGCGCTTTTTCGTCGTCTGGCGCGGACGCTGGGAATCGATGCAGTCGTTTCAGCCTGGGTTCTATATCAGCGTAACGACCGACGGGGGACTGCTGTTTACGTTCAACGAGGGCTCGCAAGGTGAGTAAAGACAGGACAATAAAAGCTGGAACTGGCTGTACTGCGTCGAGTACGGCGAGCGCCGCCGACGCGTCAATACGGTTCTTCTTGTCTGGGCATACGTATTACCCAGGGAATCCGGCGTCATGCTTGGGAGTTCCGACCGACTTGACTATGCAGCTTGTATATCAGGATTCATCGGGTAGTTCAGGGAATCAAGTCATCACAAGGATATACGGATTGGTCAACCCACCTCCAACTGTCAACGCTGTTCCTGAATGGCGCAGCGCGACCCGAGAAGGATACACGCCTCTTCTGCACAATGGAGAGTTTTGGAACGTCCATGACTGTCTGCCTTTACAGACGTCAGAAGACGTTATTGATGGCGTACGGTTCGTAAAGGTAACGTCAGCGCTCGAATATCCGGATGTTGCATACTTCGTTGTTCAAGAGCCGACGTTCTGGATCACGTCATATAGTACGTCGGGAGCAGTCCCTACTATTGAGACGTATGACGTCCTCGAGCCTGGTACAAAGTTGTCTGTTCCTTTGGTGCTTGGTTACAACAAGCTAAGGTTTGAAGATATACTATACGGTGAGATAGTCTACAAGGCTGACGTCAATGTGAGGACGTCAACGTCTATCCAAGCCGCTCCGGCAAACAACCAATTGATTATCTCGCGCGTCCAGAAGCACAAAACGACCTGGTCGCTTGGCACAGCTTTAGCTCCTATTTTTTCGCTCGTGAACTAAGATGGACACAAAAAAACTCGAATCAATCCGACGCAGGATTACACTGCTGCGCGCAGCCCTCGAAGACGAGTCGCTGCTGACGGAAGTCTCAGTCGACGGCGTTAGCGAGCGACTTGATCGCGCGCAAATCATCGCCGAACTGAAAGACCTTGAAGCCGAAGAAGCTCTGTTAACAGGTCGTAAATCGCGTTTATATGGAATTAGACTGTCATGAGTGTTCAAGACCGAATCAAAGCCGCGTGGAAGGCTCTGCGCTACGAAGCTGTCGAGGAATCGCCGACGCGGCGCCGTATCTTCGTTTCCGGACGGTCCGAAGATCGCGAGCTGACGCAGTATAAGCGGCAGAAGCTTATCAGCGAGACGCGCTACGCGCTGCGCAACTTCTCGCTTGCCGGGTACGCGCTGCGCAAACATCTTCAGTTCGTCAGCTACGTTCGTTTCTTTGCGGAGACGGAAGACAGAGAGTTTAACGAACGGCTCGAAAGGCGCGTCGCGCGTTGGAAACTTCGGGACCAATGCGACGTTGCAAGGCGGTCGAACTTCGACGAGCTCATCACGCTCATTGAGTCGCACCGCGCGCTGGACGGCGACGTCGGGATTCTTCGGCGCTCCGACTGCCGTTTGCAGATTATCGAATCGGACAGGATCCGCAACCCGGAAGGAGTGGGAGAGAGCGACCCAGATTGGGTGAACGGCGTCAAGGTGGCACCAGACGGTCGGTCGCTCCGTTATGCAATATGGAACAGGACGACGTCCGGCTCGTTCACTTACGAGCGCGACGTCGACGCGGTCAACTTTGATTTACTGACCTACCGAAACAGACGCGACCAGATACGCGGCGTCTCGCTCTTTGCGCCTGCCGTCAAGATGATCTCGTATCTTTACGACGGGCTCGATTATGCGCTGGCCAAGCTCAAACTTGAACAGATGATGGGGCTCGTTACGAAACTTGACGACGGCGGCAATCTCGCCGGACTAGAAAAGACTAACCCTGAGGAGATTGACGCTCAGGCGCGCGAGGTCTTTGGCAACGATCTCTTTCACGTCTCGCTCCGGACGGGCGAAGAAGCTTCGTTTATGGAGTCCAACAACCCTAGCGAGAATTTTCAGAACTTCTGCGAGATGATAACCCGGCTCATCTTTGCCGCGTTGGACCTGCCTTATTCGTTTTACGACGGCTCCAAAACGAACTTCTACGGAAGCAAAGGGGAATTTGAACAGTATATCGATACGGTCGAAAAGAAACAGCAGCCGACTATCGAGATGTTGAACGAATGGGTTTTCGATTGGCTGTTGCCGAACTGGCTGACGGACCCTAACGACCCGTTCTTCGACGCGCTCCCTGCCGGGATGACGCTCGACGATCTGCGCGGGCAAGTCGGCTGGCGCGGCGCCGGTATGCCGACGTGGCGGCTCTTTGAATTTGTGAAAGAGATGCAGATGGCGGTGAGCGCGGGGTTCATCGACCCGTTCAGCCTCGCAGATTCTTTTGGAGAATCGATCACAAAGAACCTTTCGAGGATAAAAGATCTGCGCGAATTGGCGAAAGAGTATCAGATAGAACTCCCATTTGGGCACGAAACGGCAATTAACGTAGGATTGTAATGGACCAGATTAAATTAGAAGGGAAGAAAGCGCGCGTCTGTCTCTTTTCGAGCGACGTGCTTTCGAAGTATGGCGAGCGGTTCGCGTTTGATTATGCGTCGCTCAGAATCTTGGGCGACCGCGTCCCGCTCGATTACAACCATAACGACGGCGAGATCGTCGGGTATTGTGAGAATTTCGACGTCTCTAATGAAGGCGTCTACTGCGACGCGGTTCTTCTGCCGCGTGAAGATCTCCCGGAAGCGCGCGTCAACGAGCTCCTGCACAATTTGCAAAACGGCGTCCCTTACGAGGCGTCGGCGCTCGTCGACTGTGAAACGGCGATCATTGAAATAGTAGACGAGGGCGTTGATACGGTCGTTAATGGGCGCGACGTTGTCGGACCGCTCAATGTTTACAAAGAGGCAATTATTAGAGGCGTGGCAATTTGCCCGCATGGAACAGATAAAGAAACGACTTTCGTTTCATTTTCCGCCAAGAAAAGGAGACCAGAACCAATGGCAAAAAACACGAAGTTGACAGCCGGGACCGACCCTAAAGAGGAACCTGACAAGAAAGCCCTGACGTCGAACGCCGACGAAAAACTTCTCGCGCTTATTGACGAGTTCGGCAAAGAGCGCGGCGTCGACTACTACTTAAGCGGGCTTACGCTCGAGGACGCTCGGAAAGAGGATTATGAACAACTGAAAGCGCTGCGCGACGAGCTTGAAGGCAAAGAGGTCCCGCCTCCGGTCGATCCGGCAACCGGAGACCCTGTCAAAGAGGAAGAAGAGGACGAGTTCCGCGAGGAGGTGAAGAAAGAGCTCGCGTCGGTATCTCGTCGTTTGAACGCGCTCTCGGCTATTGTTCGACGCGGCGACCAGACGGGCGTAATTGACGCGCCTCCGGCTCCTGGAAAGAATGCGCCGAAATCCGCGCTCCATCTGGCGGCGGCCAAGTACTCCGCCCAAGGAACCAAGAGACTCTAATCAAGAGGAAGGAGAATACTAACTATGGCTCTTATGACTACGTCCGATATTCTGAAGATCAACAACTCCGAAGAACTCGTCGGACTCATTGACGACGCGATCGCGAACATTCCGGAGATGCAATTCTTCGGCGCGTCTCCGGTTATCCGGAACTCGTACAAGACGCTCGCGCTCGACGGGCTCCCGACGGTCGGCTTCCGCACGCCCGGCACGCTGCGCACGTTCTCGACGGGCACGCTCGTCAACAAAGAAGTAACGTGCAAGTACCTCGACGCGTCTTGGACACTCGAAGTCGCAGTCGCACAAATGGCCGACTGGGGCGCAGACTTTGCGAAAGCTATGCAGGCGCGGTCTCATCTGCGCGCGGCGTTCCTGGCTCTGTCGAAACAAATCTGGTACGGCGTCAACGCCGACGCTGGCGGCTTTGTCGGCTTCGACGCGTTCATTGACGCGGTCGTCGACGCCAACAGCAACAAGATCATGGTCGTTGACGCCAACCCTGGCGTCTCTCTCACCGACGCGACGGCAGCATACGCCGTCAGGACCGGTCTGGACTCCTCGCAGCTCGCATGGGGTTCTAACGGTCAATTCGACGAGGGCGAAGTGGTCGAGCAAATGTTGTACGACTACACAACGAGCGAGAACTCTACGACGACGAAAGGCGCGTGGCATTACGCCCAGAAGCTCGGCGGCTGGGTAGGGCTCCAGGTTACGTCGAAATATGCAGCTGCGAAGGTTGCGAACTTGTCGGCGGCGTCGGGCAAGAATGGATTGACGGACGACCTGCTGTATCAACTGCTTGAGACGTTCCCGGCTGGGCAGGTCCCCGACGGGATCTTCATGAGTCGTCGCTCGCTCTCGCAACTGCGTCAGTCGCGCACGGCTTATAACGCGCTCGGCGCGCCCGCTCCGTATCCGACAGAGTTCGAAGGCGTCAATATCTACGTAACGGACGCAATCAACAACTCCGGCACGGTTACTATCGATTCCGGCTCTGGTTCCGGCTCTGGTTCCGGCTCTGGCGCTGGCGGTTGATGACGCGGAGGAGTGAACAATGCGACTGCACAAGAGACTCGACAGAGCGATATACCGCGCTTCCCAGCGCTACTTTGCGCACTTCTATTTTGTCGCCGGAAACGGACTGAGGAAGAAGATAGAGGCTGTCAAGCGCGGAGTCGGTCTGGACGAATTTTCCGTTGCCAGCGGGAACCTGACGGCGCGCGCTGTCGAGTTTGTTGTCAGTCGCTCCACTTTCGAGGGTATGGCGCGCGTCGCGTCTTTCGGGTCCGCGAGCGCGGACCCGCGCTCAACCTTGCGCGAGGCGCGTATCGACGAAGTCTTCAAAGACGGCAGAACGTGTTCCTACTCGTTTTTGCCAGCGCGCCCATTTGACGAAAACTCGCCGGAGGCGGGAACGATACGCCTTTATTGCACACTGAAACAAGAGACGAAACAGAAATGATCATCTTACAACGCATTGACGGCTCGGATAAGTCGACGCTTGTCCGCGAGCAAAACGAAGAGACGGCGAACCTCTACGGGCTCGATTATCGAACGTTCGAAAAACAAGAGAATCCCGTAAACGATCTAAAAGCTATCAGGGACGAGCTGACGAGGCTTTCTTCGCGCAAAGGAGCGAAGAGTCCCGCAGACGAGATTCTGCTTTACCTCGACGAGAACGCGCTTATCTGCCCAGCAGTCGGAAACGAAGCGCTTGCCGTCGAGCTTCTTGGCGACTCCTTCGCCGCGTTCTCGTCGGACGTCGGGAGCGAAAACGACCGGTGGAACCCCGGCGGCGTCTGCGCGTCGCAAGCGCTCTTTAAAAACACGAAAGAAGCCGGAGACTTCTTCGACGATTGGGCTCGCGAGACGTCCGACGAACAAGTCCGAAGGAACGACCGGCTGACAATCCAGCGCGCGCTCAATACGATCTTCCCGAAATGGAGCGGCCAAGGCGCACGCATTCTCTACGACTATTACCGGCTCGCGGCGCGACAAGGGCATTACGTCCGACAGACGTATATCGACGGCGCTGAGAAGACCAAAGAAGCGATCGCGAACCTGCGCGCATTGCTCCCAATTCCAGACGTCGAACCCGTCCAGACGGAGCAGGCGGAAGAGAAACCAAAGAAGACGGCGCCTAAGCGGACGTCGACCAAAAAGAAAACTAAGGAACCCGCAAGTGATAAGTAAGTGTTGGCCTGCATACGTCCTTTGTCATCCGGTCGACAGGGCGCGGATTCTGCGCTTCATGGCGTCGTGGGGAAAGGCGGCGTCTAACTACACGACAGAAACGAAGATTGCGCGTTTCTATCCTGTCGAGGAGATCCCGGGCGTGAACAGCGAGCGTTTTACGCGCGTTCCGTTCTGGCGCGATGGGAACGGACTCGACCGACGCGGACATACAGCTTGTTACTGGGGGCACGTGCAGATGTGGCGTCAGGCGCTCGCGCGCGGCGACTCCAACTTCGAGACGGGCTCGGCGCTCTTCTTTGAGGACGACGCGATTCTAGACGTCGATTTTTGGGCGCGCGCGCTCGACGCGTACGACGATCTCCCCGACGACTGGGATATTCTCTACCTTGGAGGGCAGCACTGCATTCACGGGCGACCTCGTCCGGAGGTGTTTTCTGAGAACCTCTACAAGATCCAGAACGTCAACCGGCTTCACGCCTACGCGATTCGATTGTCGTCCTTGCCAAAGATTATATTGTGGTTCGAAGAAAACCACGATTGGGGACATAATTTCAACGATCCTAAAACAGGGAAGAGCGAAGCCGAAGTCGACTATGCTATCGGGTCGCTCACGGAGTCCGGCTTCTTGAACGGGTACGCGCTGCGTAAATGGGCTGCGGTCCAAGGCGCGGGCAAGTCGTGGACGCAGGGTAGAGCCGAGCCTGAAAGAAGGTTTGAGTTAGACTAATGGCTGCTGAATATCGCATAACGCCAACGAACGAGATAACGACGCGCGGCGA
The DNA here is from genome assembly GCA_050943115.1 of Patescibacteria group bacterium. GTDB lineage: Bacteria > Patescibacteriota > Microgenomatia > UBA12405 > UBA12405 > CAZFAI01. Next base: position 11,385 of record JBMNON010000014.1, read on the forward strand.
CGGAGGAGTCCCGACAGAGTCGGAACGCGCCTATACTGTCGAAGCGGTCGGCGAGGCGGGCAACTACCAAGAAGCGAGCTTGCGTTTCTTTCAGTGGGCTCTGTCTCATCACGCTTGCGACCCGTGGGGGAACCCCGTCGCGGAAGGCGGGATAGAACTCACAGAGAACCCCGACTCGGTCGGGCGGCTCTGGTACGGGCGTATTCGCTGGGCGTTCCCGACCGCGACAGAAGCGGCTGGCGCCGACGCCTTTGAGAACGCAGGCGGCGCCGAAAACGACGACGGGAATATGTCGAGCTCCGAGCGCGTCAGGTGGTATCCGTACGTTTCAAGCTTCTCTACTGCCGGAGGTACCGCGCATCTCACAAGTTCGTTCGGAACGCGCGCCTACCCAATCAACGGCGAAATAGTCGATTTTGGCGGCGGGATCGGCTGGAACGGAGACGGCTTCGAGGGCGTCGACGTGCCGACTCCGTCAATTACTTTTGAAATCACGGCGCGTACGCCAGAAGGTTTCCTTGTCAATTTTGCTAAGTTTCTCAACAAGATTCTTCCGTACGTCGGCACGGTCAACGCGACAAAGTTCTACGGGTGCGACCCCGGCACCGTCCTGTTTAACGGAATTACCTCCGGCGGACTCCGACAAGGGACGTCCTCGACGACTGGGCAAAGGTTCAGCTACTGGGAGATGACGTTCCATTTCTCCGCGTCGCCGAACGGGTACGCGAATGTAGACGGTCATCCGATCCCCAAAGGAGGCTGGGAGTATCTTTGGAGCCTTTCGGACGATTCCGGTAAGATACAGGCGACCTATGTTGAGACGGTCTTTCGCTCGACCGATTTTCGCGGACTTGGTCTGGGAGGCAATTTCTAACGATGGCGCGTATCACAATACTCAACCTCTTAACGGCGCTCCAAGCGGAACTGGCGACGCAGTTCAATATCGACGCGGAGATTCGATACACGCGCGTTGGAGACCAAGTCGAACTCTCGTCTGAGACGAAATACTACCTCGAGCCAGGTTCGTTTCAGGTTAAGCGTTCGAACGCAGGAAGCGCGCAGGTCCTGCAAGAAGTGCGGCTCCTTTCGGAAGAGTCGGCAAGCTACGCGACTCTCGACAGCCGCATTGAGGCGATTATCGAGACGTTCGAGCGCGTCTCTCGCGACGTCATGCGGACGCCGTCCTTTGTCCAAGGATCTTTCTTACAAAGCGTCGCCGCGTTCACCGACGCGCCGACGTGTTATGTCGTGGACGCCGCCGAGGAGGCGTGCAACGTCTTCGGAGGCGTCGCCTTTACTTTTTCCATAGAATAAGAGAAATCATGAGAACCTTCAAAACAACAGACGGCGCCGAATGGTCAATCGATCTCAATATCGAGACGGCGCGTCGGCTCCGAGCGGCGATGAGAGAAGACGAGAATCTACAAAACGTCGACTTCCTCGATTATGCGGCGCTCCTAACCTCGTTAAACGACGTCTTCTTTGCCGCCGATCTAGTCTATTTCGTATGTAAGGACCAAGCGGACGAGCGGAACGTTACCGCCGCCGATTTCGGACGCCTTCTGAAAGGCTCGCTCCTCTTTGACGCGATAACAGCCTTTACCGGGGAGTACCTCGATTTTTTCCCAGACCCGACGATCGCAGAAAAGATGAGAGCGCTCGTCGAAAAAACAAAGAACCTAAAAGAGACCGTCTGCGACGCCCTGATGGAGAAAGCGGACGAACTAGCGGCGAAGACTCTAGAAGACGTGGCGACGAGGTTTGGAACGCTGTCCTTGGAGCAGTCGCCACTGCCGGCGGGAACTACGCCGCAGTCAAAGAACTAACCTACGCCGAACTCTTGACAATAGCGCAAGCGCGGCGCGTCGAAGAATGGGACAAAGCCGCGTTCGTCGCCTACTACTCTATCAACGCGAATCCGTTTCTGACAACAACAATCGACGTGCAGAACCCGTACAAAGAACCGCCGCCGCTCGTGATGGTTCCGCTGGACGAAGTCGAAGCGTTGAAGTGATCTATTGAACTTGGGCGTCGAACAAGAATTGCAGGAAGACAATAAGAATCTCCGACGTGATAAGGGCGAAGATCCAACCTTGGACAACCCAAGCGGTTCCCCAAGACCGCCCCCTCTTCAAGGCGTCGTTACGGAAGAGCGTGTATATGTACGCGGCTAAGACAATGCCGAACGCGCCGATTATGTCGGCGAGCACATTATTAGAATTATCACAATAGACGCCTGCTAGCGCAAATATACAAAGGATACTGCCGAGTACCCGCAGAGGATTTTTATGTTCTCTGTTAACTATGTCCCGAACAGCGACTATATTTGGAGCAGCAAAAAGAGCTGTAAAAAAAAGAAACGAAAAAAAGTTTCCCCAAGAGATGAACGCTTCCGGATTGAAAAACAATTGATAAAACCGCCACATAGAAAAAAACTCCAAAAAAACAAACAAAACTACGCAAGGAGCAGGAATCGCGCGCAGTCAGAAAAATCAGGGAAGTAGTACCTAACCCCCCCTGACGCTCAAAACGTCGCGGCTTCCACTAACGCAACTTACAAATAACGCTTGTAAGCTACAAACAATTCTAATCAGAAACGCCCGTCGGCGTCAAGCGCCGCAAAACGTTTCTCTATTTCTTTGTATGCAAAATATCGTAATTGTCTACAGATTTTACACAAAAAGAAAGCCGCGAACGCGCGTGATCCTCAACGCGTTCGCGGCTTTCTTTTTGCTCTAATCCAGTTACCGAGGAATCCTCGGTAACTGAAGCCCTACGATAGATCGCGTCAATGATCCCCTGAACACGTGGTCTCACCCTTCACATTCCAGGTGTTCCCACGTCATCGCATTGTTTAGCCCGATATGCCGCGCAAGCCGACTGCGATGACACTTCTTCCAGCTCGCCTCGAAGCAAAGGAGCGCAGCGTTATGTTCACGGCACAGACCAGCGACGACGAGTGTGGTTTTGTGGTATGTTACTTTTTCAACTCCTCTAATTGTTTGGTCAAAACTCTCATAAAGATCTCTTGACCTTTGGGAGACAACTCCTTAAAAAGTGTTGTTGCAAGTTCTTGCAATAACTCGTCTTCCGTTTTGCAAGGTTTGAACATTTCCCCCTCGCCGCGTTCAAACCATTCTCTTCGAACGTTGTATTCATTGCATATTTGATATATCCGAGTAGCTGGAATATCCTGCAATCCGCATTCCCATTTACCGACGGTACCAACGTCCATTTCGAGCCGTTCTGCAACTTCACGTTGAGTTATTCCGAGTACTTTTCTTAATTCTTTTAATCGATTTTTCATTTTTTCTACCCCTTTTTTAAAAGAAAATACTTTTTCTTTACCTTGCATTTTACGGTATTTAGAAGAAAAACAATCCCCCTAGAAAAATTTTTCCGCTAAATAGAATAAAATCGTGTTGACAATTCCGGTATTTACCGTAAACTATACATACAAGCGTTGAAGACGTTGTCGCTTTTCAAAAAAAACACGTCTCGCGACTTCGGCGTATGGAGGAATCGAGCAGAACGGAGATTGCAGTTCGCCGTATGGCTCCACGAAGGGCCCGCAGGATCGCCGAAGCGAACAAGGCGATAGACGTTCGCGGTCTGACCGCCGCGTTCGTCTCTTCTGTATTATATCACCAATTCTCATATTTAGAAAAGGAGAAGAACATGAAAACGATTAACTCTATCGTCGGCGAACTTCCGACTCACCACAAACAAGGCGTTATTCTCGCCCTTAGACTCGCGACGGAGTTCGAGAAAGAATTGCTCAAGGAAAAAACTGATGTTACATCTCCTCTTCCCAAGACCGCCTACGACAACGAAGGCGAAGAGTACGTTCCTTGCGTCGGTCAACCGTTGTCAAACTTGAAACCGATCCCGTATGAGCAACCCGTATTCAAGAATGGAAAGATCTACTACGGAGACTAAGGAGAAGCAATGGTCGCATTGACAAGAACCCCCGAACAGACGCAAGCGCAAACGCTCTACAAACTGACGCACGCTTTTGACATGGCTTTGCACAAGCTGATCCCGCTACACGCCGACACCGACGAACTACCGCCGTTCCTCTTGGCAGACGAAGAGCAGATCGAAGCGTACCAACAAGCGAGACGGGCGTTGAAACAAGCTTTCAACGAAAGCCCGCCGCAAATATTCCTCGCTGGGTGCGATATGCTGCACTCGTCGCTGAAACTCACCTACCAACTTGTTCGGCGTCTCTTCGGCTCGCGTAAAGAGTACCAGCAAGCGTACGACGTCTACAAAACCGACTACGAGAACGTCCGGGCGGAACTATTCAGGATCTCGAATCCTGACTTGTGCAGGGAGGGATCATGAGCGATCAGTTTCAAATCGTCTACACGTGCCGGAAGTGCCATGAGGGGCCGTGTAAAGTCGCGACGGGCGGGGACAACTTCCAGACTCCCGACTACTGCCCGTTCCAACTCGACGCCGATTCGCACTTCCAGCGCGTCGACTCGCTGGCGCTTCTTGCGTCTGCTCAGCCTAAATCGTCGATCCACGCGCGGCGAGCGATGGTTGAACTTGCGAAAGCGTGGAATGAAGTCAAGAAAGATTTTCCACAGCCGCAGAAGCGTGAG
>JBMNON010000040.1:0-3104 GCA_050943115.1 Patescibacteria group bacterium
AGGAGCCATAGCCAACCAAAAACAGACTCGCGAGGCAATGTGAGGTTGGTGAAGTGCCGATAGCATCAGAGCTGGGCGACGCCGCCTTTTTTATGGCCGAAAGCACACGAGGCGCATCCGCCTTGGACCGGGGCCGTGTGTGAGTAGGCCACCAACTACAGGAGATAGACATGGGGAGCATGAAAGGTAAGCAGACAAAGATTGATGCAGCATTAAACATTAAGGCTCATGAGATAGGTTCTTGACAATGCCTAAGACGATCTACATACCGGAAGATGCACGACACAGTGGGATTGACATCACTTGGACACCATCGGCCGGACGCTAGCGGAGGGGTATAAAGATGTAGTAGGGAAATATGGCCGTGGAGATGAAGCAAGGATTTGGTTTGCATCAACATGGGAAAACATCCACTCAAAGCGCGGATTTAGATGGAATTCCAACCCGTGGGTGTGGGTGGTTGAGTTTAAGGTGAAGGAGATCAAGCAACAATGACAACGACAACAAAAGAGACGGCAAGCAGGTTGCTCCCGTACGCGCACATGATTCACATGCCCGACCATGTTGCGGACAGCGAGGCAATAATGGACGGCGATGTGTTTTGCGAAGATTGCGCTCTCAGGGTCGCCAGAGAGTTGCGGCGTGAACACCCGATGGACAGGGAAGACATTGATTTCAACACGCTTGAGTTCAGTACGGGGACAGCGTTTTACAAGCCGCAGACCTGTTTAGAGTGCGGCGCCAAGCTGGCCTGCCGCGTGAAACACATTGAGTCCGTCACAGACGGCGAGGTGTGGACGGAAGAGGACTGGGACAAGGCGGATGAGGAAGTGAGCCGGATGTGAAGCTAGCAGTGAAGGGGTGGTTTATGAGAATCGAGGTAATCAAGTGTGACAGGTGCGGTGTTGAAGGTGCGCCAACGTACAAGTTTGTAACCGGACGCGGCATTGACCTGTCTGGCAACGAGTTTGAGTTCGATCATGAGGAGATTGACTTGTGCTTACGGTGTGCTGGCTCATTTCTGGACGCAGAAAAGTGCATAGACATAAAGAAGAAAGGGGATTTAAGTGTTTATTCGGCACTTGATCGAAAGGCACAACATTTCCATCGGGTGATGGAAACCGTCTGCGCCCCTGCTCCGACAAAAACACAAAATCCTGTTTTTCTCTAGGGGCGCGGACGGAAACTTCTCCACGAGGATTGCTAAAAAATGATGACGCCACGGCCATACCAACAAGAAGCGATTGACGCTGTTGACGAGTATATCTGCACACATGACGATAACCCGTGTGTGGTGCTCCCGACTGGTAGCGGGAAGAGCTATGTCATGGCGTTGATGATTGCACGGTGGGTCGAGGATTTTCCGGCGTTCAGGACGTGCGTTCTCGCGCACCGTAAAGAGCTGATCGAGCAAAACTTTCAGGAGTTTGTAAGACTTATGCCGCTTGCCGACGTGGGCATCTATGCGGCGGGGCTTGGCAAGCGTGATGACGAGCGGGCCATTACCTTTGCCTCTATCGACAGCATTTATAAACGCGCCGGTGAGTTCCCGCCTTTTGATTGCCTGATCGTTGACGAGGCACACCATATTCCGGCGCGTGGTGAGGGTAAGTACCGGCAATTCATCACTGACTGCAAGGCAATCAACCCCATGCTCAAGGTCGTAGGGCTGACGGCAACGCCGTACCGGATGGGGTGCGGGCCAATCTGTCACAAGAACCATATCCTGAACAAGATTGTCTACGATGCGAACGTTGCCGATTTAATCCGAGACGGCTATCTATGCAAGCTAAGATCGAAGATGGGGGCGGAAACGCCTGACCTTAGCCGCGTCGAGCGCAACCACGGCGGTGACTACAAGAACAACTCGCTTGCCAAGGCGGTGAACCAAGACGAGCTTGTGCAAGCGGCGGTGGCTTCTGCACTCGGTTACATTCAGCGCGAGAACCGCCATTGCACCATCTGGTTTTGCGTGGACATTGACCATTGCAAGGCGGTGTCGAGCGAGTTGATGCGCTACGGCATCCATGCGCCGGTCGTTACGGCTAAGACAAGCCCCGAAGACCGTGACCGCTACACGCGAATGTTTGCCAAGGGCACCGTCCAGCACATTTGCAACGTGAACGTGCTGACCGAGGGGTTCAATGTCCGGCAAGTGGACTGCGTGGTTCTACTGCGGCCTACGTTGTCGCGCGGCCTTTATTCGCAGATGGTGGGGCGCGGGTTGCGGACGCACCCAGACAAGGATGACTGCATCGTTCTGGACTATGCCCATTGCATCGAGGAGCACGGTCCGATTGACTGCATGGAGTACGGAGAGGTTTCGCTGTACACATGTGCGGAGTGCGGAGACGTGTTCAGCCGTGCCGTACGGAAGTGCTCGAATTGCGGATGGGAGATTCCGAAGATCGAGGCTGAGCGGATGGAGGCAGAAGACCGCGAGCGCAAGATGCACGAAGCGAAAGCGGCGCAACGCAACATCCTTGGAAGCGAGCCGGAGTTGCTCGTTGTCGATGCAGTGGAGGTACACCGGCACAAGAAAGAGGGAAGCCCCGACAGCATCAGGGTGGAGTACCGTTGCGGCCTTTCGCACCATCGGGAATGGATTTGCCTAGATCATCCCGGATTCGCTGGGCGCAAGGCGCGGGAGTGGTGGCGGAATCGGTTCGGAGATCCAGTGCCTACAGTCAACGAGGCATTGGAGGACATGTTTTTGAACTACAGGATTTTGGGCGTTACAAAGAGCATCACCGTGGTAAAGCGCGGAAAGTTTTGGGAGATCATCAACTATGGATTCAGAAAGCAAGACGACGACAATCCTTGAAATGGCGTTGCAGTACGCGGCTATGGGGTGGCACGTTTTCCCGTGTCAGCCACGGAGCAAGATACCCTATCCCGGCACACGCGGCGTCAAGGACGCCACAACCGATCAGGACGTGATACGGGCGTGGTTCACACGCTGGACGGATGCAAACATAGCATTGGCATGTGGCGTGGGGGATGTGCCGATTTATGTTGTGGACGTAGACGTAGACAACGAAAAGGGCATTAATGGGTTTGAGTCTTTAGAAGAGTTTCAGGATGTTTTACCTAGGCCGCAAACC
>JBMNON010000041.1:0-3057 GCA_050943115.1 Patescibacteria group bacterium
AGAAATGAACTATCTTGACTACCTCAAAGAGATAATAAGTATTCCGTCTTATTTTGATGATCAACACACTGAGAATAAATTAATCGCATATATTGAAAAAATATTCAAAAATAGACCGGAATTTAATCTAAAAGTACAGAAAGTTAGCCAGGATAGACAAAATATTATCATCAGTGACAGTCATCCCAAAAAGGTTGTATTGTTTGGCCATCTTGATACCGTAGAACCGAAACAAGAAACCGTAAAACCTTTCAACCCAAGGATTGAGGGAGATAAAATTTATGGTCTTGGTTCGGTTGATATGAAAGCAGGAGTTGCCGTTATGCTTGATATCGCCCTAAACCATCACCATCCCGGCACGGCTTATGTTTTTTCAGTAGATGAGGAATATGAGTTTAGAGGTGCCATTAAGCTAAAAAATATTTCCGATATTAAACCGGACTGGATAATAAATCTTGAACCTACTGACAACAACATTCTAAATGGCTGTCGTGGGATAACGGAATTTTCTTTTAATGTTAAGGGCAAATCAGTGCATGCCAGCAGAAAAAACGAAGGCATAAATGCAATAGAAAAATCAGTTGAACTCGTAAACAGAATTCAATCTGAAATCACAAAATCAGACACCCAAGAAGGTAACAAAAACTCTATAAATCTTTCTTATCTTCATGGCGGAGTTTTAAAAAGTATCGATGGCAATGGCAATCCGGTATTAAGTGGTCTTGGCATGGTAGTTCCAAATTATGCTCATGTTAACTGTGAAATTAGAGTCGCCAACGATAAAATTATTACCAAAAATTACATAATAAAATTAATCAAAAAGACCGCCAAGGATTTAAATATTACCATTTCTGACATTAGCTTTAAATTTTATTTAGGAGCATTGTTTACTCCAAGAAAAGACTTAGAACTTTTTGAGCAGTCCCTAAAAAATGTCGGACTGAAAGCCAATTACCTAAATGTAAATTATGCCGGATTCTACGAGGTTCAGTTGTTGCAGGAAAATTGGAAAGGTAAAACAGTAATATTTGGTCCGGGACCAATGTCTGCCGCCCATACTGCCAACGAGTATTGTCTAATTAGCACAATTCAAAAAACTAAAAACGTCATCATCGATTTTCTAAATAACATCACAAAAAGTACACAAAACCCTTCCTCCTAAGTTTAATAGTAGACGATCTTTTTGCCTTATTTAAAGTTTTCCATAATCCTGTCCCACAGGCTCTTATTGCCTTCACCCCTATCACTACTTCTATCGCTTGTTCTGATATTATAGTTCCCCTTTGGCATCTCATCCCTGCCCTCCATTTGTTGGTCTTCTTGATATTTCTTGCTTCCTGAAGTAACCATTTTGTAAATTTCCTTTGGGTCACGGGTAAAGTCTTCTCCTCTTTCTTCGAGTCTTTCGATGTCTTTTGACATGGCCATTGCCTCCTCCGGAGTTACATACCACAATTCTCCTCCTCTCTCTCTTATAAAATTTGCCAATTGCGACCAGTTAGTTGCTTTCGAATTGTTTATTACCTGCCTTACATCTGACGAGTCATATACTTTATCGTCTTTCATAATATCCTCCACTAATATCTAATTGTTCTAAGATAACTGAAAAATATTAAACTAATGTAAAGAGTCAATGATATGAATGTAAAAAAACGTATTTAAATATTGTGTATCGTAGCCTTAACGCAAGCGAACAGAAAAAATTATCATAATTTTGCTTTTACTTACTCTCCATACATTTGCCTAAAAGTTTCTGCACTCCTTATCTCGCTTGCGGCCCTGATTCCTCCGCCGGAATTGTCCCAAGTCTCTTTATTTGATTCCCAGCTGCCCCCCACACCCTCAATATATGATTTATAATCCTCCTCGGTGTAAAACGTCATTCTTACACTACCAAGATTCCCGCTGTCATATTCTACTAAGTCATAATAAACATAAATAATACGGCCTTTGTCATCTGTGGTTTTAACATCCGGCGTACCCAAGTATTTTTCTGCCGATGAAATATTGTTAAATAAGCCTTTATCGTCCATCTCATTGTATTCGGCCAAAGCCATGGCATCCTTGTTTATTTGAGAGTTATTTTCATCTGAATCTGATTTTCTTTGTAAAAAACCTCCCGGCGCTATTCCTCCCATATAACTTTCTCCCGGTTGTATCACCTCATCTCCGATGACAATTTTTGTTAACTGTAGTTCTTTTTTAAAGGTTTTAAATTCATAGTAACCCAAAGATTCATCTTCACCATATACCCTGATCCTATCACCCTCTTGAACCCATTTCTTAAATGTTTCGCCACTTACACTGCCATCTTGGTTTAAAGTAAAATCAAAATCGATAGTACGTTTCTCATTATCCCCGCCGGACATACTGCTTAGTGTTCCTTTCCAGCCCGAACCGACTATGTCGCTGGAATTTTCTTTTTTAATTTCAGCCTCTTTAGATTTTGGCTCTTCTTTAACTTGATTTACAATTTCTTCTACCGATTGCTTGCTTTTTATAGCCTTGTTATCTTCTCGCCATTTTGGCAATTCTTCCTCAGAAATTCCGGCAAATTCGGCTTTAACTTCGCCATTTTCGTCTGTTTTTATACTTATCCCCAAAACCTTTTCGTCTTGAACCACCGACCTGACTTGGTCAGCTCCAAAACTTAAAGCGGATAATTTATCAATGCCTTTACTTAAATTTCCCGGAATATTTGTCAACGTCAATATAGCGGCTGCTGGTTCAGTTACGCTTCGGATACTGCTAACCATTTCGGAAACTTTATTTTTGTCGCCCAGAGCGATTCTGGCTTCATCTTCAGTCACTTCCAAAACCAAATCGGCTCCCACTACCACTGTTGCCGTAGTCGCCAAAGCTCCCGAAGCTACTACTGCTGAGGCTCCTCCGGTCAAGACCACACCACCCACATAACCGGCTACTTTACAGCCATTTTTTATTCTCATTGAATTTTGTTCGCATTTTTCAAAAACATCGCCTTCTTCACCATAAGCTTCTCTCGAAATTTCATCCTGCGTTTGGTTTAGTATCAACTGGGCATGTTTGGCATCTACA
>JBMNON010000042.1:0-3032 GCA_050943115.1 Patescibacteria group bacterium
TTGGTTTATCCAACTGAAGAGGAACTACTCGCAGTATTGGCTTCTGTAAAAGCTGAAACCATTGAACCATACGCTGAACAGGTAATCGACGAGCCACTTGTGGCTACACCTCCAGCACCCGGTAAAATCACGAAAGAAGAAAAAGACCAGGCATTGAATGCAACGGTTTGGACATTACAGAATGGGATGAAAGTGATCCTTAAGAACACCGATTTCAAGGATGACGAAATTATCATGACCGCAACCAGCATGGGTGGTTATTCTCAATTTGCTGCAAATGACCCTATTAACAGTAAATTGATGAACGCAATCATGAGAGTGGGTGGTGTAGGCAATTTCAGCGCTACAGACCTTCCCAAGGTGCTTGCAGGAAAGACCGCTTCTGCTCGTCCCGGTATCAGCCTCATTACTCAAAGTTTCAATGGCGCCTCATCGATTAAAGATTTCGAGACCATGCTGCAACTGGTATACCTCTACTTTACAGCTCCGCGTAAAGATACCGATGCATTTCAATCGTATGTGCAGCGTATGGAAACACAGCTTAAAAATCAGGAAGCAGAACCAATAGTTGCATTCAACGATTCAATCACATATGCAATGTATGGCGACAACCCGTTGTCTGCAAGAATAAAGCTTGATGATATAAAGAAGCTCGACTACGACCGTATCATGGAGATGTATAAACAGCAATTTAGCAATCCTGGTAGCTTTGTATTCACCTTTGTCGGCAACATCGATGAAGCGAAAGTACGTCCAGTGATTGAACAATATCTGGCATCATTGCCTGGTAAAGCTGTAAAGGGTGATTTCACCAAGGTACCCATGGATTTCATTGCAGGTGAATCGACCAACATTTTCCAACGCGAAATGCAAAACCCCAAAGCTTCGGTATTCGATGCATATTCTGGAACAATAGAACGCACGTTGAAGAACCAAATATTGATGAGTATGTTCGATCAGATTCTGGATATCGTATATACCGAAAAGATACGTGAAGAAGAGGGTGGCACCTATGGAGTTTCTACAGCCGGAGCCATATCCCGTTATCCGGAAGGACAAACTGTTCTACAGATTTCCTTCGACACCGATCCTGAGAAGATGGCACACCTCAATGGAATCATCCACGAAGTGCTGAAAGATATTGCAGTAAACGGTCCACGTGACGCAGACTTCCAGAAAGTGAAAGAGTACATGAATAAAAGCTATACAGAAAGGCTGAAAGAAAACAGCTACTGGTTGAATGTACTTGACAACCGTTACTTCTATGGAGAAGATACTTATACCAACTATATCAACACGGTAAATGCAATTACTCCTGCTGAAATTCGCGATTTCGTTGCCAACCTGTTGAATCAGGGTAACAAGAAAACGATTGTCATGATGCCGAAAGTGACCGAATAAAGAGATCGGATAAGTGTACTATCAATCGATTATATCAATAGAGCCCGGTACTGCACTGGGCTCTATTTTTTTGTCTAATTCGCTAGTATTTCAAGAATTTCGCATCCTCTGGAATGTTCTATAGTCGCTCTTTGAGCGTTCGACATTCCAACAGTCTCATTGCACCCAAGTCTTAGCCAAGAATTACCCAAGTCTTATTAAAGTCTTATCCAAGTCTTATAGATGTTCGGTTAAACCCCATTTTATACAGAGGGATAACAGAGGGATAACAGAGGGGTAACAGAGGGGTAACGAACATGGTTCAAATGAAAGCTCTCTCAGGTTCTTGTCAGCTCCTGAGAGAGGATACTTGATAGAAATCGTAAAAAAAAAGCCTACTGTACCCTATGGTATACGATCAAGCTTATCCTAACATAATTTTTTGCGCTTTCCCTGTATAGAATACCTTAACTCCTTTAGCATCCGGATTTACACCCTTCTGACTGTTTTTATCGACATAGACAATTTGAAAGGTTCGTTCCTGTAACATCCCATCGAAAGATCCCTCTCTATCGCCTATTTCAAGTGTTTGAGAAGCATCATCATATCGGAAATCGATCGTTGCAAATACCCCTTTCTCGTAATTGTAATTCACACCTTCGTCTTCGTAGAGCGTGAAAGATCCGTTCTTACCGGCAAAGACATAGAGCGTAATCTGCTCCGGTTTCTTCTCATCGGTATATTGAATTTCAGGACCAAAGGGAATGATTGCACCTTCTTTCACAAAAAGAGGCATTCGTTCGTATGGAGCTGCGACTCGTTTTTGTTGTCCACCCTCAATGAAGGCTCCGGTATAGAAATCATACCAACCGGTGGTCGCAGGGAAATAGACCTCCCTTTCGGTCGCCTTATACGTATAGACGGGACAAACCATCAATGCATTTCCAAACATATACTGATCTCCGATATTGTTCACCCGAGAATCTTTTGAAAAATCCATTACCAATGCACGCATAATGGTGTAGTCGTTGAAGTAGGTCATTCCTGCCAATGAATAGATATAGGGCATCAAGCGGTAACGGAGTTTGTAGTAATAGAGCATAGAGTTGTAGGCCGGATGTCCCTCAGGAGCAAGATGAAAGATCTCTCTATAGGGGAATTGACCATGCGACCGGAACAGGGGTACAAATGCACCAAATTGCGTCCAGCGTGTGTTTAATTCTCTCCATTCTTTCAAATCTTCGTTCTCAACTCCTGTGGCTTGAAAGTAATATTGAGCCTGTTCATACCTTTTTTCCACACAGAAGCCTCCAATATCCATTGTCCAATATGGAACACCGGAGAGAGCAAAGTTAAGACCAGCAGAAATCTGCGCTTTCAAATCTTCCCAGCGAGTGCCGATGTCTCCGCTCCACACGGCTGTAGAGTAGCGCTGAATACCGGTAAAGCCTGAACGAGTAAGCAGAAATACCCGGTCGTTTGGGTTCACACCTCGTTGTCCCTCGTAAATTCCTTGCGCATTGACCAACGAATAGGCATTGAAGTATTTTGTGGAGGGCCCAAGTGCGGTGGGTCCACTCAGTTTTTTGCGGTAATCCATGTCGGTATTGTCTCGAATATTTGGTTCAGACGCATCCATCCACCAAGCATCC
>JBMNON010000043.1:0-2959 GCA_050943115.1 Patescibacteria group bacterium
AACAAATTTTAATTAATGAATTTCATCGTCTATATCCCGAATACACATCTGATAATATAGCAGCGGCGAATATCCCTGACACAATCACTAAAAAGGCATATTTTGTCCAATCACCTAAAGGTAAAGACGGATTACCTTCCATTCATTATTCCCTCAAAGAAAAAATGCTTTCTGATTTTAGATCTACACGTTCTCGTGTTAAGAAAGAAATGGAACGCGCGGCTGAAAGTGGTGATAGAGTCGGTGAGGTTAGGTTTAATGCTAAACAATTGGCTATTAAAATTATATGTAATTCTGAATATGGTGCATCTAATAATGAGTACTTTGCACACTATGATCCAGACGTAGCCGCCGCCGTCACTTACGCCTCTCGTCAACTAATTCACTTTTTAACTAATAATTTAGAAACATCAGCACTATACGTTGATCAAAAATTTCTAGATGAAAACAGGAAACAAATAGACGCGTTAAGTGATATTGATTGTGTATCAATTGAACCATATAGGGGGGATGATCTATTCGAGAGACGTCGACATACAATACGTCGCATATTCGATGATGCGTACAATATAGTTTGCCCAAAAATATTTAAACTTAACATTGAACCATCGACCGTATGTTATCAAGACACCGACTCAAACTATTATCGTAACGACTACATAACTAACTATTTCACCAAATTGGATGATATATATGTATGTAGTCCTGAAACAATTAATGATTGTATGCATTTAATGTTATACCATAACCAACTTATAGCCAACTTCGCCAAAGCGGCAATTCAACGAAGACCATATGCCTTGGGTTTCGAAGGCGCTTTCATTATCTGTCGTTACTTGAACCGAAAGAAAAAATACTATGGAATTAAATGGGGTGATGATGCTGAATTACGATTGGGATATAAACTATCCCCCGAAGCTTACGATGAAAATGGACACTTGATTAAAGATTACTCTAAATTTTGGAAACCGAAGGAAACAGTCATTCCTCAACCGAATGGAGAATACATATATTTAGACGTTAACAAACTACTCAACGAAGGTGTTAATTATTTAGATTATGTTCATGACCAAAACGTCAAATGTACAGGTGTTGATTTAGCGAGGAGAGATCAATATAAATTTATTAACTTCTATCATATAGTAGTTCTTCAAAAGGATCTACGGTTGATGAAATATTTAGGAGATGATGAATGGGAAGTCTTCAGTAAAGATGAATCTATGAAAAGTATCATTGATGATCTTGTTGAAAACTTTAGAGACATAATTGACACATACACGGATATAGCAAATTTGAAAAATGACAAACATCCTGAAATTAATTTTCACATCACCGACTTCTCCAAAAATGGAGCTTATCGACAGGGTAAACAAAACGCAGTATCAACGATAGTAAGAAGACTTAATGTAGAAGGTAAAACCCAATACATTCCCACCATTGGCGAGCGAATGTCTTATGTAATCATCCTCGACGAAAAAACTGAACAAGAAAGATTAATGGGTAAGGCTGCAATGGGTAAAGTAGCCGCCAGTGCATATGTTATTCAAGAATTATTGGATGACCTTTACATCAAATATCCCGAAGAAGAATTTAACGAAAAGGTTAAATTAAATAATTTACAATTAACATATGAAGAATTTATTAACGCAAAGGCTATATGTATGTTAGATTTTAAATATTATCTTGAATGCTTATGTAAATCAATGGCTTTATACATTGTTGGTGACCTTTACCCTGAAGTTATTAAAGATATTGATGATGGAATAATAGATCCAAAAACTGCTGGTCAAAGAATATCTAAGCTTCAACTGGATATAGCCAAAACTTACGTTAATAAATACTTTTACACTGGACGTGACATTAGTACACATATAAATAGAGTGAATAAAGAATTGAAGTCTTACGTATCCGAAAAATCCAAAGAAGGTATGGATTTATTATATAAAGTATATCCGCAAATAAGGGGTCGTGAATTTACGAAAGAAGACAAAATTTTAATACAGGAAGACTGTGAAACACAATTGGAAAAACATAAATCCTTATCGATGAAGATGGGTATGATTTATAAATATTTATTAACTAATTACTTCAATAAACTTAATAATAATGATAAAATAGAAAATATGATCTATGAAAAATTCAAAAATGAACCCGATAAATTATTAGAGGAGAAAATTAAATGTGACAAGAAAATTGCTATTTACGAAGAAATGTTGAGAGAAGTGAATGGCGTTGAATTCATCACCACAGAATAAATTATTTAAATTTTATTTTTATATTAAATGATTAACAATATATGTAATGCTATTGATTTTTCATCGATACGTGGTTATACAGACGATGAACTATATCAAATATATTTTACTGATGATTCAATGCAAATATATGGTGGTCAGCGAGTTAGGCAACGCGTGCCAAATCAGTATCAAACACAAACTATTACCGAAAATGTAAGCAATTCAACAATTACTAAACCACTCGATAAATCACAAAAAAAAGAATATGAATATATTGGTGTCGGCAGGAAGATTCAAAATATACCAGCCTTTAATGTATTCATGAATCAAAAACGTAAATTAATATTAATGAATAATAATATAGCAAAGAAAAAGTTAGATGATTTCTATAGGATGGGTTACTTCAACAAAAATCTTAACGATATAATTGAGGACGCATTATTTAAAAAATTTCATGATAGTATAATAAGTTCATATATGATATGTCCACCTTCTGGTCTTGATGTACCATATGAAAAAATAAATGATTTGGAAGCGGAAGATTATCATGAAATAATGAAATATAGAACTAGACAAGGATATAGTGATATTATCACCATATATGGACCCGATTTTGCAAGAATAATTACAAATGTAGCACCTAATTATTTAGAAGTATTCATTTTATATTATCTTAAAAAATTTGCCGTTCAATATTATGAAGCGAATAAAAAACACATTAG
>JBMNON010000044.1:0-2878 GCA_050943115.1 Patescibacteria group bacterium
TACTTGTTTTTTATTTTTATTTCAAACAAAATGGCGTATACTTCAAGAGAAGAATGGGATACTAATATAAATAGTGTTGGTGGAAAAAAAGATATTCATTTAGTTGTTTCTCCATGGAGTCATAATCCATCAGCAAATTCTACACAGGGGGTTTTAACTTCAGGTGTTTTAATTAACGAATTTGAACCTCCCGAAATTATGATTGAACCCGCTACTGACGGATATTTCTATCAAGATAGGTTGGATATGAGAAAGATTAACAAAAGAGCAAATTCAATCAATAGACCGCTACCGGCTAATTCCGCCGAAAGTGCAGAAAGTTTTAGGAACAAACGTGAACCATATATTGCACCGTCAAGGAGAACAGTAAAGAATGCTATTAATCCCTCAAGATCAAAAGAAGCATATAATCCTGGTATTCCCGGATTAGTGGGAAGTAATATTCATCAAGAAAACTTCACTCAGGAAGAATCTAACAATATAATCATCATTTTGTTAAGTGTAATTACATTTTGTATTGTGGGTGTATGTTTCGGTCTATTGGTTCCGCAAATATATGTTTCGATGGTAAATAAACGTAAACATTATTAAATTATTACAAATGAATTTCAAAAACGTTCATATTTTCTTAATGTCGTTTTTTTTATTTTATTTTTATGAAAATGACTGATAGATTATATCCTGGTTCAGGTATAAATTCTTTCTTAAGACAAAATGGTATACTTAAAGGATTCGGGAAAGGTGAAGTTAAACGAATAGATGAGGTGGCGTCGGTAACATCAGAAGAGAAATCTCAATTAATTAATCCAAATGTTACAGTTCCGGTCACATCTAATGATATACAAATAAACACAGTTAATGGAAAAACTCCCGTTACATTAACGAGTGACATACAAGATAATGTGGGGGGGATAAATCGTGTGGAAACATACAAGTGTCCATGTGGTGGTAAACCATCATGCCCATGTAGTAATAACAGAGATGAAGGGTTTATGACATTAAATCCTGCGAAAAATCTTAAAGAAGTATGGGATAAATTCTCATCAACCGAGAAGAAAGATACCTTTAAAACGGGAAGAACACCACAAAGCACGATAGAATTTATAGATAAAGCAGCTGAAACGATAAAGTCAACACTCACGGGGTCAGATAAATCCGATTCGGAGAAAAATGTAATTGAAGGATTTTGTAATGAAAATTGGCATACTGTTGCTATGAGTGTTGTAGTCACAATAGCCGTAGTTTTCATTACAATATCTATTATGATATTCCTTTCATTTATAAAAATTGTGGAAAAAAACTGTAAACCGAATAAAGTAAAATATAATACGGGAATGAGTGGTGGTGTAAGTGGTAGTAGAAATTATGCTAACGATAATGTCAGAGTTAATAATAATGATTATAATAAGTTAGAAGGTAAGCTTATTTTCTAATTAAGATTTGGAAAATTATTTTTTCTTTTCGATAAATGACCTCGAAAAGTAGAAACGCAAATGATAGTGTGGAAGAAAATTTCGATTCAACTTGTATCTTAACTTTTGACAAAACATACAAAGAATTCGTAAATGAAAATCGCGTTGATGTATTTGATGGCATGTCAAGAAGTGAATATAGATGTAAATATTCGAATGAATTGAAAAACAATAGGGATAAGTCGATGAAGAAATTATCTGAACTGAAAAATAAATTGAAGAATGTAGAAGAGAATAATTTATCATATCACATAGAAGATCCGTTCACGTTATTGGGGTTTGAAGAAAAAACTGATGTTCAACTGAAGATTGAAAAGCATTCCGACTGGATGAAATTTTACGGAAATTACGCCTACTCTTGTTCCTGTGGTGCTGGTAAAACTGTCGCAGGTATTTATTTAATGTATAAAAAACAATGTAGAACATTAATAATTAGTTCAAGAAATGCTGTAAATGATCAATGGCAGGTGTTGATCGAGAAACTATATCCGAAATTAATTGTATGTACGAAAGATGGAAATTATAGTAATGGAAAGAAGGTTTCGCCTTACATGGACCCCGATGTTTACATTTACAGTCCTCAATATTTAGTTAATAAGTTAGATATAGATTTAAATGTGAGTTTAATTATATATGATGAGGTTCACTCGTTATTAAGTAAACAATTCATTAAAGTTTTATTGATGTCGATGGTTAATGTTATCAATGGTAAGTGGTCGGAGTTACCATATATGATAGCATTATCTGCCACATATCCGAGTAAATCAACATGGCAGGGTAGAGAAGCAATTAATAGAATAAATAAAATATTCGGTAGCGTTTTCAAATCTCCTTCAAACATAACATCAATTCCTGTTAAAGTTTGGGATTATAGAGATCATTATGAACGGGAAGATAGAAATGGTAATAAATTAACCGGGAAGGAAGCATTGGGAGATTTTGATTCTAGATATAGACCGCTTGATGATGCGGAGGCGGTTGAATATTTCTGTAATAAAATTCAGGATGAGGGGAAGATAAAAATATGTGAAGAATATAAGGGATTAGTGATGACATATTCAATTGATTCATCAACATATGCCGCTCTTTACATACATAAATTCTGGAATTGTAGTGTTGTTTTGGTCAGGGCTGCTGGTGAATATTGTATATTCATAGAGAAGGATAAATATTTGGATTATGAATTTAATCAATTAGTAACATTTAAGGATATTGAAAAGACAGTCGGGGTGAGATGTGACTATAAGGATGTGATAGATAAATGTTGTGTGGTGGTTGGAACCATTCATAGATTAAAGGAAGGATTTTCGGTTCAGAATATCGTATGGGGTATATGTACAAAATTTGTATATAATACAATTCCACGAGTTCAGATTTTAGGAAGAATTAGAAGAAATAGCAATCAT
>JBMNON010000045.1:0-2803 GCA_050943115.1 Patescibacteria group bacterium
AAAACATGTGAAATGTTACATATTGTGCACTTTTCCTCTAAAGGATTGATGGACTTAAATCCTATATTGGTCGATAAAAATAGATAGTTGGTCTATTTCTTTTGTCAACATTTTGCCGCGAGCTTATTTTTGCATGAAATTCAGCAGAAGAAAAAAGATTTAATAAAATTAGAACGATGAAGAAATTTTTAATGATAGTAGTTACACTTACGGTATGCGGTTTCTCTGTGATTGCTCAATCGCAGTCGGGAGGTACCATTTCCGGAAAGCTGCTTGATAAGGATCAAGGGGAACCGGTTGCATTGGCCAATATTCGGGTGTTGCAACGTACCGACAGTGCTTTCGTGACAGGAAAAGCCACTAACAACGATGGCTATTTTTCCATTCCTGTTCGCAATGGATCATATATATTGCATATTTCCTATGTCGGATACCACGATGTATATCGAGATGTACAGGTAACCTCGTCGCAATCCAATGTACAATTGGGAGATATTCTTTTGAGTAACGATAATATTCTATTATCAGAAGCGATTGTTTCCGCCAAAGCACCTGAAATTACAGTCAAAGGTGATACGCTAGAATACAATGCCGATTCCTATAAAGTAACTGAAAGTGCCGTTGTTGAAGATCTGTTGAAGAAAATGCCAGGTGTTGAGGTCGATAGCGATGGAAAGATTACAGTTAATGGTAAGCAAATTACCAAGATATTAGTAGACGGTGAGGAATTCTTTAGCGACGATCCCAAGGTTGCCTCTAAGAATCTTCCTGCCAGAATGGTAGACAAGCTTCAGATTCTTGAACGTAGAACAGAACAGTCACAGATGACCGGTTTCGATGATGGCGAAGAAGAGAATGTGATCAACCTTACTGTACGTCCTGGTATGAAGCAGGGGCTCTTTGGAAATGCGTTTGCCGGTTATGGTAGTCAGGACCGTTATGAAGCAAATGCAATGGTTAACTATATGAAAGATAAGGATCAATATACATTCCTTGGAAGTATCAACAACACCAACAATGCCGGTTTCTCCGACCTTGCAACATCTATGTTTAGCGGTGGAGGTATGGGCGGCATGGGCGGCGGTCGTATGGGCGGTGGTCGTATGGGTGGTTTTGGAGGCAATAGTGGAATCTCCACGTCTGGAAACATCGGCGGCAACTTCAGCAAGCAATTCACACCCCAATTGAAATTGGGTGGTAACATTCGCTACGGATCTACCGATAACAACGTAAATTCAGATGTACTTACTGAGCAAATCCTCAGTACAGGAAATACAATTGAATCAGAAAAGAACCGTTCGAACAGCATCAGTCAAAATATGGGAACCGACCTGCGTTTAGAGTGGGAGCCTAACGAAAAGACACGTGTGATTGTTCGCCCTGCTTTCTCTTATTACACCAACGAGCGAAATGAGACTGGTGTTTTCAATACAAAAAACTTAAACTCGGGTGATAACATCAACTATGGTGATTCAGATTACAGATCAGAAGGTACCGGAAAGAACTACTCGATCAACATTGACGCCAGCCATGAGTTAGGAAAAGAAGGTCGAATTTTGAGTGCACAATTAAGGGCACAGGGAGGTGACTCAGACAACAACGGAACGAGCCTCTCTGGGACGACCTATTACAATGGAACACCACCCGATGTGATCGACCAACGTTTTACCAACATCAGTGATAACCGTTCATTACGTGGCTATCTTTCATTTGTGGAACCCATTGGCGACCACTATTACTTACAGTTAGCATATCAATATCGTACAAACGATTCAGAATCAGATAGAGACACTCGTACAAAGGATGATGCCGGTAACTATACTGTACTAGATACTGTTTACAGCAAACGTTTGGAAAACAGATTTGTGAATCAAGAAATCGAAGCCAATTTCAAGGGAATAGGAGAGAAGTATGACTATATGTTCGGTTTCTCTATACAGCCTTCTTCATCTCGTAGCAAGACTTTTGTAGGTGAACGTAAGATCTATGAAGGTGAACAGAATGTTATAAACTATGCGCCAATGGCTCAAGTTAACTATCGCTGGAGCCGTACACAGAATCTGCGCCTACGTTACTTCGGAAATACCAATCAACCATCAATACAGCAACTTTCACCTGTTGTTGATGTTAGTAACCCGCTCAATATTAGCTATGGTAATCCAGATCTAAAGCCCTCGTTCGAGCATCGTCTTGAGCTGCGTTATCAGTGGTCTAACCCCGAAAAGGCTAGTTCTTTCAACACCTTCCTCAATGGAGGATACATGACAAATGACATTGTCTCTGCATCTTTAACCGATATAACAACCGGTCGTAGAGAGACAACCTATCGCAACGTTGAAGGAAACTGGAATGTGAACGGACGTGTTATGTTCAACGTACCGTTGAAGAACATTAAGTTCTCTCTATTCTCAATGTCATTCGCTAACTATAGCAATACTAATGGATTCAGTAACAATGAAATGAATACCAGTAAACGAATTTCATTGATGGAGATGTTAGGTCTCAATTACCGTTCTGAACAGTTTGACTTTGCCGTCAGAGGAAATGTTAATTACAACAATGTAGCGAACAGCCTTGAAGGACAGCAAGACCAAAACTACCTCAATTACGGTGGAAATGCCTCTACAACTATCTACCTACCTTGGGGTATGAATTTGGAGAGTGACATCAATTACTCTACTAACTCTGGTTATTCCGATGGTTTTCAACAGAATGAATGGCTTTGGAATGCTTCTTTGCAGAAGACTATTTTCAAGCAGAAAAACGGTACCATCCGATTCAAGATATACGATATCCTACAACA
>JBMNON010000046.1:0-2798 GCA_050943115.1 Patescibacteria group bacterium
GGTCTAAGCCTATCCAGCAGCTGGAATGCCGGAGGGAGCTGGGTCAAGCCCAAACATGCCGGAAAATCGTTATACCGTTCTAAATTGGAAATAACAGGCACTGGTAAGGAACAACAAATTAAACTTCCGTTCCCCGAGATTAAATTCTCTCAACTTGTTATGGGAACCAACAAACCTCTCATCCAGTTTGATAAGGAAGGTAAACCAGAATATTATGAAGAGATTGCTATCTTGGCAATTCCTATTGACACCCATGAGAAGCAGGATAAAACTGAACCCCTTGTCATTACGTCACACTTCGACCCTCAAACAGAGACATTAAAATGGAATGTACCATCTGGAAAGTGGGAGATTCACCGATATGTCTGCTCCAACTCAGGTCAACAGGTTGTACTGCCCAGTCCCCACTCAATTGGATTAACCATTGATCATTTCGATGCAGAAGCTGTTGAAACCCACTTGATGTATTTTGTCGATCGCCTGCAATCTGTTTTAGGTGATATCAGTAATACGGCATTGAAAAGCTTTTATCTAGCCAGTTATGAAGCTAGGGGACAAGTCTGGACACCCACCCTCCCGAAGGCATTCAAAGAATTACATGGTTATGAAATTGAAAAATACCTTCCCCTCTTCTTCGAACCGGATATTTTTGATGCAGATACTGCCGCAAAAGTAGATACTGATTTCAAGAAAACCTTATCCGAATTAATGATTAATAATCTGTACAAGAAAGGTAGAGAAATTTGTCATCGGTATGGATTAAAAATAAACAGCGAAGCCGGAGGTCCCGGCTACCCACTCTATAACGGACCTGCTGATCCACTTAAAGCGCAGGGTACCATCGACATCCCCAGAGGTGAATTTTGGATAAACCACTCACGCTTTTACAAGGATAAAAACGACAGTATCGATATCTTACGCATTGTAAAAGAGACTGCCGCAGCATCGCACATCTACCAAAAGGGAGTGGTAGAAATGGAAGCATTCACCTCGTTTATGCATTGGCAAGAGGGACCAGGTGACATGAAACCTTTTGGTGACAGAGCTTTTTGTGAAGGCATGAATCGTGCTGTTTTTCATGGGTTTAGCCACAATATTACCAATTCTGGTTATCCGGGATATGTATATACTGCAGGTACTCACTTTAACACGAAGAGAGTATGGTGGTCAAAAGCAAAACCTTTTATAGACTACGTTTCCCGCATCTCTGCTGTCTTTCAGAAAAGTGATTTTAAAGCCGATGTCGTTTGGTATTATGGCGATAAGGTACCCAATGCTGCACGCCCTAAAAACACTCACTTTAAAGTGGGTCCTGGCTACGATTACGAAGTAATCAATACAGAGGTATTACTTAAAAAGCTGACTGTGAATAAAGGGAAATTGGTACTTCCAAGCGGAGCAGAATTCAGTTTGCTTGTTTTAGAAGATGAAGACAATTTCACTTCTAGCGTTCTGAAGAAACTATACGAATTGGTTGATAAAGGAGCCATTATTGTGGGAAACAAACCTTCCAAAATAGATGGAGTTACTCCAGACGGAAAGTCGAAGAGAATGATCGATGACCTATGGGCAACTAACAACGGTATACCGAAAAACTTCCCAAGTAGTAAGGGCAAGATCCTTTCCGGAGTCACAGCACAGGAATTGCTGCAGGCTATGAATCTGCCTTCCGATATATATTACAAGGGTTTTGAACAGGACCTCATCGATTATATCCATTTCGGGAAAGAGAATGTCGATATCTACTTCATTCGCAACGCGCAAAATAGAACCATCTCACAAGACATCAAGTTCAGGCAACAGAACAAATATCCTGAAATATGGAATCCAGTTACTGGTGAGATTACGACGGTATCTATTTTTAGTTGGGACGAGAAATACATCTCCGTACCTATTACATTAGCCCCTTACGGATCCTACCTTATTGTTTTTCGCGACACTGGAAAGCTACCCTCATATACCGCTTTATCCGGTAATAACGGAAGTATTCCCAATTTCGAATTTACAGCAGAGGGTATTCACATTTTGGAAGAGGGCAAATTCACCTTAATTGGTAAGAGTGAGACAATTACCATAGAGAATAAAATCTCCTGCTTTCAGCTTGAAGGACCATGGGAATTGTCGTTTACACAAGGTTGGGGAGCTCCCGAAAAGGTTATCTTCCCGGAACTAATCTCATGGACCGATTCTAAAATAGATGGTGTTAAATATTATTCCGGAATTGCCACGTACGAGAAAGTCTTTACATTCAATGAAGACGTGCCGATAGAAGGTTCTAAAATATTTCTTGATCTGGGTGATTTATCGAAAGTTGCCGATGTGTGGCTAAACGATCAACATCTCGGTATCAGTTGGACAAAACCGTATCGTTTCGACATAACGGGCTTCCTCAAGCAGGGTGATAACAGCATTCGAGTTGAAGTGGGCAACACCTGGTCGAATCGAATTACAGGAGATGCCTTAACAGGTGAGAAGTATACAAATACCAATATGAAGACGACGATAATCCCTGCACCTACCATGGAAACGGGCGACCAAACACGCTATCCGTGGGCACAAGTTCCGTTGATTAAATCGGGACTGTTGGGACCAGTCACCATTCAACTAACAACACCTATTATGAATCCTACGATGGTCCATGAAGAACTCTCTAAAGACCCGCATATGAACAATCGGAATACTGAATAACAATTAATGTGAGTACACCTCTACATCGATCAAGTTAAATAATTAAAATGGTTGTAATAATCAATGATCTCCTTGGTCAGGATGTCGAGTTGAACATAGTTTTGTACTTT
>JBMNON010000047.1:0-2711 GCA_050943115.1 Patescibacteria group bacterium
TGCCATTGCCACGTCGACTCTTCCATGGCAGTATTCTGATGATGAACTTTCAACTAATGGTGGACGTTGGACTAAAGCTGCTGCCATGGCATTAAAATGTAAGGTGCTTCAGTTTGCAGCATCACCTATTTTCAATGCAGACCAGCCTTATTACAGTGGCAAAT
The DNA here is from genome assembly GCA_050943115.1 of Patescibacteria group bacterium. Lineage (GTDB taxonomy): Bacteria > Patescibacteriota > Microgenomatia > UBA12405 > UBA12405 > CAZFAI01. The sequence continues at coordinate 165 of JBMNON010000047.1, forward strand.
ATACAATGGCTGCCGATACTTTGGTGTGGTATGGCAATTACAGTAAAGAGCGTTGGGTACGTTGCCGTAAGGCGTGTGATGAATTCTTTAGTTCTCTGTCAACAAATGGCGGGTATGAGCTTGTTCAGCCAAAGGCTAAGACTCAAGATGCCTATCGTTATGCTTATCGTCAGGCATACTTTGATCGTTCCAGTAAGGAAATCCTTCTCTCTACACGAACAATGAACAGTAAGGATTCTAAAAATTACTGGCAGTTACAGTGTCGTGGAGAACGTGAAGGATATAATGCCACTCAGGAATATGTTGAGATGTTCCCTTGGGCTGATGGTACACCATTTGATTGGAAAGAGTCTGAGGCTATGAGGCCTTCTTCTGCCAAGAGTTTGCAACACATGTTTATAAAAGGTGATACTGTTGCCAGTCAGCAAATGTTGCAAAATAGAACTTATACTCGTGACCCACGTCTTTATGAAACAGTTCAGGTGAATGGAGATTTATATGGTGCCAGTATATCCAATGGCAAGATGAGTGGTCAGAACTATGAAATGTGGATAGGTGGTACTACTGCCGGAACAGGTCCAAAGACACAGGGTGGTGCTTATGGCACAAGTTATTGCCATAATAAGTATATTGTAGACAATGGCATGTCTGCTTATTTGCGTCAGTCTTATCAGTGGGCATACTTGCGCCTCTCTGATCTTTATCTCACTTATGCTGAGGCTTTGGTACAAGCTGATGATAATAACGGCAAGGCATTGGAATATGTTGATGTCATACGCAGCCGTGTAGGACTTGGCGGACTGGCAGCTTGCAATCCAAAGGAAAATCTTATATCCAATAAAGAAAATCTCATTAATGAGATTTTGCGGGAACGTGCCTGTGAACTTGGTTTTGAAAATTCACGCTATTGGGATCTTACCCGCTATAAATGCGCTGACGTTTTTGCTTCAAAACTTCACATGCTGAAGATATATCGTTTAGTGAAGAACTCTGGAAAATGGGAACGTTGTGAGAACCAATGGTATAATGGTGACAGAAAGGGCTCAAAGAAAGGTACTGCGTCTTATTATGAGCCATCTTATTTTGATTTTGAAAGAGCAGACATTACAACCGGTGCCCGTGACTGGTGGAACGGATATGACGTGAAGTGGTATTTGATGCCTTTCCCTCAGACAGAAATAAATAAAGGGTATATGGTTCAGAATCCAGGTTGGTAATCATTGCCTATTATGGGTTTAGATTAAAGAGTTTATGTGATTTATAGTTCTTTATAATAAAGAAAAATTAAAAATGAACAAGAATAATATATTAGTGCTGGTTTTGCTTGCAAGTCTCAATTTGCCTGCGGCAGCACAAAAAGATACAACGACTTATAAGAACCAGCCGATTGATGTGGGTGCAAATGTTAATTTTACTCGTGAACAGTCCACTGCTTCAGCTTCTGTGATTACCGATAAGTCGATAAATCGTCGAAGTGCAATTAATGTAAGCAACAGTATTCTCGGACAGGGACTGGGACTTATTTCGCTTCAGAACAGTTCTTCTTATAGTACGTTGGCCAATCCTACGTTCTATGTACGTGGATTACAGAGCCTTTCTGGAAGTTCTCCTCTCATTTTGGTCGATGGCATAGAACGTTCTATGAATATGCTTGTGCCGGAAGAAGTTGAGAGTGTTACTGTGTTGAAAGATGCTGCAGCCTTGGCTCTTTATGGATATAAAGGTGCCAACGGTGCCATTTTGGTAACTACAAAGCGTGGTAAGTCTAATTCAAAGGAGATAAAGTTCACCTTTGATCATTGCGTAAATACATTTGTAAACAGTCCTAAGTTTGCCAATGCCTATACTTATGCCAATGCCATGAATGAGGCTCGTGCCAATGACGGACTTACTCCTCGTTATTCGAATGCCGAACTTGATGCTTTCAAGAATGGCAATTTGCCTGATTATTATGCTAATACCGACTGGGTTGATGAAACATTCCGAAATCATAGTGTTACAAGTAAACTCACAGGTGAATTTTCAGGAGGTGGTAATATGTTTAAGTATTATGCCATGTTAAACTTGCTATATGACAATGGTTTCATAAAGGAGCCTAATACTAATGACGGATATTCCACCAATCAGAAGTATGTGAAGGGCAATATGAGAATTAATCTCGATATAAATCTTACTCCGACAACATTATTGAAGACAAATATCCTTGGTTATCTTGCTGAAACCAATTTACCGGGAAATAATGTGAATCTCTGGGATATGGTCTATAGTATTCCTTCTGCGGCATACCCTGCTGTTACAGGTAATGAAACGTTTGGTGGAAATTCCACATGGGCAGGAACGGTGAACCCTGTAGGTGAGTCACGTGGCGCAGGATATTACAAGAATCATACCCGTGGTTTGATGACTGACATGACTTTACGTCAGAGTCTGAATTCTTGGGTGAAAGGTCTCAGTGCACAGATGCGTATCGGATATGATAACATAAACAATATTTATGAAAATCATAGCAAGACATACATTTACACAAGTAAAACTTTGGATCTCACT
>JBMNON010000001.1:0-148948 GCA_050943115.1 Patescibacteria group bacterium
ATAGGCTTAATTTACTTCCAACTTGTCATTATTACAATACCCAGGAGAATTGCTACCCCGATCCATACACTAGAAAGCCATGTTTTTCTAAATAATCTGTCTCTGATATCAGCCTGCAGCAACCCGCTAAGTACATATATGGACGACACTAAGTATATCGACCCCTTAAATATCCCTACCGGCCAAAACGAAAAAGCCAAAGACAGTTGCGACACCAATAACGCCGGAACCAACACATATACCACGATATTTTTACCCTTCCCATCATCGGGTAATTCTATAGCGATAGCCCAAAATTGGTATAAGAAAACCAGTATGGAAATTAAAAAAACTAATAGCATGTTTATTCCATAATTAAATCTAAAAGACAAAATACTGTTAAAAAGTAAAAACGAGGTAAGAAGTAATATTATTAAGCTAACCGTATAAGCTGCCCTGTATAAAGGTACGGTTTTATAGCCTATCGCCACCAAAAATACATTTTCGACAAGAAATACAAAATAAGAGATTATTCCAAAAATTATGCTTAATACAAGTGATCCTAACGCTCCCAAAGGTAGCAAAGCTACAAATAACCCGGAACCCACAAAAAAACATATCGGCAATATCACCGCCATCATCTTTGTAAACCAGTCCTTATCAAAAATTATACCCAAACCAAACCAAAAACAAACAGCAATCAAAATTGTTCCGGCCAATAATCCATAGTAGTGCGACTCATAAGGCAATGTAATTAAAAGATAAAACCCCAGTGCCGACAACAAAGAAGAAACGATATATTTAGCTCTCTTGCCCATAATCAAAACCAGCTGAAACACTTATAACGTCTTCATTATCTTCAAGATCACTTACCAGCTCTAAAATTCTGTTAACTTCGTCTTCGTTCTTTAATACAATTGGGACTGTCGGCCTTAATACCACTTCTGACCTAACCACCCTCCTTCCACTTTCTTCTACCTTATTAGCAAAGTCAGCCAAACTCTCCACGTTAACCAAAACCGTATTGTCCTCAAAATCCCATGCACCAAAATCAATTAGTTCCAGCTGGTCTTCCTCACTAATATTATCCAACTCCACCTCCCCCTTTTTTTCAAACTGGTACATTACTGAATTGCTTTCACCCAAACTCCCCTCATAATTCTTAAGAATGGACTTTATCTCTGCCAACGTCCGATTCTTGTTATCCGTTTCCGTTTCTATCACCAAAGGCACTCCGTAAGGGCCATACCCTTCAAGGGTGTAAGCTGCCAAATTTGCCTTTCTTTTTTCAAAACCCTCAATCAACCTTTGGATATTCTCTTTAGGCATATTTATTTCCCGTGCCTTATCAATGGCGCTCCTCAAGTGTCCGTTTATGTCCGGATTAGTATTACCACCACCCATACGAATTGCTGTCAAAATATTTTTTGACATTTTTGTAAAAGACTCGCTTCTTTTCTTATCCTGCGACCCCTTTCTTTCCTTGATGTTAGCCCACTTTGAATGTCCTGACATATATTGCTAAAAACTTTGTCTGTAACTTGAATATTTTAACATTTCTGCGAACCTCTCTCCAAAATACAACTCAGTCTCGTATTGGTTATTGCCCTCTTCAACCTCACAACCAAATAAATTTTCCAAAACTTTCAGAGAATAATCGCCCACTTCTGTTCTTCCTTTCACCATCAAACAATCATCCACCACCTTCTCACTGCTTTCAACTCCTATCACCGAAAACCCCGCCCATTCAAGCTTTGTGGCAATAAAATTTGCCAAACCTGATATTTCGCTTGTATTGATTATACTTATCTTAATGTCACTATTTAATATCCTATTATCAGCAAAATCTCTCATCATCACTTCGTCAAGTATCGCGGCTTCCTCTTTTAAGTCTTTCGACACCGCCTCCTCCTTGTAAATCATTTCCCCGCTCATCCTTCTCAATCTCAACCAATTCACCAACCCCAGCTCTTTTACAGCCAATCCGGCATCCCGCCATGAATCTAAATCATCAAGATACAGCACCCTATCACTAATAAATCCAAAATTATAAAAAAGTATCTCAAAAGCCAGATCCTTCTTTTTCTCCAAAGTCAACAATTTTTCAATTCTGTCGGTCCGGTACCAACTTGGCCCCTTAGGCACCCATAACGGAACATCCGGCTCAATCTTTATCGCGTTAATCATTTTTCTCTCCAAAGACACAGATACCATCGCTATTCTATCTTTACTCACTATCCCCAATCTTAAATCATTCCTGCCATCCCAAACGCCATTTAAAATTAGATCTGAATAATTTATAAACAAAAATGCCCCGAAAATAACTAATCCTAACAATATCGTATATTTATATTTTTTCACTTCTGGAAATTACCTCCTCAAGTTCTGGTGCTAAGGGCGAGTCAAACTCCAACAATCTTTTCCCAACGGGATGGGTAAATTTAATTTTACAAGCATGAAGAAAATGTCTGCCAAAACCGGATAACTCCAAGCCTCCATACAATTTGTCACCCAGTAACGGCCACCCCATATACGCCATATGCACTCTTATCTGATGAGTTCTGCCTGTCTTTAAATTTACCTCCACTAAACTGAACATTTTCCCGTTTATCTTATACTTGGCCTTAACTTCAAAAATACTAACTGCCTTCTTCCCCTCTACACTAGCTCCGAACTTACCAAATCCATAACGCAAGCGGCCTATAGGCACTCTAATTTCGCCTCTATTAGGCAGATCCCCTCCTGCCATTGCCAGATAACGCTTTTCCACCTCTCTCTTCTTAAACTCTCCGGATAACCCATTCAATACTTCCTGAGTTTTAGCCACTACAAGCAAACCGGAAGTATCTTTATCTAAACGATGAACAATCCCCGATCTCTTCAACTTAATTTTTTTTTCATTCTTCAACCAATCTTCCAAAGTATCCTCCTTTCCCACCCGCCCCTCTCTTGTTGTTACTAAACCACTTGGTTTTTCGACAACTATTAAGTATTTGTCTTCAAAAATTATTTTGACTTTCTCTTCCATAAGTTATAAATAAAAATAACAGTTCCCATCACAATAAACCAGTCATTTATGTTGTTATAAACGTTTATTATTCCCAAGGACCAATAATCCCGTACATACCCGTAAGACATTCTGTCAACTAAATTTGCCCCGCCACCGGCCAAAATTAATATCAAACCCACCGACAACTTCTTTCTTACCTTCCAAAACACCACTCCATAAAGCGGTAAAGCCAACCATCCCATACCATCACACCACCCAAAGCTAAATCCTCTATTTTTGAGCAAATCCTCACTGAATTTTGACAACAATCCGTGGTAACCCCAAAGCCCTATGGTCAGCAGAATTAGTATTGTTATCCTATGATTCTCTTTCTTTCTCACAATCGATACAAATTGTAGCATCTGGCTTTGCAGCCAACCTATCGGTATCGATCATCTTTCCGCATCTTTCACAAGTTCCATACTTCCCTAATTTAATTCTTGTCAGAGCTTTTCTAAGCTGAACTATCTGTTTTCTAATAAAATTAACTTTTACTTCCACATCAAAGTGACCCATCTGTTCATCTACATCCTCCTCTACCGAGTTTTCGATATCTCTGTTAACATCCGTAAAAGGATCACCCTCCTTTAGGGATTTCTCTCTTCTTTTCAACCTGATAATCTCTTCTTCGAGAAACTTTTTTATCGGATTAATTAAACTATTGGGAAACTTTAAGTCGGAAGAATTGTCACTATTTTTCATTTTTTCTCCTCATACCAACAACATTTAAAAATTTTATATCAAGCACTTCTCCAAGAATAAACAATCCGATCAAAGAAATCAAACCAACTGTTAAATATATGCCTGAAATAAAATAACCATCCTTAAACAGAACTCCCTTTAAGGCCAAAAACAACCAAAATAATACATTAGTAAAGAAAAATATAAAACCCTTTTTTCCGCTTTTATACCATACATAAGACCTGTACTTTTTGGACACAATCATTGTTAGCACCCCGATTATCATCAAAACCATCAATACACTTGCCGCAGTTAAGTTAAAATTTGACCTCAATAATTCATCTCCGATAAAAAATGCCATCATCACACCGAAATTAACTATGCTGTCTTCCATAAATGACCATACTTTCCATTTATTATTATTTGCATACCACCATGATGCCATAAACCAAACTAAATATCCGCCCATATAGTTCATACCCGGTTTCTGCCATACCAAGAACCAACTGGCAATTGAATCATTCCAGACCCCCCAATTAATCAATCCGAATGCTAATCTGCCGCCAATTAAAAATGCCAGCAAACTCACCCAGGAATAGGATATCAGCTTATCATCCTCAAAATCTTCTCTTGAATTTCTCCAAGTTAAATAAAGAAATAAAATTACTCCAATAGTTCTTATAATTCCAAATTGCATCTATATATATTCTATAACAACATCGTAGATATTTGTATGTGCCGAAGCTGGGAGTCGAACCCAGATGACATTGCTGCCACACGATTTTGAGTCGTGCGCGTCTACCAGTTCCGCCACTCCGGCAATTTCAAAAATTTTCCTAGTATACCAAAAATTGGATTACTCCGCCTTCTGCTCCACATCAAAAAAACTGACTTGTTTACCGTTAAAGAATAGGTTAAATTGGCCTGTTGGACCATTTCTGTGTTTTTCGATGTTACAAGTCACCATCTCCCTTACATCTTCGCTCTCTCTGTGCAAGAACATCACCACATCGGCATCCTGTTCGATACTCCCCGACTCTCTGAGGTCCGACAACCGCGGCTTTCCCCCCCTGGCCTCCATTGCTCTGGATAACTGCGCCGCTGCCAAAACCGGTACATTTAGTTCCCTGGCAAGATTCTTTAAACCCTGAGATATTTCTGAAACCTCCTGCACCCTATTGTCCCTGGTCGTTCCATGCATCAACTGCAAATAATCAATAATAATGAATTTTATTCCTTTATCTGCCTGTAACCTTCTTGCTTTTGTTCTTAGCTCTGTTACCGTTAGTCCCGGCGTATCGTCGATATAAAGAGGAGCTTCCGCCAGTATTCCCATTGCCTCCGACAACGATCCGAAATCGTGTTCGGATAATTGACCGGTCTTCAGCTTCCATGCGTCGATTAGCCCCTGCCTCACCAATAAACGGTCCACCAATTCCTCCTTGCTCATCTCCAAAGAAAAAACGCAAGTTGGTAGCTTCTCTTCAACGGATACATGCCTGGCGATATTTAAACCAAAAGCCGTCTTACCAACTCCAGGTCTTGCCGCCAAAATGATTAAGTTACTGTTCTGCATCCCGGCAAGCAAACTATCAAGGTTTTTAAAGCCTGTCGGTACCCCTCTCAATCCGTTTCCCATCTTTTGTAACTCATCGAGCCTGTCAAAACTGGCCGTCAGCACTTCCTTGATTGACGACGGTACCGATTTTAAATGTTTTTGGGATAAAGAAAACACAGCTTGTTCAGCTGCATCCAAAAGCTCGTCAGCGGCCATACCGTCATCAAAAGCCATCTCACCTATTTTACCTGCTGCCGAAATCAACTCCCTTTTGGCAGACAAAGCCTTAATGATCCTGCCGTAACTTTCCACATTTGCAGCCGTCGGCACCTCATTGGCCAATTTTGTCAAAAAGGCCTTACCGCCTACCCTCTTTAACAACTTTAGTTCCTTTAATTTTTCTGATACTGTCACAATGTCAATAGGAAACCGGTTCTCATACAGCTTCATCATGGCCTCATATATAGAACCATGATTGGCGTTATAAAAATTTTCCGACCTCAAAAATTCGGATACCGTTAGCATTGCGTCATTGTCGATCAGTATCGACCCCAAAACGCACAGCTCGGCTTCCTCTGAGTTTGGTGGTATTCTTACCGCTTCATTCATTTTTTCTATTGCTGCTCGAGTATAACTACTTCCATTCCTTCCGGCAAATCTTCAAGTTTATCAATTTTTAGAGAATCGACTTTCTGAGCATCTTCTCTGTCAACGGCATCCAAAAACTCTCCAAATTCACTGTTACCTTCTTCATAGCCTATTGGCACTACATAATTGGCTCCCCATTTTTTAGCCCAATCCATTTTAGTTTTGGTATTAACTTTCTCACTATTATTAATTTCCATCAACAGTACGTCCATGGCACCTATCTTTTCAATCTTCTTATCGGACAACGGCTCGTCAATCTCACCCATCACCCCCACTGTTACCCCGTCTACATTTACTGTATAAACATAACCCTTCATTCCATTAATTCCTAGAATTTCCACCCCACCCACCTCATACTCGCCTGGACCTCTAATAATTACGGCACTATTATCCAAACCCATAAAGTCATACTCTTCGCTTGTAAACATAACAATCCTTGTTGGCTGATACTTCTTAAGCTTTAAATTATCTTCGCTTGGATTAATAAAAACATTTTCCTTTTTTCCCTTAATCCAGACAGCGTTCTTTCCGGTTCTTCTTATTTCCATATAAGTAATTCTATCATCACTCCAAAATTACTTGTGTTATCATTTATCAGACCTTAAAATAACCTATTATGATCAAAGAACTCTTTCTAGCTATTGCCCTTGGTGCTCTATTAGGATTTGGAGTAACCGGCGGCTACTTCGCCCTTAAAAACAGTTCCAAACCTTCTTCCCAAGGCCAACCTACGCCCATCCCTACCCTAGCTGAAAATCCTGAATCGAAGTCAGAAAACACCTCAAGCGATTCTTCCTCAACGCTGACAACCGCCACCGGCTCAAATATTACAATAAACGAACCGTCTGACAACTCCATCGTCTCAACTTCAAAATTAACAATTTCAGGAACTACTTCCGCTGACAGTACCGTTATCGCCATCACTCCTTTAGGTGATTTTTCCACACTCAGCGACAAAAATGGTAAGTTTGAAATCCAGGTCAATATTGAATCGGGGGTCAATTTAATCAAAATTACATCAGTCGATCCTGAAGATAACCAATCCGAAAGCCAATTAACCGTTACATATTCAACTGCCCAGTTTTAAAAAATGATTATTTCACTTTTAACGCTAGTCTGGTCACTTTTAACTTCTCCTTCTCAAATTATTGCCGCTTCCCCTACCCCAACCCCAAACGAATCCAGCCCGGCCATCCTTGAAGAAGCCCAAAAAATTCGTCAGGTTGTTCAGGAAAAAGTAATGGAAAAAATTAAAGACATAACCGATCCTGAATCTAGTAAAAAGGGTTTCATCGGTACTGTTACCCAAATAAATGGAAATCAAATTTCCATAACCCATAAATCTCAAAACTATACCCTAACCACCGACGACTCTACTACAATCATTGATGAGAAAAGAAATAAGGCAAAACTCGAAGACATCGAGGTGGGGCAAGGAATATTAGCAATGGGTTATCTAACTCAACAAAGCATTCTCGACGCCAAAAGACTAATTTTTGTCGACCTGGAAACTTTAGAAAATGAGCAACAGGTTGTCGTTGGCAATATCGTTGATGCTTCCCAATCTTCACCGGTGTTTGTTCTTATTCCCAGTAAAAATAAAGATCAGCAATTTCAAATTAAAACGGATACCAAGACTGCCATTGTCAACCAGAATGGCAAAAAGTTAACAGTTGACATCCAAGCCGGTAAAAAGGTCATCTGTATTATCCAACCGGATCCAAAAATGGCCAATACCTTCTACGCTACAAAAATAATCCATTTAGGAACCGAAACAACCACACCAACTCCTCAACAATAGCCCGGTTCTACGCAGATACTTTTATTTTATAGCCTTATCTCCTATACTATAAGTACCCTAAACATGGTGGTATTAGCTCAATTGGTTAGAGCATTCGCCTGTGGAGCGAAAGGTTGGCGGTTCAAGTCCGCTATACCACCCCAAACAAGCCCCTGATGGGGCTTTTTCTTTAATGTTACAATCAAAATATGAAATCTAAACCACAAACTCTAAAAGGCTTTCGCGATTTCCTTCCCAACACCATGGTTATCCGAAACTATGTTAAAAGTTTGCTAATTGAAGTTTTTGAAAGTTATGGCTTTCAACCTCTGGAAACCCCCACCCTTGAGTATGCCTCAACCTTAATGGGCAAATATGGAGAAGAAGCCGATAAATTAGTCTACTCCTTCGAAGACCAGGGTGGCCGCAAAGTCGGCTTGCGTTATGACTTGACAGTTCCTGTCTCCAAGGTTCTGGCAATATATCAAAACCAAATCCCCCTACCTTTCAAACGCTACCAGCTTCAACCGGTTTGGCGTGCCGAAAAACCACAAAAAGGCCGATACCGCGAAGTGCTACAGTGTGATATAGATACCTTCGGATCCAAATCTCCTGTTGCTGATGCCGAATTTGTTGCTATTATCTATACCATTCTCCAAAAACTAAATTTTAAGAAGTATTCTATTCGCATTAATAGCCGGCAGGTTTTATCACAAATATTGGACCAATGCGGTATAAAAAACAATAGAAATTCGGTACTTCAAAGTCTTGATAAATTCCAAAAAATCGGTCGAGATGGAGTAACAAATGAGCTCACTGAAAAAGGCCTCGAGAAAACCACTGCCAACCGCCTTTTTGAATATATCAAAACAGCTCAGCCGGATGATTACCTAAAACTAGTTTTTGAAAAGATTCAGGACTTTGGTGTACCCCAAAATGCTTACACTTTTGACCCGACTATGGTCAGAGGTCTCGATTACTACACCGGTCCGATTTTTGAAACCTACGTCGAAGAGCCTAAAATAGGCTCCATCACAGGAGGCGGTCGTTACGACAATTTAGTTTCAGCCCTCGGCGGTCCAGACGTGCCAGCGGTCGGCACAACCATTGGGCTCGATCGCATTGTCGACTGCATTATCGAACTTAACCTATTGCCAAAATTATCCAAGACAAAAACAAAAATTATGATAGCCAATTTCGGACCCTCCACTGAAAAAAATAGTATAAAACTAGCTTCAAAACTAATAAGCCAGCAAATTCCGACCCTTTATTACCCTCAACAGGACAAATTTGGAAAACAATTCAAATATGCTGACAGCAATAATATTCCCTTTGTAGCTATTCTTGGCGAAAACGAAGTAAAACAAAATATGGTTACTGTTAAAAATATGACATCGGGAGAACAAAAAACTGTAAGTTATAAAGAAATGATAAACCTAATCTCATAGATTAATGGTTAAAGGGTCCTCTGGACTAAGCTTAATAGAAATAATCCTAATTACGTCTGTAGTTAGTACTATACTGATAGCTATTATAATTACCATCAATCCTATTGAGCAAATTAAAAAAGGGCAAGACGCTTCCACAACAAACTACACCTCGGAAATATTTTCCTCCATCAGCCGCTACCATATTTCTAACTCCAAACCCTTGTTCACATTTACTATTAACACCAAAGACTTAGAATCACCCGAAGCCCAAGATATCGCCAAAAAGTTAGTTCAATCATCCGAGCTAAAAGATTCTGTAATCGATCCCGTCCGCTTACCTCCTGTACTTCTTACAGCAAATCCAAGCCCCCTCTCCTATTCCCTATGTTTTCGACCCCAGTCAAAATCATTTAGAAATAATCCCAAACTGTGTTTTTATAATTCTTCAGGCTCAATTCTCACTGATACTTCAGATTGCTATATTTGTTTTACCCACAACTCCACATCAAACCCACCAGAACAAAACTCTCCTGGGGAACTAAGTCCCACACCCAACCTCTGTGGTCATGATCCCGAATACCCCAATTATCCAACCACCTCTTTTTTCCTGTCTGACAAATTCTCCATTTATGGATGCGATCGTTATCAGGTTCAGGATTTCAGCTGCGACAGCTATGTTTGGTGGACTTGGGGTACCCCTTGTGAAAGTTTATGCCAACCCGGACAAAGATGCCTAAAGAAAAAATATAGTCATCCCAATATTTTTAGCTCCGATGGCTTCAACTGTCTTATTCACTACAATGAAGCAGTCGAATATTATTGCACCAACGAACCCTACTCCAACTGTCTAAATCATCCCCAAAAATCTTCTCCAGATGATTTTGAGCATGGTTGCACTAATCCAGTTCGTTCTATAAAATGGAAAACCCCATAATAAAATCGAACAAATGAAAAATAATTTGCTATAATAGATAGCTATGAAACAAGGAATTCATCCAAAATTTTACGATAAATGTGTTGTTACCTGTGCTTGTGGCAATACTTTCACCACTGGCTCAACGGTTGAAAAAATTGAAGTTGAAGTTTGCTCTAACTGCCACCCGTTCTACACCGGTCAACAGAAATTTGTTGACACCAAGGGTAGAATTGATAAATTCAATCGTAAAGTAGCTCAAGGTAAAGAATACGCTGAAAGTAAGGCTAAGTCTCAAGTAAAAACATCCAAGAAAAAAGCTAAAAAGGCCTAAATTTATGCCAACAATTAATCCAAATGTCGCTGTAATGGAGTTTTATCTGGGTCCCGGCGGACAGGAAGCAGCCCTTTGGGCCCAAGACCTGCAAAACATGTACGTCCGTTATGCCAATAAGCTTGGTTGGAAAGTAAGTCAAATCGATGACAATATTATAAAAATCAGTGGCTATGATGCTTATGGCCAGCTTAAACACGAAACCGGCACTCATCGGGTACAGCGCATTCCAGTAACTGAAAAGCGTGGGCGCCTTCAAACCTCAACCGCCTCTGTTGTAGTCTTCCCTGAAGTTGAAGCCAGGGATATTACTATAAACCCTGATGATGTTGAGATTACTGCTACCCGTGCCGGCGGCCACGGTGGTCAAAATGTCAACAAAGTTTCTACCGCCGTTCGCCTGGTTCACAAACCCACGGGATTAACCTTCAACGTCAGGCAAGAACGTTCCCAACAGCAAAACCGCGATATCGCAATGAATCTTCTTAGGGCTAAACTTTGGCAAATCGAAGAGGATAAAAAATTAAATCGAATAAATAGCAGCCGTGCTTCAATTGGCTCGGGGGACAGGGCTGAAAAAATCAGAACCTACAATTATCCCAGGAATCAAGTTAGAGACCATCGTATCGACCAGTCATTCAATTTAGACAAAGTCCTTCAGGGTAATTTGGAGGACCTTTTCCTGGAACTTTCGATATTGGACGAAAAAGAGGAAATTGAAACGGTTTAACTTAGTTACTCATATCCCTCTGCTCGAGATAGACATCAACCATTACATCCTTATCGTCTCTCCATAGTTTTACTCTTACTCTATCCCCTATTTTCTTTTTGTTGACGATAGCCGTTAAAGAACCGTCACTGTCATCGGATAATCTTGTGCCGTCAATTTCTGTAATAATATCTCCTGATTTAATACCGGCTTTTTCTGCCGGGCTGCCGGTGATCACCTCCTGTACATAAGCTCCAGCCGGTACTTCATTTAGCAAAGCTGCTTGTTTTGAAATCATTCGGTAAGATACTCCGATATATGGTCTGTCAAATGCTCCTGTCGTCTTAAAATTATCAATTGAATCTTTTACCAAATTAATTGGCAGTGCAAAACCGATATTCTGGCCACTTTGGGACACTGCCACATTAACCCCAATTACTTTTCCGCTACTATCAAAAAGCGGGCCTCCTGAATTACCGGGATTAATCGCCGCGTCAGTTTGAATTACATTATCCAGTTTCTCAGTCCCCTCAAAAGGCGATCCTGCCACGATTCCTCTCCCCAATCCCGAAATAACCCCTGTTGTCACCGTCGACCTGAATTCACCCAAAGCTGTTCCGATGGCAATTACTGTTTGCCCTACCTTTAAGTCATCAGAATTTCCAAGCTCCACCGGTGTTAATCCATTCTTATTTACTTTTAGAATAGCCAAATCGTTACTTGGGTCCCGATAGATTTTATCCACCTCAGCCACATCATCCTTACCGATTACCACACGGTATTTGGCACTGGTGTCCGACACTACGTGCTTATTGGTCACAATTAACCCATCTTCCGAGATAATAAATCCAGTCCCAATATCTTGTTCAATTTTTTGCTCTTGTGCTTGCCCTCCTGGAAAACCAAACAAACCGCCAAAAAAATCAAATGGATTGCTGTTGATTATCTGTGTCTTACTGATTGACACAGTTACCACACTGGGGGTTGCACTCTCCACTACTTTCGTTACCACTGATTCTTCATTAACAATTTCTCTATTGGACACTTGAGCGTTCGCAAGCCCGCTTTCGTTTCTTTTAACATACTTATCCAAGAATGAAAAACCCACCGCCCTATCCGCTACCGCTCCGCCGATTACGCTAGTCATCAATAACAAACCGATAAGTAAACCCAACATAAATCCTTTTACAGTTTTTTCTTCCATAATCAAATTTATTATAACTATTTTATAATACTACTCAAGTAGTAAGTCCATAGCTCTCATAAGCTGCTCATCTTCTTCTGTTTCAGCATCATCGGAGATTTCAACATCAGGAGATACACCTTCATCGTGTATATTCTTACCGCTTGGTAGTAACCATTTAGCAACTGTAACATGCAAACCTGAACCATCGCTGAAATTTTCCGGTTGCTGGACAGTTCCTTTCCCAAATGTTGTCTCGCCAACCAACCTTGCCCTATCATGCTCTCTCAACGCCCCAGCTAAAATTTCTGAAGCCGATGCTGATCCGCCGTTTATTAACACCACCAATTCCTCCCACAACAGACCTTTTCTTTTCGTATCGACGCTATAAGTCTCTACAGAACCGTCATAAGCCTCTTGCTTAACAACAACACCTTTTTCCAAAAAATCCGAAGCCACTTCCACACTGGCGTTAAGATAACCACCCGGATTATTCCTCAAATCCAATACGATTCCGCCAAAATCAGATCCTCTTGAGTTGTTTATTTCGTCCACGATTTCATCCCACTCTTCGTATAATCTCTCAGTAAATTTATACATCTTTACCCAGGCGATATTCTTACCATCATTCTCCTTCCATTCGAGCTCTACGCTTGGAACTACAATATTATCTCTTTTAAGGATTACTTCAAAACTTCCCTCCCCTCCTTCTCGAAATAATGTCAAAGTCACCTCACTTCCCACCTTCCCTCTTATATTTTCTACAGCTTCATCCAGACTAATTCCTACAGTGTCTCTGTCAAGACCTTTATTGCTATCTTTAATCCTCAAGATTAAATCCCCGGCTTTCACCCCAGCTGCCTCAGCCGGTGTTTTGGGCAAGGGCGACATCACCGCCAATGTTTTGTCTTTATAACCCAGGGATATTCCTACGCCGCCAAACTCTCCCGCCAAATCTTCATTTGAGCTCTTGTTTTCTTTTGGTGGTAAAAAAACGGTATAAGGGTCGTTTAAAGCTGCCACCATTCCCTGAATAGCCCCGTAAGTCATACCCTTCTCATCCATATTTTCTTTTTCCAAAAACAGGCTCTCCAAACGGCCTTTCACCTTCCACATTAGGCTCAAATCTAACTTTTCCTCTGAAGATCCTCTGGATACGCTATACTCACCTAATTTGAAACTGGCGGCACTGCTTATCGTTAACAACGCTAATATCAATACAATATTCCTAATTTTTTTCATCAATTCTTTCATTCTACCACGACCAAAACCCTCCCCGTTTTGGAATTTAACATAACTCTGGCGGCCTTCTTATTGCCATTTACCATTTCTTCCAGTCTGTCCCAATCATCTTCCTCCATCTTAACTATTGGTAATTTTGTCTGCCAATCTTCTATCTCTTCCTGGCAAACCAAAATAATCCCACCAACTCCCAAAACTTCTGCTTTTAAAAGTAACGTACTGCTTAAATTACTGCATTTTATAATCCTATCTTTCATTTGGTAATTCAAATCGCCCAACTTATCAACAGATTCAATTTTTCCCTCACACCATAACTTCCCTGCAGTGATGCTTTCCCCGCTAAATTCCACGGCTTCAAATTCCAAAACTATCTTTTCATTGCTAACCTCAACCACTCTTGCCCCCACCGGACTCCTAACTTCTCTTTTTCCCTCAACCTTTTGCCAATACTCAAAATTAAAAAACTCATCGATATCTTTAATCACTCCTGCCTGCGGAGATACAATACTTTTGGTAAACATTCCCTTTTTCTCCCTAAGAATCTCTCCGACGCCTACCTCTCTATTTATAAAGGTTTTCTTTAACTCTTCCGCCTCGTCCTCCTTAATGTTGTTAAAGAAGAAAGACATGTCCACTACCTCGACTACCCCCATCTCCACTTCCGCAAGAACACTGTTCACCTTAACCTCATCACCTCTATCCACCAGTATCTTTGACATCTGTGGCAACTTGACTACCCACCTGGCTTTTACTTTCTTTTGCTTTGTCACAATTTTATTATAAAACACAAAAGCCCCCCAATAAAATGTGGAGGGCTTTTTGCTCAAATTTTGCTTCTATTCTTGAGTTGTAAAAGGCACCAAAGCCAAATGTCTGGCTTGCTTGATAGCTCTTGCCAACTTTCTTTGATGCTTAACACAAACACCAGTATACTGGGAGCTCAAAATCCTTCCTCTTGAAGATAGATAGTTTTTTAAAACCTCATACTCCTGCCATGAAGGCACTATATCGGCTTTACAAAACTGGCACTCTTTTGACCTGACAGCTGGTGTTATCTTTTCTCTTTTTGCTCTAGGCATAATATCCTTTATTATTAAAATGGCATTTCTTCTTCTGTCTGTCCGCTTTCTTCAGACACAGAAGTAGTTTCTTCTTTTTTAACTTCTGTTTCGTTGTCATCCATTATTTCATCCGGAATAACAATATCTTCAATTTTACCGTCATCTTCCGCTGCCACAGTACCGCTTGAAGAGCCCATATTTTCAGCTTCGTCTCTGGATTCATTTGACTGGGAACCTTTGTTATCCAAAATAACCATATCGTCAATTACAATCTCAGCAATTTGTTTCCTCACACCTTGTTGATCCGTTAGATCCCTATACTGGATCCGGCCTTCCACAAACACTCTCCTTCCCTTACTCAACAACTGGGAACAAAGTTCGGCTAATTTATTCCAGGCAACTATTCTATGGAATTGAGCATCTTCTTTGCGCTCTCCCTGCTTTGTCACCCATACCCGATTTGTAGCTACCCCAAACGAGGTTACAGCCATTCCGCCTGGCGTATACCTCAATTCCGGATCACGGGTTAAATTACCAATTAACATCACTCGATTTAGACATCGACTGGGCATTTTATCTCCTTACTTTTTCAAAATTAAATAACGAATAACGTTCGGTTCTCTATTTAAAAACACATTAAAGTTTTTTAACTCCAATGGCTTCTCACTTTCAACATCCAAAACCCAAAAGTCTCCCTTTTTTGATCCTTGTATTTCATAAACCAATTCCTTATTACCCCAATGATCGGATTTAACCACTTTTGCTTCCTGTTGTTCAACCCTGGATGTGATTCTGTTTATCACTTCTTCTTTTTCTTTGTCTTCAATTTTCGGATTCAAAACCGAGACAATTTGATATTGAATTTTGTTATCTTTCATAGACGCACTAGATTAACATATTATCCTCGATAATACAATATTATTTTATTCTCCTTACCCTGCTGCCTTCCGCCGAATCTTCGATTAAATAACCTCTTTTATTTATCTCATCCCTTAGCTCATCTGCCAAGATCCACTCTTTATTCTCCCTGGCTTCATCTCTCTTTCTTAATAGCTCTAAAACCTCCCCTGGAACTTCTTCTTTAGCTATCTTACCCAGTCCCAAACCCAATACTCGATCAAAATCCAACAAAGTAGCTCTTTTTTTTGCATTAGAAATTTTAGTATCTTTTATCAGTTTCCATACCACCGCCAACCCTTCCGGCATCGCAAAGTCATCTCCAACTACCCCCAGAAACTCTTTTTTATAATTTTCATCTACTTCTCCTCCTTCACTCCTCCAACTGTCAACAAAATTTCTCAATCTATTCAGCGCCACCTCCGCCGCTTCTAATGATTCAAATGAAAAAACCAAACCCTTACGATAGTGAGAACTTAGAACTAAGTACCTAAACGCTAAGGGTTCATACCCCATCTCCTTCAATTGCTCCACAGTATACACGTTTCCCAATGACTTACTCATCTTCGCATCTTTAAGTGTTAGCCAGGCGTTGTGAAGCCAATAATTGGCTGTCTTTTCCCCAAAGGCACCATAACCTTGTGCTATTTCATTGGTATGATGAACCCCGATATGTTCAATCCCTCCGGTGTGAATATCAAATTGTTGTCCCAAATATTTTGTCGACATCGCACTACATTCCAAATGCCAACCAGGAAAACCCTCGCCCCATGGCGACGACCACTTCATGATATGTTCCGGCTGATTTGTTACCCAAAGCAAAAAATCCCAAGGCTGTTTTTTTTCTTCATCCACTTCCACCCTGCTGCCCACATTCATTTCCTCCAATTTCAAATTGGCAAACTTGGGATAATCAGTGTACTTTTCCGTGTCAAACACTAAACCGGTCTTTGTCTTGTAAGCAAACCCTCTCTCCTCAATTTTCCTTGCTAAATCAATCTGCTCCTTTATATGTTCTGTTGCTCGAGGCAAATAATCAGGTCGGTTAATGTTTAGAAGCTCCAAACTATTTATGAATTGTTTTTCATATTTCTTGGCAATATCCCATGGCGATAACCCTTCTTTTTTTGCCCCTTTTTCCAATTTATCCTCACCCCTGTCCTCATCGGAGGTTAAGTGTCCTACATCCGTGATATTCATTACCCAAGTTACATTAAAACCCGCATACTTCAAAAATCTTACAAAAATATCCCAGATGGTATAGGCGTACATATTACCAATGTGTTGATTTGAATACACTGTTGGCCCGCAGGAATATATTCCTACTTGTTTATCTCTTATTGGCCGGAATTCCTCCTTCTTTTTGCTAGCCGTGTTATAAAGAAAAATCTTTTCCATTTATGCAATTATATCCTATTAATCTGCTTTTTTAGGAAACTCTGAGGTAGCCGACATATCCGAAGTTGACGCCTGCCCCTGTTTCCCCTTGGCAAAAGCGCTGCCTCTCTTCTTCTTTCTCTTTGCCGGGTTTCCGCTTTCCTGCTGCAACATTAATTGCTCTCTTTCTTCCTCTTCCTCACGTCTCTGCTTCTCAATATTTTTAAGAAACTCCTCCTCCTTTTGTTCTTCTTCACTCTTTTGTTTCATATTCAATTCTTCCAACTCTCTGTCAATATTTCTTCCGCCCTGCAATGACATTTTTATCTTGTTTACTTCTTCTGTCTTGGCTTTTTCATCTTCCTCCTGCCTTTTTTTTATCTCTTCCTCACTCATTTCATTTATCTCCCCCAAAAGTTCTCTACCGCTTAACTTAACCATTTCGCCAACCTGACTCGCCGCGTCTTTACCGGTTTCTGTTGCTATCTCTCCCAATGCCTCTACCGTATCCTGAATAATTTTTTTCATTACTTTACTATATTAAATTGACCTTCGGCTTT
This sequence comes from Patescibacteria group bacterium, assembly GCA_050943115.1. Taxonomy (GTDB): domain Bacteria; phylum Patescibacteriota; class Microgenomatia; order UBA12405; family UBA12405; genus CAZFAI01. Next base: position 17,402 of record JBMNON010000001.1, read on the forward strand.
CCAGTGCCCGGCTCAAAGTGCTGGCATCAGCATATTCCAAATCTGCCCCAATCGGAAGCCCACTACCAATCCGGCTTATCTTCACCTTGTCGCTTATAGCTTCTACTTGCTTTTTTATATATAAAGCCGTCGCCTCTCCCTCCATCGTGGGGTTAGTTGCCAAAATTATTTCCACCTCGCCACTTGCTGCTCTGTTCTTGACCCTTGACAATAATTCCTCAATTTTAAGGTCGTCTGGTCCCACATGCTCCAATGGATTTATTACTCCACCCAACACATGGTAAACACCCTCATATCCTCCCGTATTTTCTATAGCCATTACGTCAATTGCCCGCTCCACCACGCAAATTTCATCCTTATTCCTACTGTTCTTATTGCAGATATCGCAAACCTCATTTTCACTCACTGAAAAACATTCCTTACATATCTTAACCTTGCTTTTTACCTCTTCCAAAGCTACCGCGAACTCCTTAACATAACTTTCCGGAGTATTTAATAAATAGAAAACTAACCGGGTGGCACTTTTTGGTCCTACACCCGGCAGTCTTTCAAACATGGCAATCAGTTTACTAATCGCACCTGGAAATTGGGCCATCTTTTTCTTTTTAAAATAAACCCTCCAAGCCACCCATATCCTTCATCCTCTTCGCCGCTGCTTCCTGGGACTTTTTTAAGGCTTTGTTTACGGTATCCACCAAAAGCTTGTTCTCAACACCGTTTATTGACAAAAACTTAATTTTTTGGTCACCGCTGGCAATTACCTTAATACCACCCTCTTCCACCTCAACGGTTTCAGCCTCTACTGCTTTTTTCAATTTCATGGCCTGGGCCAACATTTTTGCTTTATCAAACATAAATATTTTCCAAAAAAACCTATAACAATTATCCATTTTATCACTTTAAGAAAACTAAAATTAAAATAGCTTTTATCCAAAGATTTCCTTGGCAACATCATAGATATCCTTCCCGTCATTCTCGTTTTTTACCTCCGCTTCACCGCTTATTTCTTCGATTGGTGTATTATTATCAATTACCAAAGCTTTCTTCCTGGTTTTGCTTAAAACACACTCAAGCTGCAGATCAACGCCGAACACCTTTTTAAGACCAGTTTCCACGATTTTTCGATTTTTTACCTCCTCCAACTTTTCTTTATGAAAAGGATAAAACACTTCAACGACAAGTACGTTGGCCGCAATTTTCTTCGGCCTGACAGCTCTCAAAAAAGCCTCTACTGAATGGTTGTATGGTTTTACCGCCAGCAATACATTCCCCCACGATTCTTCAACCTCTTTCATATCCATCGACACTGTCACTTCGCTTTGCACTATCTCCCTTTTTATCTCCCGCCTTTCTGCAACCTTCTTTGTTGCTTTATTTTTTACTCGGATTTCTCTTTTTGGCTCTTTGGGTTCTGCTTCTGCTTTGCTTTTTTTCCTCTCTTTGCCGTTACCGCTCTCCCCCTCGTCACCGACAAACTCAACCACAGCTAATTCCAGGGGCAACTGGTCGACATTAACGTCCCTCTCTTTCCGGCTTGCCAATATTAACAAATTGATCAGCCTTACCATTTCACTTACCGTTAATTGCCCCTCCTTTTTCTCACCAATCCCATACGCCGCCAGTATTTTACTCTGAAAATACTCAATCAACCTCTCGCGGAAAAGTACAAAATTAACTCCTCTTTGGGCCATGTTTTCTAACTTTTCCAAAATTGCTTTAACATCTTTTCTTTTCAAGTCATTCTCAAAAATTTCTTCATTATAATCACCACCTTTCCCGCTAAAATATGCTTCTACCTTCTCCATGTCAACTTTCCTTCCACAACCCATCACTATCTCGTTTAATGCTTTGTGCAAATTTCTAAAACTGCCATCGCTCTTCTCAACAATCAAATCTAGAACTTTATCTTCTGCCTCAATCCTCTCGCCTTCAACTACTCTCTTTAATGACTTCAACAATTCTTTCTTGTCTCCTTTTCTAAAATCAACCCTCACCAATCTCGATAATATGGTGTCTGGAATTTTTTGGGGATCGGTTGTACACAAAATAAAAATTGTGTGCTTTGGTGGCTCTTCAATTAACTTTAATAGTGCATTAAAGGCTTCCTTTGTCATCATATGAACCTCGTCGATAATAAATACCTTCTTTGCCAGCTTACTTGGCAGCAAATAAGCCTTATCTTTTAGCACCCTAACATCCTCTATCCCCCTGTTGGAGGCTGCGTCAATTTCTAAAATATCAATACTGCTGCCGGATGAAATCTCTTTACAATTGGGACACACGCCGCAAGGCTCAACTCCCTCTTTGTTTTGACAATTGACAGCCCTTGCCAATATTCTGGCTGCTGAAGTCTTCCCGGCTCCCTTGGGGCCTGCAAAAAGAAATGACTGAGGCATATCTTCACTTCCCAAAATATTATTAAATACCTCCACAACATCCGCCAAATCTAAATCCGATATTTTTTGCGGTCTATACTTTAAATGAAAGATTGCCATCTTACCCATTTAACCAGAGACCGGCTGGCTTGGCAATTAGGCTTTTTTATATCATTTAAGCAAATTCTCTACCCCGTGAAGCAGCCAATCCCCCAAAACCTCGGATACTGTCTTGTTTTGGAACCTGGCTTCATACTTAAGTTTTTGGGTGCAAATGACAATATCTCCCAACCTGATTTTTCCATCTTCATCCTTCTTCCTGGACATAGGAAAACCTAAAACCTGAGGGATATAGTCCATATTTCGATATTCCTGATTCAACCTTTTTGCTTTTGTTCTGCCGACAAAAGCTATGCTCAATTCCACATCCTTGTTTAAACCTTTTTTCTTCAAAGCACTAATCGCCGCCCTCACCACTTCGCCCTTATCAAGGCCCCAATTTTTAGAATGCTTTATTAATATTTCAAAACTATTTTTCACCTAATTTTTCTCTAACAATTCTTGATACTACCTCTCCCGAAGCCCTACCTCCAATTCTAGGCATAACCTCTCTCATTACCATGCCAAAATTACCACCGACTTTATCTACAATTTCACCCACTATCTTCCCGACTTCCTCTTCACTCATCTCCTCGGGTAAATATTCCTTAACAATTGCAATCTCATAATCCAATTCTTCGACCAAGTCAGCTCTACTGGCTTTCTCAAACATCGCCCTTGATTCTTCCTTATTTTTTAGTTCCTTCCTTAAAACACTTATAGCTTCCTCATCAGACATTTTGCCAGGTGGAAGCTGAAGTTCTCTTTTATCAATCAAGGACACCAGATACCTCAACACTTCCACCTTACGGCCATTATGCTCTTTTAAAGCTGCTACACTATCTGCTTTAATTTTCTCTTTAAGCAGCATGCCTTCTTGAATTTTTAGATCTCTTGCGGCATCTTTCTTTCCACAAGATTATTTTTTTCTTAGCGTATCTATCTTCAGAAGGTTTAGAATAAGCAGTCCTCTTTTTTACCTCTTCAGTAATATCTTCCTCAAGACAAAGCCGTCGGAATTTACCGATAACATCATCTTTACTTTCGCCTTTTTTCTTCTTAACGATTATGGGCATTTTTTCACCTCCTTACTTTAATAGTGCAATATTTTACCTATTATATCTGCTTTTGTAAACATCTGATTCGGTCAAGGCTATTCACTACACCATTACCGTCATAATCCACACCTGAGGTGCATTCACTATCGGCCGAACCACTGGCTTCAGGTGGGGTAACCGTTGCCGAAGGGGTTGACTCTTCCTCTGTCATACCGCTGCTGCCACCGTTTTTCATGCAATAAATATAATCAAGGGAATTTACTACACCGTCGGTATTGTAATCTGTTTGCCTATTGCATGTACCGCTAACTCCACCCTCAGGTTCTGTGACCGATTCTCCTTCCATTCCCTTTGGTGCCACCGTTGGTACCGCCTCCTCTTTTTCAGGAGATAAAACCTCTTCTTTTGTTTTGAAATAATAGGGCATCCCGCCTTTGTCAAATATCTCATCCCCTATCTTTATTCGATAATAATATGTTGTCCCCGACTTTAAAGGCGACAGGGATACTTGATGATTAGTTACCGGGTTTGATTCTACTGCCCGAAGTAATAGTGAGGCTGGGGAGGTCCCATATTCTACAACACCCATTGATTCTTTATCTGAAATCCAAGAAATAACAGCTCCCTTACCATTTTCTTCCAATGTTTCAGTTACATTCTTCGGGCTCACTTCTTCGGCAGCACCACTCATATAAGTTTGAACCGTCTTCACCGCCAACACTCCCAACACCACCACCAATACCATTATTACCAAAACTATAATCGTTTTGACATTTACTCTACCTTTCATAGGAATCTCAACAATACGGCGCCCAATACACTGATTGCTCCGAATACTACCAAACCAATCGTATTGGCTATCCCGCCGGTTTGAGGCAGCTCTTCTCCCGCACTTGTCGTAGTTACGGTTGTTTCAGCTTCTGTAGTTGATCCGCTATCACCCCCGACAGCTGATATTGTATAAGACCCGCTCTGATTGGCTGCACAGCTAACTACATCTTCCGAATTTTGGTTAAACATGTTTGAATCTGTCACCGAACCTGCCTGACAAGACAAGTTTAAACTAGCCACCCCCGCTCCCTTAGCTTTCAACTTTATTCTAAGTAAAGAACCTTTAACCACCTGACCTTCATACACGCTTTGCCCAACTTGGCTCAGATTTGACTCAAACTTTCCACTGCTGTTTTGGATTATGGGAGTTGTCGAATCAAAAACAAAGTTATAAGCGGTAGTGTTATTCTTCTCAATTGATACGATTTCCAATTTTGTTGGATCAAAAGTTCCCACCAAATCCATAGCAATAATTTGCTCCGTCTCTGAATCAGCCCCCAAATCAACAAAAAAAGTACTGCCGACACTTACAGAATTTGTCGCCGGAGTTAGTGTAAAATGTGGCGCCGCTACGGCTGCCGAACAATGGCCGGCCAACATCAAGCCTACTAATGCGAATGCCAATAATCCGGTTTTTTTATTTTTCATTACTTTACTACGTTAACAGATAAATTATTACTTATGAAAGGTAGTTCCTTTCTTGTTTTATTGTCTAGAAACATGGTAACAGACTCTCCATCATCATTACCAGTACTAATTTTAAAATCGTAAGATCCGGCTTTTTTCGGTTTAACATCAAACATAATCAAACTATAATGTTCTGCCTTATCAAGCTCCAACCCCTCAGAGTCCAAAATATAATAATTAGCCACCACAATTCCTTTCTTATCGCTCACCCTCAAAACATCTGGCTTAACCAACTTTTTATCATAATTTATATTGCTCACCTCAAATGCCTCCGGATCAAATCTAACATAAAGTTCCATTGACCCCAGCGAATATTCATCTTTGCTTAGCAAACTCATATCAACCGTATATTTCTTACCCACCTCCATCGTTTTAGTGTCCACGCCAAAAATTATGTCAAAAGCATCTTTTTGCCAGCCTGCTTCTGTTTTGCTTTCAGCCGTCTTGCTGTCCGTCAAAACCCTCTTTCCCCCAACATCTCTCTTCTCTTGTATATTTGTCACCAGTACGATACTTTCAATAATTACCAAAACGGCGACCAAGGGTATTAATAATTTACTAAATTCATTATTTTTCATTTTTCTTCCTAATATAATTGCGACTGCCTCTCATCCAAGGCTCGCATTAACCAAGTAACGTCAAGTGATATATGCTGGCAATCTCCGTCTAGGTCCACCATATCTAAATTGGGTAAGTTTTTCTTTCTCGCCGCCGCAACATCTCTTACATAAAGAAAATCATGACCGTTTATTGTACCGTCAGGAATTCCGTCCGGTCCGGTTACGTCACCCGCCAACAGCGGATAACCGCTAAAATCATATACCCGGCTGCTAGTCTGGTCCCGAGTCAGTGACAATTCTCCACCGGGAGTACCATAAAAAGAGTTCTGTCCGTCCTTGGCATACTTCACCTGTAAATGCTTCGGGCCTTTAACTAAAACCGCCAAATTTTCTGTCTGGTCAAAACCCGCCAAAGCTACACTGTATTCGTAAACAGAAAACCTTCTATCTCCTTTGGCCACCTTCACTCCCATAACATCTCGGTATACTGCAGTTTCGCCGTTTCCCAATATTGTCAACGCCAATGGCCAATCATATGCACACTCGGCTGAATCAGTCACCCCGTCAAACGATAATTTAAAGTTCAATACGGGACTGTTACCGGCAATCTCACAACCATCTGAGTTCTCACAATCAGCCAAAGTATCATACTCTCCTGTAGCCGATACACTACACGAATACTTCCCCGTACTAGTATTACAGTTACTCCGAGCGAACTTCTCAACCTCCTGCCCACCAGTCACCAAATAAGACAAATTTTCCACACTGCTAACTTCAATTCCTTTATTGGCATTATTGGGATTATGTCCGGAAATCAACGAATCAGCAGCGACAATCTCTATATTTCCACTACCGGCTCCTATGGCATAAAAATTAATCCTGGCCACATCCACTACTCCACCACTCAATTCTGCACCTTGCCTGTTAGATACCGCCGTTAAATTTAAGCACTCCCGATTTGCCGTTAAATTTTCGAAAAATACTATTGGTGTTGCCAAAAAGTTACCAGAAACTAAAGTCAACCATCCGTCCTCATCTTCTCTAATATCAATCACTGATGGGTTATAGCAAATCATCGCTTGCACATTCTGAATCAAAGTTGATGTGTTTTCTGGAACAGCCTTCAACACTGCCTCTATCCTATCCCCAACATCGACTTCGCTGTCGCTTGAATATAAATGCAGACTACCGCTAGCAAAATAAGCACTTCTTCTGACATCTTGTCTCTGACTCAAAGCAGCCAGTATTAAAACCAAAACAGTTGCCAAAGCCACCATTGTTATAATTGTCAATTTATTCTTCATCTTTACATTACATTATTATTAATTAAACACTCCAAGATTATTGATCTGTCAATAATATCCACAACTTTGTCGTTATTAATATCAGCCTGATAATTGTCCCCCTGAGTCTTCCTTCCACTATCCGCCTCATATTCTTCCTGCCAACCGTTAAGTCCAACCTCCAAAGCCTGGTCGCAGTTAATCAAGGATGGCCTTGAGCTTGGTTCAGGGTCTACACTCGGTTGAGGTTCTTCAGTAGGTTCAGGGTCCTCCGTTGGTTCGGACTCGGGCGGATCTAACGATGGTAAATTTTCAGTAATTTCACATACTCCTTGCCCGTACTTATTGGCAACTGTAACCCTCAAAGTGCAGCTTTCCTCTGCCTCAGAGCTAACCCTAAAATCCATATCAAAAGCACCACAATCATAATACGTATTTGGATCACAATACTCTTCATTAAAGACTTCGTTAGATACATTTACCAAAGACTCATTTACGTAACTACCACACACACTGTCTACTTTCACATACAATGTCTGGTCGGGTACACTAGAATAGCTGATTTTATACTCTATTAGGTCGATATATTCTTCGCTAACTTTAGGGTTATAAACCAAAACCCTGAAAGGATTGTCAAAAATTTTATTAAAATCACGCTGACCAATAAAATCAATGTTGCACATAGGATCATCCGCCTCGGTTCCCTGACTTGGCGGAGGATCTATATTAACAAAACGGGCGGTCGTCTCACATGTATTACTGCCATCATCATTTACAACCCTCACCACAATCCTGCAAGTTCCTGTTCCACCCTGACTAGCGCTCACGTTCATCTTAAACGCAGCACAATCAGAATAATCATCGGAATCACAGCTTAAAGGAGCCCCTGACCCAAAAGTAGCATCTGTCACATCGGTAAAATTATTATATTGACCACAGGTATTATCTTCGATTTGAAAATATAGTTGACCATTAGGAACATCTTCATAATCCTGGTCGCTAGATTTATAAATTATTTCATCTATAGTTTCCCCTCCTTCCTTTGGGTTATAAACAAGAACTTTAAAATCAGCGTTCCTTCCTGGAACCAAAATATCACCTTTAACCTGCGAAATACTACACACCGGGTCATCGGATTGAACGGCAGCTCTATCTCTTGTATCCTGATTTTCCTCAACCAATTTTGTCGCCACTGGAATCGCCACTGCCATTAACAACAAGCCGATAATCAATGGAATTTGGGCTAAACCTAATCTATTTTTGTGCATTAAACTTAAATACAAGCAACTAATCGCTAATATAAAAGTAAAACACTTTTCCCGAATACCGTCAACATTTTAAAATATCTAGTTATTTATCAAACGGGCAATATCTCCGGCAGTAATTAACACTATCAACCCCAGTAGTATCACCATACCTATACTATTAATAATGGATTCTACCCTTTGGTTTGCCTTCCTACCAGAAATTAGTTCATACAAAACAAAAATAATTCTGCCGCCATCCAAAGCCGGGAAAGGCAAGACGTTTACCACGGCTAAATTAACCGATACTACTCCAAAGAAATGGACCACCGCCAGCATCCCCTGGCTTTCTTTAATTGTGCTTGTTGCCTCGAACATACCAATAGGCCCGCTGACATCTTTTGGAACATTTCCACTCAGTAGCCCCCCTACCATACTGGCAACACCGCCAACAATAATCTTTCCCCAAAAATAAGCCTCCTCAAAACCGGCCACTATTCCTTTATAAAACTGATACCAGGGAACCTTTACCATCTCGGTATTGGAAATCGCCACCCCCATACCACCTTCTCCTTCAGGCGGGTTTTCTCTGACTTCCACCGTCACGGTCTTTTCATGGCCTCCACTTTCTACTAAAAGCTCAACACTTTCTCCTTTGTATTTTTCTACCTCATTAGTTAATTCGTCCGGACTTTCAATCACTTCTTCACCCACTTTTATTATCCAATCTTCCTCTTCCAAACCGGCGATGGCAGCCGGTGACTCAGGCGCCACTCCGACCACTTTAACCCTATCCGTTTCCGACGGCACTCCCAATATCGCATATACAATAGTAAAAATTACTACTGCTAAAAATAAATTCATCAGCACTCCGCCCAAAACAATCAACATTTTTTGCCACGGATTTTTGTTGTTAAATGCCCTGTTCCCCTCTCCGCCTCCGTCTTCTCCGTATAACTTGCAAAAACCGCCAATAGGTAGCCAATTTAAACTGAAGATTGTCTCTCCGATTTTCTTACCGGTAATCCTAGGAGGCAACCCCAAACCAAACTCCTCCACTTTTACCTTGGTCCTTTTTGCCGCGAAATAATGCCCAAATTCATGGACCAAAACCAATATTGACAAAGCTACAATAAAAATTATTACATTCATATTTATCCCCTAATTTCTTCTTCCTTCTTTTGGGCTAAACCCTCCAGTTTACCCACATATTCATCAGTAATTTTTTGTAATTCAGTTTCATCCCTTCTATATTCGTCTTCAGAAACCGTTTTTTCTTGCTTGGCATCCTGAAGGTCTTTTCTGAAATCTGCTCTGACATCCCGGATCATTCCCCTGGCTCCCTCAAGCTTTCTTCCCAACAATTTTATGTAATCTTCCCTCTGTTCGGTTGTCATCATTGGTAAAGAAATTCGGATTATTTGGCCGTCAACCACCGGATTCATTCCTATATTTGCTGCAGCAATACCGTTGCTGACTTCCCTAATGACCGTTTGATCCCAAGGTTGAAAAGTCAGTGTTCTCACGTCAGGCACCCCTATTGATCCCAATTCAATAAGTCTCATTTTCTGTCCGCTATAAACGGAAACCATTACGTTTTCAATCAACCCGGGTGTAGCCCTACCGGTTCTTATCGTCCCGATATCCTCTACAAAAATTTCTACAATCTTATCCATCCTCTGCCTGACTTCTTGTGTATTAAGCATATAGCTTAGTATAACAAAAAAGCCCCGACCTAAATCGGGGCTAAAAAGCAAATTACTCTTAAATTTCGAATCTTTCCAGGCGCCCGATCTTAATGTTCTCTCCAAACTTAGCAATCAGTGCTTGGACTAAATCTCCCACTTTCTGACTTGGATCCTTTATATATTCCTGTTCAAGCAGCTCCTCCCCGTTTTGAGGTCCCATGGCTGCTACTTGCAAAGCCAAATCTCTTCCCAGCGCCACAAATTCTTCATTTTTTGCCACAAAATCTGTCTCGCAAAGAATCTCTACCATCACTCCAATTTTACCGGTGCTGTGGGTATAAGTAGCCACCCTACCCTGCCTTGTCTCCCTCTCTTTTTTACTTTCAGCTTTTTTCACTCCTTTTTCTTTCAAAATTTCCCGGGCTTTTTTTTCATCACCACCGGCTTCCTCCAAAGCCAGTTTTATCTCCATTATTCCAAAACCGGTCTCCTGTCGGATTTTTTTAACTGATTCGATTATTTGTTTTTGATCCATATTTAATTTAAATTTTTAAACTCCGGCTGCTTTAATAGCCCTACCCACTTCTTCCACAATCAGATTGACACTCTTAACACTGTCGTCATTTGCAGGTATTGGGTAATCCACCTTCTCCGGATTACTATCGGTATCGACCAATGCCACCACCTTTATGCCCCGCAAGCGAGCCTCCCTAACGGCTGTTTTTTCAAATCCGGCGTCAACAACAAACAGAATATCAAACATTTTGTCCAAATTAACCAAACCGCCGACATTCCTTTCCAGCCTCCCGATTTCTTTCTTGGTGTCGGACAATTCCTTTTTAGTCAAATCGGAAAAAGTACCGGCCTCAATACCCTGCTTTAAATCTTTCAATCTTTTAATATTTTTTCTAATCTCTTCCCAATTGGTAATAGTCCCACCCAACCATCTGTCGGTAACATACGCTACCTGGGCATCTTCGGCCACTCTCTTTACCACTTCCCGGGCTTGTCTTTTGGTGCCTACCATTAAAACCTGCTTACCGTTTCTTTTGGCATTATATATATAGTTGCAGGCTTTTTCCAATTCATTTATGGAATTGGTTAAATCCAATATTTCTACGCCATCCTTTGATGTATAGATATAATCTCTGGCTTTCGGATGAGTCTTGGCAACTTTATGGCCCAAATGCGAACCGGCAGCAAGCATGTCTTTCATATCAATCGTCAGGTCATACTTTTTATCCGGCTTCTGTTGTACTTCAACTGCCCCAATTTCCTCAACTGATGTTTTTTCGCTGATTTCCTTTTTAGCTCTTTCCTTTTTAGCTTTTACCTCTTCATTAAGCTTCTTCACTTGCTCGGTATTTACCCTGGACTGTTTCTTAGAATTAACTACTAAAGCTTTCTTTACCAAACTTTTACCGGTTCGGTTGACGGTTTTATTTATTGTTTTCTTTTTTTCTTCCATTTTATTGTCCTTATTAAATTGTAAGTAGGCGGGGTTACGAAACCCAGGACTTACGCCAAAATAAACTGATAAATTAGCTTTGAAATTATATCACACTTAGTCCCTGGACCCTCTGCCGTTGTGTTTACTATCTTTCCTCTCAAACCGTGGTTGTATCTCTACCTCATACCGGGTATTGAGTAAGTTGGCAATCCCCGGCCCGGGTTCCACATAAGCAGTCCGCCCGTTTATCGTTACGATATGGCCCTGGTCAAAGGTTCCGTCAGGAAATAAACCCTTTGGTTTTGGTCTGTCTGAAAAATCTATACCGGTTAATGGTGCCTTCTCTTTAACTGTCATCTATAAAAATCTTAATTTTTATTTTTTAGTTGTCAATTAATTAAAAAACAACCCAGGAAAAAAGAGAAAATATGAAAATACTAATGCCTTCTTCCAAAGAGGCGCTGTTCGCTGCTGCTCCCAGCGCCCCTTCTTGCTGTCAGTTCTGCGATGCCCGGTAGTCGGCACCCGGATCGTCTGGAAGAGCCACCTTCCCGGTTTCCTCGTCCACCCGACGGGTCTCAATGCTGCCACAAAACGAAACATACTTGGGCCCAAGGCACCTGGACATCTTCTCCGGAGTCGGTGTGCAACACCCTACAAGCTTATAGTGGCATTCGTTGCAATGGCAAGGCTGAACACACATCGTATTCCTCCATGGGGGGGTGAGAGTAAAAGTTCTACCTGAAGCGATGGCCGGACATGACTGCCCCTATGGTGGTAGCATGGCAATAATTCTCCTTTCAAATTAGGGTCACAACAAACCAATAACATTGATCTCTTGTGACCCTAATTGTTCCTGGGTTGTTAATGTGCTCTTACCAAAGACTTAAAAACTAGCATTTTAGTTTTGTCTTATAGCAAGTTTTTATTTCTATTAAAAACTAGCTTCAAATTACTAAAACTACTTTTTAATAGACAACCCGAAAGAAAAAAGAATAGAAAAGAAAGTGTAAAGCGCGAAACAAAGACGAATATTGCTTAATAAGCAACGGGCAGGGAGCCGCAAACGGCACTGTTCTGGCCCCCTGCCATTTATGGTTATCTTCTAGGATCGCGGCCTTGGTCTTGGTCGTCCAGCCCGCCTCTTCGGAGTCTTCTCCGGCGACTTATCGCCCATTGGCTTTCCCCAACCGCTGACCCTTGATGAAAGGTCCTCTGCACTTCTTCTTGTCACAGTTCCCACGATAGATGCATGACTTGCACTTTCCCGGCATGGTATGGTTCCTTTCATGTCATGTGTCTTCACAGTTGACTGACATATGGCTCTGACCGATAGACACAAGCAATCGGATCACCTCCTTCCTATTTTGGGATACGAAGAAAACATAAATACTATATTCTCTTCGTATCCCAATCTTTCGGGTTGTCAAAGTGCTTTTTGAAGGCTTACAAAAAAATGCTGATATCTTTTGATATCCTTCAAAATATTATGGGATTATTGTATCAACAATTATATAATTATCAAGTGATTGTTTTATAGGATATTTACTCAATTCTAGCCGCAAAAAAACTTCTTTCCTACAGGAACACTTCGTCAAAAACCTTAACACTATAAGTCTTACTAGTTCCATATGCGATACTACACCAATATGTATCACTTTGCAATAAGTAAATGTATGCTTGTTAACCTACCTACTCCCCCATTTACAGCCATTTAATGTAAAATATAGTCAATGTCGCTTGAGATTAAAAATAACCTATCGATACTCCAAATTCGCTTACCGCAAGACAATGAATTTACCCTCGAAGCCATGTCCTCACTTCTTAGCAACTTCAGCCAGTCCGGTTCGGTTTCCCTTACCGACCGTCTCAAGGGCTACCGTAAAACTATAGCCAGTTTGGAAATTGTACTCATGGAAGGTCAAATCTATTTTTTTGTGGTCGCTCCCCAAGAAAGCATGGAATATGTCCGTTCCCAAATCTTAGCCCAGTACCCCACCGCCATCACCCGTGACACTGCTGATTATTTTGCAAAAATCGACAATCTTAAAAGTTTAAACTTTGCCCAACTCGGCCTTGCAAAATCTTATAGCTACCCCGTAAAAACCGCCAGAGACTTTCGTGACACTGACCCCTTGGTTTCTGTTCTGGCTCCCCTCTCCCGTTCCAACACCAAGGATGATTTCTTTATTTATCAAATAGTTTTGGGTCCTGCCCATAAAAATTGGCAGGGACCAATAATGGATATAATTCAAAACGGCATTGTCATCGATAAAGAAAAAGGTCTGCGCCAAGCCCACCCCGACCGTTCTATCTTTGAACAAAAAATTCAGTTCCCAGGCATTTTGGCTCAGATTAATCTCGTTTCCAGCAACCCCAACCTGGTTGCTTCAGTTTCCTCATCTTACGGCGCTTTTACTTCTCCCCGTGGTAATTCGCTAAAAACCTTCCCCCCTGGCCTCTTTAATCGCTCCAAGCTCCCCGACTGTATCATCAATCGCAAGATCAGTACCAAGCTAAAAACTCAGATCTTAAATACTGAAGAAGTATCAGCCCTCTGGCACTTCCCTAACAAGCTCACCAAACTTCCCAATATCGCTTGGGGTAAGAACCTTTTTTCCGATCCTCCCGAAAACCTCCCTGTCGCCGACAACGCCACTGAAGAAGAAAAGAAAAATATCACCTTTTATGCCAAAACTGAGTTCAGAAACAAAGATTCCATTTTCGGCATCAAACAGGGCGAAGACCGCCGCCGCCACATGTACATTATCGGTAAATCAGGTACCGGTAAAACTACCCTCATTGCCAATATGGCCATTGACGACATCAGAAAAGGCCGAGGCGTCGCCGTCATTGATCCTCACGGCGATCTTTGCAACAACATCCTAGATTACATCCCCAGCAACCGAGTCAATGACTGCTGCTACTTTAATCCCGCCGATCCGGAATATGTCTACCCCCTCAATGTTCTTGAAGCCCAAAACGACTCCCAAAAAGAACTGGTTGCCTCAGGCGTAATTTCCATCTTCAAAAAAATTTACGGGGAAGTTTCCTGGGGCCCACGGCTTGAGCATATCTTAAGAAATGCCGTTCTCACCCTGGTCAATACCCCCAACACTACCCTGGTTGATATCGTCGAAATCCTAACCAACAAAAATTTCCGGGAAAAAGTTATTGCCCACCTGAATAACCAAACCTTGAAAAATTTCTGGATCAACGAATTCAATCGTATGGAACCAAGGTTCCAAAACGAAGCTGTCGCTCCTATTCTCAACAAGGTCGGCCAGTTTATTGCCTCCACCAATATCCGAAATACCATCGACCATCCCAAATCAAAAATCAATATCCAACAAATAATGGATGAAAAGAAAATCTTAATTGCCGATCTTTCCACTGGAAAACTTGGGGAAGACAACTCTGCCCTTCTTGGTGCCATGTTGATCACCCAAATCCAGCTTTCTGCCATGAACCGTGTTTTCCAGGAAGCCGAAGCCCGCTCTGATTTCTATCTTTACGTTGATGAGTTCCAAAACTTTGCTACCACCTCCTTTATAAAAATTCTTTCAGAAGCCCGTAAATTCAAACTCAACCTGATTGTCGCCAACCAGTACATGGCCCAGCTTGAGCGCCCCATCCAAGATGCCATCTTTGGCAATGTCGGTTCTATCGCTTCATTTGTCGTTGGCAATCAGGATGCTTTCATTTTAAGCAAAGAATTTGGTCCTCAATTCCCCCCTGAAGACCTCGTTAAAATTGGTCGCTATCAAGTAATTAATAAGCTATCTATAGACTCTGAAACCACTAACCCCTTTTACGCCTACACCCTACCTCCTCTGTCCTGTAAAAACCAGGGCCGTGACAAACTGATCAAAACCTCTCGAGAGCGCTGGGGTAAAACAAAGGATAATTTTAAAAAAAACCCCTCTCAGCCCCAACCCACGCAAAAGTCCCAAGAATCCCAGTCAAATCCAACCCCTCCCAAAAAAAACCCTCAGGTCAAAACTGTAATTAATCCGGAAAAAGAGAAAACCACTCCTCCCCCAACCGCAACCAGTCGTCGTACTTCTATAGAATAGCTCCCCAACTTTTCATTTTAACAATACTCTTTACCTAATTACACTGTTTCTTTTTTCCATTATTAAATCTAGAATTTATCATGACAACAGAAATTCTCAGAAGGGGCCTTCCCCGCCAAAAAGCCGTAGACGCACTCCGTCAACCCGGTATGCATATTGAAGTAATTGACGAAACATCCCAATGTGACCTCTGCTCTTATCTTCAAACCTGCCAAGAAACGGGCATTACTCCCGATCTGTCAGAGTGTCTTGTCATTCGTCAGAATGGCCAGTCTAGGGCTTCTTCCACCCAGCCCATTTACACTTAGGATAATTACTGCAACCGTAAAATCTTCTGCCCGTCTTGGTTCTTTTAACTACACCCTCGGCCCCACACTCCGGGCACTTAAATCCGGCTGACTCTTTAAACTGAGCCGTATATTTACACTCCGGAAAACGGGAACAGGAAATAAACTTCCCGAACCTTCCCACTCTAACCACCAGATCTCCTTCCTTACACTCGGGACACTTTTCACCAAGCTTTTCCGTTTCTACCTTTACCCTCTCAGCGTTCTTTTCTGCATCTTTTACACTGTCTTCAAAATCTCCCCAAAACTTTTTCATCATTTCCTTCCAGTCAAGCTTCCCCAAAGACACCTCGTCCAAATCTTCTTCCATCTCCGCGGTAAATGGCAAAGATAATATATTTACAAAATTTTTTACCAAAAAATCATTTGTCGCTAGCCCCAAAACCGTCGGCTTAAATCTCCCTTCCTCTTTTTCTACATACTGCCGCTGCTGAATTGTGGAAATAATGGGAGCATAAGTACTGGGTCTCCCTATCCCCTGCTTCTCCAAAGAAGCCACTAAACTAGCATCGGTATAACGGGGTGGTGGATTTGTCTCCGTCTTGTCAAATGATATTTTTTTGCTCTTGACTCTTTCACCCTCCTTCAATTCCGGCAGGACCTGGTCTTCATGCTTGTCTCCGCTGATTCTCAAAAAACCATCGAACAACATTCTTACTCCCTTTGACTGAAATATTCCTTTTCCATTAGCAAAATTAACCGTTGTATTTTGCAATTTGGCCGCTGCTCCTTGCGTTGCCACGGCCCTTTTCCAGATCAGTTCATACAACTTTTTCTCCCTGGCATCCCCTTCCGACAGGTTTCTCGTGTTTGCGCTTGTCGGTCTAATAGCTTCATGGGCTTCCTGAGCATTTTTGGCCGTATTCTTATAAACCCGTACCTTGCTTGATAAATATTCTTTGCCAAATTCCTTTTCTATAAATTTCCTGAACTCGCCAATAGCCTTATCAGATAAATATACCGAGTCTGTCCTATGATAAGTAATTAACCCTCTTTCATATAGTCTTTGTGCCACACTCATTGTTTGTCTTCCGGACCAGCCAAATCTTCTTGCTGCCATCTGCTGCAGTTTTGAAGTGGTATAAGCCGGCAGGGGCGATCTGCTCACCTCTCTACCCGCAACTTTTTCAACTACAAATTCCTTGGCCAAATCCTTAATAAATCCATTCACTTCTTCCTGTTTATTAAAAATGGTCTTACTATAAGAATACTCACCATCAAATAATTTTATTTTTTCGTTCTTAAAAACATTTTTACCATCAACCTTACTCAAATCAGTTCTAAATTTACCTCCACCTTTCTCCAATTCTGCCCAAATCTTAAAATATTCCTCCTTTTTGAACTTTTCAATCTCTCTTTCTCTTTCCACAATCAAACGCACCGCCACCGACTGGACTCTTCCCGCCGACAAACCTCTTCTTACTTTTTTCCAAAGTACCGGAGATAAGCTGTAACCTACCACCCTATCCAAAACCCTGCGCCCTTGCTGGGCATTAACCAAATCCAAATCAATATTCCTCGGTTTTTCTATCGCCTCTTCAACAGCTTCCTTGGTAATCTCATGAAAACTCACCCGAGTAATGGGTTTGTCATCTTTTATCTTTGAACTCTCAATTAAATACTTTACATGCCAAGCAATAGCTTCACCTTCACGGTCAGGGTCTGTGGCCACAAAAATACTGTCAGCTTTCTTGGCCGCTCCCAGTAATTGGGCAACCACCTTTTTCTTATCGGGACTAACAACATAATCAACGTCAAAACTGGACATATCCACCCCCATCTTACTTGAAGGCAAATCACGTAAATGACCAACCGTCGCCATCACTTCATAATTACCACCCAAATATTTACTTATCGTTCGGGCTTTAGTTGGTGACTCCACTACCAATAGTTTTTTTTGCATATCTGCCATTGTCCCTCTATCTTAACACCCCTGTCAAGCTCCAACGCTTATCTTTTAAATTCCATTCCATCCAGTTCCTGCCCGTTATTGTCAAAGACATACAACTGGAATCTGCTACCTCTTGGATAGGCATCCATAAAAGCCTCAATTCTACTGGGTCTTCTGTGCGGATCACCAAATACAAAACTTTCATTCTGTCCGTTTAATGGAGCTGTTAGTACAACCCGGTTCTCCCGCCCCCCGATTATGCTTCTTATTTGCTCTACCTGTTGTCTTTTTCTAAAAATTTCTTTAAATCTCATATCTGACATATCATATCATCAATTTCATTAATTGGTGTCGCCCCGTTACTGATTAAATAATTTGGCGCCCAACTATTTGTGTCGTCAATCCGGCCTGGAACAGCCCACACTTCTCTTCCATAATCTAAAGCCAGCCGAGCTGTCACCAAGGTTCCACTCTTTCTGCCTACCCTCTACAACAATTATCAGTGAACACAATCCGGCTACTATTCTGTTTCTTTCCAAAAACTTTACCCGATCTACTTGGCTGCCGTCGCTATATTCAGAAACTATCAATCCCCCCTCCCGAAGAATACGTTCATATAATTGGCAATTGCCCTTCGGGCTAGCTACATCCACCCCGCTTGCCAACACCGCAATTGTCTTCCCGCCACAATCTAAACAAACATTATGTGCTCTGGCATCGACACCAAAAGCCATGCCCGATACCACCCCCGCTCCCCTTCTCACCAATTCCGGCACCAACCTTTCAATAACTTTTTTCCCATATCCAGTCATTTGTCGGCTACCTACTACTGCCACCAATTTTGGCCAAGCCAATAGATTTTCGTCACCCTTGTAGTACAAATACTTCGGGGCATTGGGAATCTCTTTCAACAACCCAGGGTAATTATTCTCATCAATACCGATATGGCTATTCACTTTCTTCTTCTATACTATATATAACCTTACCATTTTCATCATACCGGGGTACAATCGTATCCGGCTCTTCAAACCATTCCTTTAATATATCTCCGACAATTGGTGCCGCCACATCAGACCCTTCCCCACCTCTTTCCACCATAACCGTAATCGAAATTTCCGGATTTTCTATGGGGGCAAAAGCAGTTAACCAGGCATGAACATCTTTACTGCCGTCTCCAACTTCTGCCGTTCCGGTCTTACAGGCAATTGGTGTCTTAAAATTAAACAAAGGCCAAGCCGTTCCGCCTTCCTGGCAAGCCCTTTTCATCCCCTCAATAATCAGATCCCTGTTATCCCTTTTTATCTTCAAATCAGTGCACTCGGCTTTTTTGTTCTTATCCAAAGTTAAATTACACTTCACTCCCTTATTTGCAATTACATTAGTCATCAGATTAACCTGCAGTGGAGTAACGTCCAAATCCCCCTGTCCTATAGATAAATGGTAAGTATTTCCCAAATACCACCTCTCCCCCTTTACTTCCTGTTTCCAATCCCCGTCGGGTACCACACCGGAAAGTTCTCCCGGAATTTCAATTCCCGTTTCCATTCCATAACCATACTTAACAGCCCATTCCTTGATAGTGTCGGGGCCAATCTTCTCTCCTAGCTTATAAAAATAAATATCATTGGACCTCTGCAATGCCTTAACGACATCGACCATTCCGTCAGTTCCGCCCCTTTTCGTCCACAACCAGTTATTGTATGTGTAATCTCCAACTTTTATAAAACCGGTGTCTTCAATCAGAGTATCTCCTCGTACAAGTCCGCTCTCAAGACCCGCCGTGGACACTGCAATCTTAAAAACCGACCCGGGATGGTATCTTGCGGCGATTACCCTGTTTAGCAATGGCAAATTTTCCTTATCATTAAGGTACTTGCTTATAGCCACGTTATCTCTAAAATATGAAAAGTCATTAGGATCAAAAGATGGTGATGACACCAAAGCCAGAACTTCTCCCGAACCAGGTTCGCTGATTATTACTGCTATCTTCCTCCCCTCTACCATCTTGTATATTTTTTCCTGCCAATACGCATCAATGGTCAAACTAATGTCTTCTCCCTGCACTGGTTCCTGCCTCCCCAATTCGCGCATATAATTACCTTTAGCGTCAACCTCAATCAACCTTCTTCCGTCCTCTCCTCTTAATTTGCAATCAAAATATTCCTCGACACCTCCCCTGCCTATAGTGTCCAAGGGACTGACTTTAACTCCACACTTTTCCTGAGCGATATCCTCGCTATTTACCTTGCTTATGTACCCACTGACAAAGGCAGCTGTCTCTTTATACGGATACTGCCGCTTCAAATCATACGCCAAATCTTTACCTTCAAATTTAAAACCCTTAAACTCGCCTCCCTCCTCATAAACCTTATTTTCACCATCTTTACGAAAATACTGATAAATACTTTCTGCTACCACCCTCCCTTTCCTGTCCAAAATTTTTCCCCTACCTGCCGGAATCTCCGTCTCATATACCTTATTCTCCCTGGCTAAACCTTGATAATATTTCCCTTTTATTAATGCTAATCTGGCTACAGCCACAATCAACACTCCGAAACTTAATACTAAAGCCAATTTAATTAACCAATATTTCCACGAAACCAGTTCCTCCATCTTTACCCCAGCCCTGATACTAATTTAACCTGGTTAAACAATTCCCGATTCTGTACCAATTCACCGCTGCCTTTAATGACACACATCCCCGGATCATCAGTAACTCTGGTAATAATTTTAGTTTTCTTTTCAATTAAAGTATCCATCCCTCTAACAAGCGATCCGTTCCCCACCATAACAATCCCTCTTTTTAAAATATCCTCCATCATATCTGGCGGCGTCTCATCCAAAACCTCCGCTACTGTTCTGATAATTTTATTTACATCCAAACTTAGTGCTTCCCGGATCTCCACCTCGCTTAATTTGATTGACTTTGGCAACCCCGTTTCCAAATCCCTGCCTCTAACCACAGCTGCCTTCTCCCTGGCCCCCAAATCTTCGGCCACATTACCCAGTTCAATTTTTACTCTTTCTGCACTGTTTTTCCCAATTAAAAGTCCATACTTCATCTTTATATAATTGCCAATGGCCTCATCAAAATCCTCTCCCGCCACTTTTACCGATCTTCCCAAAACAATCCCCCCCATGGAAACAACTGCCACCTCAGTCTTACCCCCCCCAATATCTACAACCACCAACCCGCTAGATCTGTCTGTCGCTAATCCCAGACCAACAGCTGCCAGTACAGCCTCTTCAATCAAGATCACCTCCCGGGCCCCAGCTTTTAAAAAAATTGACTTTACTGCCCTTTTTTGAACATTGCTTATAAAGCTAGGTACTCCCACTACCACCCTTGGCTTAAAAACCTTTACTCCTTTACTGGGTATCTCATACAACAGCTTCAAGTAATACGCTATCAACATTTCTGCCGCTTCCATATCCGAAATTATGCCGTTTTTCAACGGTCTAACCACTTCCACCTGTCCCGGTTCCCTATTTATCATCTCTTTTGCCTTAAAACCAAAAGCAATCGGCCCCACATATCCTCTTTTAGGCGCCGACAATCCGGTCCATCTCTTCTTCTTTTGTCTTGCTACAACCGATGGCTCGTCAATAACTATTCCCCTATCCTTTAAATAAACTCGCATATTACTGCTTCCCAAATCCACACCGATATCCCAGCTTAGAAGTGACAATATATTACTGAAATTTGTCTTTGTCTTGGAAAGGCTAATCACTGTAAAAGTATAACAAAAGGCAAGGTATACTATCTCTTATGGACAAAGTTACCCGCTTGATAAAGTTATCTTATCTAGCTCTCTTTTTATTTACACCCCTCATTTTCACATCTTTTAACTCGGAACTCTTCGAATTACCCAAAATGCATCTAGTCTATTTTTTGTCCAGCCTCATACTCTGCCTCCATCTTATAAATGTTTTAAACAAATACCAGCCCCTGATAAAAAAAACCCCCCTGAATCTGCCCTTGTTCCTCTTCCTTATCTCTCAAATCATATCTACTGTACTTTCCGTCGATCCCCACACCTCTGTATACGGATACTACTCACGGCTTAATGGTGGCTTATTATCCGTAATGGCCTACATCACCCTCTATCTGATTGCCGTTATCTACTTTGACGAACAATTCAAGGACAGAATACTCACCATCACTTTGATATCTGGATTTATTGTTTCTTCTTATGGAATCCTAGAACATTTTGGAATCGACAAACACATGTGGGTGCAGGATGTCCAAAACCGTGTCTTTTCCACTTTAGGTCAACCCAACTGGCTTGCTGCTTATCTTTGCGTCATCATTCCTTTCTCCTTGCATCGTCTCCTAAGGGCATCAAACACCAAACAGTTTATTACTTACTATCTGATAAGTAGCAATTATTACCTTTGTTTGCTCTTTACCAAATCGAAATCCGGTCTTATTGCTGCTGCCATCTCTCTTTTAATATTTTTTGGTTTTCACCTTCTTTGGCAGCTTAAACAAAAAAAGTTAAAAGCTAATTTCCTTTTCATCATAATTTCAATTCTTTCTCTCTCAATTCTTGTTAACAATCCTATCAAAGACCTTATTTTTCGCCAAGTTGATCCTCCGTCGCAGGATGTCGGCAACACTATCAACATCACCCCGTCCCAGGATATTAGAAAAATTGTCTGGCAAGGCGCCCTCGATCTTTGGCGCCAATTCCCCCTCTTTGGAACTGGTACCGAAACTTTCGCTTACTCCTACTATTGGACCCGTCCCGTCGCCCACAATGTCACATCAGAATGGGATTTTCTTTATAACAAAGCTCACAACGAGTACCTTAATTATCTTTCAACTACCGGTGCCTTTGGCTTAGCTGCTTACTCCATTTTCATCATTGCCGTCCTCCTGCTTACCTACAAAACGTTAAAAACAGAACACAGATCTCTTACCCTGCCCCTCCTTGCTGCCTTCATCAGCATTCTTATTACTAATTTCGCCGGTTTTTCCGTAGTCATCACATCATTATTTTTCTTTGTCCTTCCCGCCCTCGCCCTCCCCAAAAACTCAAATCCGAAAAATTATTCCAAAATCAAACCATTATCTTTCCTACCTCTGCTACTCCTTGTTTTTCTTTCCCAAAAAATTCTCTTCTCCTATCTGGCCGACATCACCTATGCCGAATCATTAACCCTTGACGCCCAAAATGACTATCCATCCGCCCTGGAAAAAATTTCCTTAAGTTTAAATTATAAAAAAGACCCCCTTTATTACAGTAAAGCTTCAACTATGGCTGCCAAAATAGCCTTAATGACAAATGATCCGGAACACAAACAAAATTATATAAATCAATCAGTTAACTATTCCGACATTTCTGTAAACATATCTCCTGCTAATACTAATTTTTGGAAGGAAAGAGCTCAAGTTTACTACTACCTCTCCACTATCAATTCAGAATACTTTCTGGAAAGCATCCAGTCCCTCCTAAAAGTCAGCCATTTAGCTCCCACCGACGCCAAAACCTATTACCTTATCGGCAAATTTTTGGATGCGGTCGGCCAAAAAGACGAAGCCGTTTCTTATTACCAGCAAGCCATTGTCTTAAAACCCAACTACGACCACGCTTATTACAATTTAGCCAATATTTATCACTCAAAAAATGACTGGGGAAAGACTGTGGAATATTTAAATCTTACCCTGCAATATGCTCCGAATAATGTTGAAGCTCAAGAGTTACTCGACCAACTTAAGGCGACAGGCTCCCCCCGATAACATCATCCACATTCCGCTCGCTTAGCTTGCCTCCGATATCCTTATAAAATTTCCCTCCGTCTCTTTTTACATGGTCGACAAATAATACCCCATCTAAGTGATCAAGTTCGTGCTGAAAAACTATAGCTTCAAAACCACGAAAGTGCACCATTTTTCTTTTCAGTTCCTCACCAACCAACTCATCCCAAGATCCGTCAATTTCTACATATCTTTTCACCGTCCCGTAAAATTGTGGGAACGACAAACAGCCCTCCAGGAAGTTTTCTTTCTTTTCGTTACCCTTATCGTCCTTATTAATTGTCTCGATAAAATCTTTTTCACCGAAAGTCCTCTCAATAACCGGATTGATATATACTGTAATTATTCCGGTATTGACGTCTTTTTGAGCAAAAAACCTCCTTGACAATCCGATTTGTGGCGCTGCCAAGCCTGCTCCGTTCTCACTTTTTGCCAATGTCCTTACCAGTTTTCCGATATCTTCACCAAGTTCTCTGTCGGCGGATTTTATATTTTCCGTCTTTTTTCTTAATATTTCTTGTGGATAAACTACTATCTCCTCCATATGGACTATTTTATCAAATTTACTCATATTTAAGTTATAATTTCTAAAGTGACCAGCATAGTATTCTTCGGATCCTCAACTTACTCCGTAATTATTCTCAAAGCCCTATTGGATATAAAATCTTTCAAGATCTCGGCTGTCGTCACCAAAAAAGACAAACCTGTCGGTCGAAACCAAAAAATCTTACCCAATCCCGTTTCTCAATTTGCCCTAAATTCTCACCTGAAACTTTTACAACCGGACAACTTTGACGAGCGGTTCTTCAGACAATTCCAATCCCTGAATCCTGAGCTCGCTCTTGTTGTTGCCTATGGGCCGCCCTACTTTTCCAAAGATATGATCAACGTACCCAAACATAAAGTTGTCAACATTCACCCTTCCCCGCTTCCCAAATACCGCGGTGCCACACCCGGCCCTTGGCAAATTATTAACGGGGAAACAATAAGCGCTGTCACTTTCTTTCAGATAGACGAGAAACCCGACCATGGCCCAATCATCACCCAGATCCCCTTCCCCCTATCTGACAACGAAACTGCCCATAGTTTTTACACCAAAGCTTTTCAGTTTGCCGCCGACAATTTGGAAACGGTTTTGAAAACTTATCTTAGAAACCCCAAAGCTCTTATCCCCCAAGATCATAATCAAAAAAGCTACTATCCGAAATTTGACAAAAACACAGCCCAAATTGATTGGTCCTGGAAACCGGAAAAAATAGAGCGCTTTGTCCGTGCTATGCAACCCTGGCCGACTGCCTGGACTTATGTCAAGAACCCACAGCAACAAAAACTAAAAATGAAAATTCTCTCCGGAAAAATCACCAATGGCCGGTTCAGTCCCTCAACTGTCCAAATCGAAGGCAAAAAACCCGCTTCTTGGGATCAAGTACAAGCTCATTACACTCTTACTTCTTAGCACTAACCTCTTTGACCTCTTTTTTGAGCCTTTTAATACACTTGGCACAAAAATATCCACTGACCTTATCTCCCGAAAGATCCAGGCTTACCTTCTGGATATTCGCTTTATACGTTCTTGGTGTTCTATTTTGGGCGTGGGATCGGTTCCTGCTAATTACGGTACCCTTTCCGCACAAACTGCATGTTCTCATGGGGTATACTATAACATTAGAATCAGCATTTTAAAATATGGAAAATACAATATTATCCCTACTAGCCCTTATTGTCGCCATCACTATTCATGAATTTGCCCACGCTCTTGCCGCTGACAAGCTCGGTGATCCCACGCCTCGATCCCAAGGCCGCTTAAGTCTCAATCCGATAAAACACCTTGATCCTATTGGCACCCTCATGATTCTCTTCGCCCGTTTTGGTTGGGGTAAACCGGTTCCCATCGACCCCTATAACTTAAAAAATCCCCGACGCGACGAACTCTTAATTTCTTTGGCCGGTCCTCTCAGCAATCTTTTACTGGCCTTGGCCACTTCACTGCTCATCAGATCATTTTCCCTCTATCTCATACCCCTTTATATTCTGGTAGCAGTTAATGTCTCCTTGGCCATCTTCAACCTCCTTCCCATCCCTCCACTGGATGGTTCCAAAATATTTCTGAATCTTCTTCCTATCGAATCTTCTGCTGAATGGGAAGACAGTCTTACCCGCTACGGTCCCATTCTTCTTATAATAGTCTTATTCTTCCCCATAAATGGCTCTAATATTGTTGGATTAATCTTGTCACCCATCATCCAAACCATATTAAACACTCTCCTTCCCTAATCAAGTAAGCTAGATATTCCTTATTTTACTTTTTCTTTCCTGGCATCTTCCAATATTCCGTTTAGGGTCTTTATCATCTCCTCCACTTCCTCTTCACCCATACCGTGAACTTCTGCTCCTTGTTCCAGCGTTTCCATTCCAGCCGCAAAACAACCTAAACAATGAAAACCGAAATCCTCTGCCAACACTTCAGCCAGCTCCGGATACGCTTCAATAACTTCACCGATCAGCATATCTTTAGATATCTTTTTATTCATGGAATTTAATTTTAACCTCTTTGCTCACAAAACAAAAGTCAAAACCCAAATCTCTTACCGTATTCTTGCAATTCCGCTTTGATTCCGATGCTATAATCTTCTTAACCTACCTCAAGGGGATCTTTAAGAAGGTGTTTTTTCTAGCTACCCTTCTTTTAAAGGATAGCGCGTTTCCTGGAACCTTGGTTTCTGGAATAGCTTTCCGCCACGTTTTTTTAGCGTGGAAAAGCCACTATTGAAGTCACCCTTTTGGTAGGCTTTTTATTCTCTTTTCGAATTCTTTCCAAAATCACTGACAAACTGTCTTTATTTTTCATAGCTTCCAACTTTATCTGCTTTTTGAATGCGTTATTGTATTTTTCTGGATTTTCTAAGTATTCCACCAAAAATCTGGCTGCATTTTTCTTTTTCTCCCGAATCCAACCCAACCTTTTCTTTTTTATTAAGTCAATGTTGCCATCTTCCTGGCCACCGATATGAGTAATAGCCACAAAAGGTTTTTCCACAGCCACAACATCAAACAGGAAATTCGGTCCTGCTTTGCCGAAAACTATGTCGCAAGCCGACAATACTTCCGCCATATTCTCGATCCAACCCATATTTTTTATCTGCACCACCTCATCTTTCCGGATCTTTCTCAAAAGCCTGCTATACTCTTCAACTAAATTATAACCCAGTTTGTCCTTGCCGGTGTTGAAAATCAACCCCACTTTCCGTTTTAAAAACGGTAGTATCGGCATAATCCTGGTCAAAGAATTGGTCCCCAAACTACCACCTCCGACAAATATTACGGGCCTGTTATCCCCAAAACCCAACCTATTCCTGATTTTCCTGATATCATACTTTTTATACATCTCTTCCCTAGTCCACCAACCGCATTTTAAAATTTCATCATCAGGTACCCCGTATTTCCTGGCAAACTTTTCTCCAACTTCATCGTAAACCAAATGCAAATCAGCTCCCTTTACAAAACTGATTGCATTAATTGTCCACGGATCTGCTACCACCGTCCATAATTTAAATCCCTTTTGCTCTCGTTCTTTCCACAATGCCAAAGCATGGCTATGTAAATAAAACGTCGATATCACCAAGTCCGGCTTTGTCCTATCAACAATCCTTTTTAGCCTAGGCAAGCTATCCAAGGATGCCTCCGTGACCAGCTTTCTTATCATCTTGCTTAAAGTCACTTTCATAAACACCCTGTTTCCTCTGGGAAAATATTTGTACGCCAAATTGTAAGCATCGCCCAGCACTCCCGTTTCTGCCATAATCTCAGCATAATCTACTCTGATATCCTCTTCTTTTTCCCTTTTCTTCAGGTAACCATATATCGCTTTAGCAATCGATCTGTGTCCCCATGGCATATGATCAGTTAGCACCAGTACTTTATATTTCTTAAACATTACTTATTTTAACCTTAAAACTAGAAAATATTGATATAATATTCTCACAAAATGCCACCTTAGCTCAGTTGGTAGAGCAAACGCTTTGTAAGCGTAAGGTCCTGGGTCCGAGTCCCAGAGGTGGCTCAAAAAGATAGTAATAATTATTACACACAATATCCATTTTATTTCCCCTATAATTACGGCATTATTATAATATTATCCCAATAAGGTATAATATTATCTATGCCAAAAAAAACAGACCAAACATGGATTGTTTATTTGAGCACTTTTCCTCCCAGGGAATGTGGTATAGGTACCTTCACCCAAGATTTAACCAAAGCCATCGATCAAACCTTTGCCCCTCGAATTAAATCTCGAATTATTGCCCTCAACACCTCAAAATCGGATGTTCACGCTTACCCTAACAAAGTGTTCCATCAAATAGATCAAACTGATCCTAAAAGCTACGAGGCAGCCGCTGAAAAAATTAACCGAATGCCGCAAGTAAAATGTGTCAATCTTCAACACGAGTATGGGATTCACGGCGGAGTCTGGGGAGAAAATATTCTTTTTTTCTTAAATAAAATTAAAAAACCAACCGTTATCACCCTTCATACCGTCATTCCCGATCCTGAAAACAAAGCTAAACAAGTCACTGTTGACCTTCTTGGTAAAGTCAGTGCCATTGTCGTTCTTACTTCTCAAGCCAAAGATATATTAGTGAATACCTATGGAGTTAGTTCCGACAAAATCGTTGTCATCCCGCATGGCATCCATCCTGTCAACTTCTCCCTTCCCGTAAAGCATAAAACCAAATTAAAATTAAAAGGTCGTACTGTTCTTTCCACCTTCGGCTTTGTTTCCAGAGGCAAGGGTATAGAATATGTCATCAAGGCTCTCCCTCAGGTGGTAGCTAAATTTCCCAACGTCCTCTATTTAATCATCGGTGAAACCCACCCTGTTGTTAGGCGCGAAGAAGGCGAAAGTTATCGGCGCGAACTACTCCAATTGGTAAAAGATCTCGACCTAACAGACAATGTCCGCTTCTACGATCGTTATTTATCTTTGGGAGAAATTATTCAATTCCTAGAAGCAACTGATATCTACGTATCAACCTCGCTAAACCCCAACCAAACAGTCAGTGGTACCCTATCCTATGCTCTCGGCACAGGCCGGGCCGTCGTTTCAACTGCTTTTTCCCAAGCCAAAGAGACTATTACTTCAGACATAGGTAGATTAGTAGATATAAAAAACCCGGAAAGTTATACCAACGCCTTTTTGGAACTACTCAACGATAAAGAGAAAAGGGAAAGTATGCACTTTCAGGCATTCTCCAAAACCAGAAATATGCTTTGGAGCAACGTTGCCATATCCTATATGAATCTTTTCAGCTTCTTGGTTCCCGAAATCTCTTCGGAGGAAAAAAACTTGCCCGAAATTAACATTAATCACCTTCGTCGCCTAACCGACTCTTACGGACTATTTCAGTTTGCTAAACTGACCGCTCCCGACACTTCCTCCGGCTATACCATCGATGACAATGCCAGAGCCCTGATAGCTGCTGCAAAAATTTATCAGAATACCGGTGACATCCCGGCTCTTCATCTTGTTGGCACCTATCTGCGTTTTCTTCAAAGCTGTCAAATTGAAAACGGCAGCTTTATTAACTATGTGGCTTACGAGCAAAAACCCAATGACAGACTAAACAGTAATGAATCTATGGATGATGCTAATGGCCGCACCGTCTGGGCCTTATCTACGATAATTACCCTCTCCCGTTTACCCAAAAATTATAAAAAAACAGCCGCCAAACTCCTGACGGAATGGTTGGAAAAAGGCAACTCGGTTGCTTCTCTTCGCTCGAATGCTTTCATAATAAAAGGGCTGTCTCAACTAAAACCCAGCCACAACATCCCTCATTACAAAGAACAAATCCAAAAATCAGCCGAATTTATAAAAAGAACTTATGAAAAAAAATCTTCTCCTGACTGGCCGTGGTTTGAACATACCCTGACCTATGCTAACGGCGTCCTTCCCGAAGCCATGTACCTCGCCTACAAAGCAACCAAAAACAAACAATACCTCAATATTGCCAACGAAAGTCTGAACTTTCTAATCAACAATACTTTCCAGGGACCGATTTATGTTCCTATAGGCCAAAATGGTTGGTATAAAAAAGGCAATAGTCGACAATATTTCGACCAACAACCAGAAGATGTGGCCGCCATGGTTCAATCACTAAAAACCGCCTACCAGATTACCAAAAGACAAAAATATCGCAACCTTATGAATAAAACCTTCTACTGGTTTTTGGGCAACAATCTTTTAGGAAAATTGGTTTATGATAAAAAGTCCGGCGGTTCCCACGACGCTCTCACTCCGATTGGAGTTAATTTACACCAAGGTGCCGAATCCACCGTCTCCTATCTTATCTCCCGCCTCGACGTCTGCCCTGACGGTCATCAGAAAGTAAAACGCTCCACTTCCAAGGCCACCGCTTGAGGTAAAACTCTGGCAGCTTCCTGCCAAAACCCCCTTACTATCAACGATATTGCTTCCTTTTCCCTTATCCCCCGGCTCATCAAATATTCCACCGCCTCTTTTGATACTTTGCCCACTGCCGCTTCGTGGGTCATTTCTAAATCCGGCAAATTTGCTTCAATTTCCGGAATTGCTTTAATTTTACCCCCATCCGAGAGTATTAGTCCGCCGCAATCCAAATGTGTTTTTACTCCTTTAGCGTTTCCCACCATTAATCCTCGATTGATTACCACTCCCCCGCTTGACACTATCCGGCTTACCACCTCAGCCTTCGCTCCGCTGCCGTCTGCAATTACGCTGCTGCCAATATCAATAAAACTCCCGGGGTGAGCCAGGACATAAGAATTAAAATATGCCCGACTATTCCGACCTTTTAATCTACAAATCGGATTGCTTTGGAAATATTTTACCGGTTTTAAACAAACATAGTTGGATTCAAATACCCCCCCTCCCGATACTTCAACTGCCGTTCTCGGCCATACCTTTACCTCCTTGCCCCAATGGTGGATCATGTTAAAACTAACCCTGGCTCCTTTACCGACAAATATTTCCGTTATACCCAAATGTTCCGCCCTCGCGATTTTATCACCCACCAAACATCCTGTTACGATTGTCACATCGCTGCCTTCCTCTGCCACAATTATGTTATGCACCCTCTGGCTCAAACCAGGCTTGCTTATATAAAGACATGTTTGCACCAAATTTTGTGCCTTAATCCCCTTTTTTATCCTAACAAAATATCCCTGATGCAAACCCTTTTCCACCCTCTTTGTAAATTCATCCTTATCTTTTTCAATCAATTTCCACCAATAATCCTTGAGCCCTCCATTTTCATCAAGGGCTCTCTTAATATTCTTTACCTCCACACCCTCCTGTATTGAATAGTCACACAACGATTTTTTATTTTCAATAATTACCGTCGACCGGTCTAAACCATCCGCCTCTATGCCAACTCTTTCAATGATTGACTTTCCCTCCCGGCTTAAGTTCCCCGCCACAACCTCTCCCCCCGGCACAAACAATTGATACAGGCTTCATAACCCATCTTTTGGATAGTTTCAAAAATTTGGTCCGGTTCGCCTTCACAATACATCCTGCCTTCAATCATTACCATTGCCCTATCTGCCTTAATATGCTTCAAAACTTCCCCATTATGCGTCACCAATATTGCGCTTTTTTTGTTCTTTAACAGGTTGTTGATCTCCAAAGCCAGTGTTTTCAGATTTACCGGATCAACTCCGGAATCTGGTTCGTCAAGTAAATATAGGTCAGCCTTCATTAAAGATAATTGAAACAACTCCGATCTCTTCACCTCCCCCCCCGACAAATTACTGTTTACACCCCTAGCCAAAAACTTATCAACCCCCATTTTTTTGGAATAATTATCAACCGACTTACTGTCGTTAATCAACCTTGCCAAATCTTCCAGCTTTAACCCTTCCACTTTTGGCGGTTTTTGAAACATCAAGGCAATTCCCCTTCTAGCTCTTTCGTCCACAGACAATTTATTAATTACATCTCCCTTGAATACAATCTCTCCCGATTCCGACTTTTTATCTGTCAATCCCATAATACTCCTAAGTAATGTAGTTTTTCCGCAACCGTTTGGCCCAAAAATAACCACCAACTCCCCTTCCTTGACAATTAAGTTAACTCCTCGCAAAATTTCCTCGCCCTGTGTTTTTAATTTTAATTTTTTTACCGTAAGCATTCGCTCTAATTATACTACTACATTTATAATAGGAAAATACCCTAAAACACCAATTATCCAAATTATTTGATAGAATATCACGTACTAAATGCCACGCCCAGATAGCTCAGTTGGTAGAGCATCCCCTTGGTAAGGGGAAGGTCATGGATTCAAGTTCCATTCTGGGCTCATTTTATAGGGAGGGTTGGCCGAGCGGTTTATGGCGCTGGTTTTGAAAACCAGTGGGCGAAAGTCCTCGGGGGTTCGAATCCCTCACCCTCCGCATGATTGTTAAAAAGTCTGCTCAATATCATAAATACTTAGCCCGCTTTCTCATCTTTTTACTTGGTACTTTTGGCGTAACTTATTATTACACATTGTTTTCAAGCGCTATTACCAAACACCTTATTGTATTTAATGTTTTACAATTTTTTTATGTTTTTACTAAAGAACACCAAAAATTGGGTTATCCTAGCTCTCGGTACCTGCTTATTATATTTTGTTCTGTTTACCAAAATTCCATCTGTTGAATGCGGTACCAGTACAAAGTATGAAACAGTAACATCTTGTGAATGCATAGGTATAAAGAAATACTACTTTTTCCAAAACCAGTGTATTGGCAAACGTACCAAATGCTTCAACCACTCCCTCGGACAAATAAACGAAGTTCCTTGCAAATAGTTATAAACACCAAGCCTTATTCCCAAACAAAAACCCGATAGCTTTAGTATAATAGTCACACTATGACTCACAACTTCAAAGGTTTTATTGACACCACATTTCGCGATGGCCAAGCCTCCCCTCTTTTGTTTGACACCAACAAATACGCCTTCACTCTCAAAGAGAAAATCCAGCTTATCGACACTATGCTGGAACTGGGCGTCCGTCATTTTGAATTTTTTTCCCCAATTGTCAGCAACCTCGAAAAAAACCATTTTTTGGCTATCCGAAAACATGTTAAGGCCAAAAATATCCCTGGTGTGTTTCTGCTAGCCCATTGCCGCTGCCACCCCGACGACATAACCCAAGCCCTTGAAGCCGGCTTTGACGGTCTCAATCTTTACATGGGCCTTTCTGAACACGCCCAACAAACTTACAACAAAAGCTTCGACCAATTGATGGCTATCGTAAAAACTACCATTATTGACATCCGCCGGGAACATCCAAAATTATGGCTGCGTTTTTCTGGGGAAGATGCCTTTAGGACAGAAATCTCAAGTCTTTTTAATGTTTACGATCAAATTGCTGACCTTGTAGACACGATCGGCACTCCCGATACCACCGGCACTGCTACCCCAAAAACAGTAGCCCAAAGAGTCCGCGACCTCAAAACCCGCTACCCTAAAGTCAATCTTGAATGCCACTTTCACAACGATCTCGGCTTGGCTACAGCCAACACTCTGGCAGCAGTTGAAAACGGAGCCGAGTTTGTCGATTCAACCGTTTGGGGCCTGGCTGAAAGATCTGGGATTACTTCTGTCACCGCCGCCCTAATTAATTTTTCCTACCTTGATCCAAAAATCCTAGACAACTACAAAACAGAATTATGTTACCCCCTGAATGTTCTTATGGCTTCAATTCTAAAAATCCAAGTTCCCTGGTACGAACCGGTCTCCCTAACCAACAGAACCCATATCGCCGGTGTCCACCAAAAAGCCGTCCTGGCCAAACAAGGTTACGAAGCCCATCATCTGGATAAATTTGGAGTGATAACTGACCAGCTGCTTCTTGGCCCTTTAAGCGGTTGGAACTTTATCCATTATTATCTCAAAGAGATTCTAAATTACATCGTCACCGAAGAACAGACCAAAGAAATTGCCGTCGAATTCAAAAACCGCCAAAGTAAAACCAAAAAATCTATTGAACCGGAAAAACTTCTCAATCAAATAGCCATAGAATACAACTTGGTGAAAATTAGCATCCCTGAAAAATTCGCCAAAACTCGCATTGAAAAACTGGACTGAAAGTTCAAGATCTCACCTTATTCTTATCTCTTTTTGTCTTAATACTTACTTAAAAGGTATATTTTGAAAGCATGAAAACATTAATTCTCTCCATAATTTTACCGCTCATCATATTAAGTTTTTCAAAAACTGCTCTGGCCGCTCCTTTTAAAGCCGCCGACAAAAACCAGCAAATTGTTGCTTTTTACGAAGAAGGCACCCATGGTATCCCTGGCCAAACCTATACCCACGAAGGTAAAGATGTAGTCATGAAAGCCGGGGAAAGTCCAGTTGTCCAGCAATGGTTTGTCGGCACTAGTCAGGAAGAAGGATTCCATGGTGAGCATAGTGTCTGGAAGCTGTCAAAAGACGGTACTTGCCCTCCAAACTGGTTTAAAATGATAGTCACTGGGCCGGAAGGAAACAACTATTGGGGTGATGTTATGGAACCCGGAGCCACCTACTGCATCCACACCAGTCAGTTTCTCCAAGGGCAAAACCAATAAAAGCTGATTCATTCCCCAAATCACCAACGAGATAGTATACTGTTATTTACCATGTCAAAACCCAACTACCCTCTTGCAGTCCTTGTTTTTATCCTTACTCTTGTAATCTTCACCATCCTCGGCCTTGCACTTTCCCGAAACAATCAAAATCTTCCACCGACAAACCAGCTCCCGACGGACAACAGTCCCACACCAACTGCTATTGAAGCTAATTTTAATGAATCCGGTAACTTAATCAAAGAAAATGATTCCTGGAATTTCCTTTATGAAGAACCCGGTCAACCGGCTTTAAAAGTTTCTCTTAACTTTACCGGCGAAAGCCGCTGCGACATCTCCGGTTCTGTTGTTGAATGTGACGATGTAAACATAGAAACCGGTGCTCGGGCTATGGTAAAAGGCGACAAAATCGGCAATATAGTCACAGTTTACAACCTAATAAGCTTTTAAGAAATATCTTCGGTATCTGACTCGTTATTAGATATATGCTTCATCACTATCATATATCTGGACCATGTATAGTCACCAACTTCATCATTACCCTCCTCCCCCGGAACTCTCCATCCACAAAAAACTACTACCAGATACTTCTCCTTTATCCTCTGCTCTGCTTGGGCATAATTCATTAGCGCTTTGGCATCACTCATAAATTCCCCTACTCCTTCAGGTGGAATTCTTACCAAGTTCACCACTGAAAAATTTTCCCTATTTTCCTTTTGGACAAACTCTATTTCAGCCCTCATGATTAAATCAGCTCTTCTTTTTCTTTCATCTTCATTAAATATATTTCCAAATAGCGACACTCCGCCCTCCAGAAAACTCCTCAAAGGCTCAGCCTCCAAAGGTATAGAATTTTTACTGCCACTATGCATTGCAACCAGTGTGTAATCCTCTGTGTCCAAAGTAAATGCCCTACCGTCACCAGCTTTATATAATTCACCGACATCCGAAATTCCTTCAACATAAGGACTGGGAATAAATCCTATTTCAATACAACTCCCATCTTCCACCCTCACTATTCCTTGAACTTTTTCTTTGAATGACAAATTTATTTCACCAAAAACATATGGTTGTGACATTTCTAATCCCGCAGATGGGACTATCACCGCACGCGGCTCATCATCAATGGGCTTTTTGCCAACCTCAATTGTAGGTACAGCTTTGGTATCATTGATAATTCTCGAAATAGCTTCAGTACTTTCAGGCCCTGGGTTTTTATAGTTGTCTCCAGCACCACATGCAGACGCAGCCACACCTAGCACACTTAAAGCACTTATTTTTAAAAAATCTCTTCTGCCAAGTAATCTTTCCATAATTCATTTTTAAAATTAATTTAAAAATGAATTATGGAAATAACTTCAAACCACCCTTCAGGGAACATAACACACAAACCTGTGCATCGCTGTTCCCCGAAGGAGGTGTTGGAGGGAATTTGGCACATCAATGTGCTTCCTTCCCTCCTCCCGAGAGATCCACTATGTTTCGTGCCGCCGCCCGGAACCATAGCCATACAAGTACCCGAAGAATGCTCCCAAGGCCATTGCTAGGAGAATAATAATTGCCATTTGGCAATCATTATCCACACCACCCCCTGTAGGAATCAGTGGGATTGGTGTTGCCGTTAAAGTCGGCTGTTCCGGCGTCTCTGTCGGAGTGACTGGCGTAGCTGTCGGTGTCACTGGAGTCGAAGTCGGCGTCATCGGCGTTGACGTTGGTGTCGGCTCCTCCGGCGTGCTCGTAGGAACTGGCGTTTCCGTCGGCTTCACGGGCGTTTCGGTAGGCACCGGAGTCTCAGTTGGCACCTCTGGTGTACTGGTCGGAGTCATTGTAGGGATCGGGCACTTGCATGTCCACGAAACGACAATGTGCGATATGTCTTGGCAGGCACTCGAATTGTCTTTCTCCCACACTCTCCAACCGGAATCATCCCAGGAAAACCCGAAACACTCGTTCGGACTACCTTGGTATTGTCCGGCCTTGATCTGAACGAAAGCTGACTCCACCCCATGTTCACAGTCAAACGATCCAGATTTCTCCGAATCGCTATCATTCCACTCGATCTTAACGGATCCGCCTCCACAGGTTTCTGCTACAACCCACAAAGGGGTTGAAGCCAGAACCGTAACCAAAACGATCAACAAAAAGACTCTCCACTTCATTTCAGACCTCCCTTTCCTGTTCGTGTGAAGTATATTATCGGCCATCATTCTCACCACTATGGCAAGAATGTTTAACAAGGTTAGTTGCCAAGGGGCGGCAACTCTACAACAGATGGGGGTTAAAAGGGGTAATATATCCAAAAGGGACACTACCGGCAAATTTTACCGGCACTATCCCTCCTGGATATTTGATCTCTCGGATTGTTAAAGAACTATAATCCACCCTCATTGATTAGCAATTAACCAAAAGTGGGAACTATAATACGACATTATAGGTTTTAATAGCTTAAAAGTCAATCACTTGATAGCCACTTTCCACCATTCCTTGAAGCAAAATTCCAAAAATGTTATTCTTAAGAATAGATATCCTTGTTTGTGCCTTGATAATTACAAATTTTGATTTTACATGAACATACTCATAACCGGCGACAATGTTGATATCACCCCCGAAATTAAAGAATTGGTTGATGAAAAAATTGACACCAAGCTCGACCCCCACCTCGCCCATTTCGCTCCGGAAATCAAAACTGCTGCCCTTAAAATCAGTCGTCAAACCAAAACAGGAAATTTCGAAGTTAATTTAGATATGATGTTGCCTGGAAAAATGCATGTTTACGCCAAAGCCGCCAATTCCCGTCTCGATTCAGCTCTTATTGACCTTAGGGAGCAAATAGAACGTCAGATTGAAAAATATAAAGCCGATCTAAGGCGATAACTGTAATTGCAATTTGCCCTTGCCTCACCTATAATACAGCCTATGGCTAAAGCAAAAAAGACACCCAGAATATTAATCGCCCTAAACTGTGCTAAATGCGGCGCCCAAAATTATCTGAGTGAGAAAAATAGAACCAACACTACTGACAAGCTCAAATTCACCAAGTATTGTCGCTGGTGCAAAACCCGTACCGAACATCGGGAATCTACCAAGCTCAAGTAATGGTCCAAACTGAATCGCTTATTTCCGCCCTGGAAAATATCTACATCTCCCCTTTAGAGCAATGTAACTTGAACTGCAAGTACTGCTACACTCACAAAACAAAAAATGTCCTTTCTAATAAACAAATATTAAACTTCGTCCGTGTTTATGGATCATTTTTAAAAAGTTACAGCCGCAAATTTTTGACAATCTCTCAACTCGGCAACGGACTTGACGGAGGCCAAAAATTTTGTGGCAAGACTGAAAATTCCCCTCGCTACAATAAATACATATCAAATTCTTTCAACACAAGTGCTTTTGACAGTCTTCAACGCCAAAACATTGACCAGCCCCAAAAACACCTCACCCAAAAGAATACATTATCCCTAAAATCCATCCTTTTTTGCGGCGGAGAAGTATTTCTTCTCCCTGACTTCCCTCCTCTGGTCAACCAACTTATCTCTCAAGGCATTTTTATTACCATCATCACCAACGGCACTATCGACCGGCTCTCCGAAATTAAAGACCCAACCAATTGTCAGCTATTAGTCTCCCTCGACGGACCCGAAAAAATCCACGATCAAAACCGAGGTTTGGGTAATTTTCAAAAGAGTAAAATTTTTATTCGTAATGCACTTAAATTAGGCTTTCCAGTGGAAATTATGTATCTCATAAGTTCCGCCTCTTACCCTTACAGAGACTCGTTTAACCTCTTTGATTTGCCCAAAACTTATCTTACAGACCGCCTTCATTCACTCGCTCCGGACCAAACCCTGAATATCAAAAAAAACTATCCTACCTACCCCGCCAAAAACTTCGGTTGCTTTCAGCTGGCTTTGCAATCCGATACTTATATCTACGGTTGTTGCGAATCCTCAAAGTCCCTCGCCCGAATGTCTGATCCGCCCTCACGGATAATCGACAACTTCATCAATGCCCTCAAACCCTGCTCCCTCTGCTCCAATAAACAATGTCTGGGTTGCGTTGACCCCAGATACCTTTGTAGTTACAATTCCGAACTTTCCCAACAAAATTGCCAAAATGTTGTAAAATCTTTTACCCAATGAATCAAAAATTTCAATCCCAATTTATCAAGGAATGGACAATCCAGCTTGCAAGGGATTTTTTCCTGTCCCGGCACTTTCACGAGGTTGAAACTCCTACTCTCATGCCCCGGATTCCCATCGAACCCAATCTCTACCCGCTCAAAACCACTTGGGTCGAAAGAAAGCTTGATTTCTACCTGGCTACCTCGCCTGAAAGTTCTCTAAAAAAGTTAATCGCGGATGGTCTTGGCAACTGTTTTGCCATCAGCAAAGTCTTTCGTGATTTAGAAAATATAGGACCTACTCACAATCTGGAATTTTCCATGCTCGAATGGTATGAAATGGGCAAAACCTATCATGATATCGCTCTAACTACTCAAAAATTACTAATACATGTTTACAATGGAATCCAAAATATATTAGGAATCTGCAATAACAATATACTCAACTACCAGGATAACATAATTGATCTTAGCCCACCTTGGCACGAATATATCATGACTGATCTTTTTAAAAAATATGCGGATATGGATTTAAGCCAAAATTTAACCACCCAAAAGCTTAAAACCACCGCCCAAAAAAAAGGTTACAACACCGAAGGTGTTGACTCCTGGGAACCACTCTACACTCAAATATTTATTAACGAAATCGAATCCCGTCTTCCCATGGACAAACCCGTTATTATCTATGATTTTCCAACTCGCCAATCCCCCCTTTGCCAACCCTGTCCCAATTCCACCACCTTCTCTCAACGTTTTGAGTTTTATATCGGGGGCATGGAAATTGGCAATGCCTACACTGAATTGACAGACGCCAAGACCTTGGAAAAAAACTTTAAAAAAGAGGCTGCCTACCGCAAAAACCACTCCCTCCCCCTCCACCCTCCCGATGAAAAATTTGTTGAGGCCATTGGCCGTTTACCCCCCTGCGCCGGTATCGGACTGGGCGTCGACCGTCTAGCCATGCTTCTTGCCAATACATCCAATATCGAGGATGTTCTCTACTTCCCCACCTCCAAACTTATTTCTGACTCTAATTAGCTTATCTTACTTGCCAAAACTCTAGCCGCCACCACAACTTCCTCACAGGCTGTTCTCTCTGCTGCCCTTCTTAAAACTTTTGAATACTTTCGCCTGGCTACCCAGGAACTAATTTCCGCCAATGGATACATATCAACAAAATACAATTTATTGCTTCCGTCTTCCACTACAAAATTTCTGAACTCGTCATGCGCCCGGTGAACACCTCCCAACAAATCCGGCAAAACTGGATAACCTGCCTCTTTTTTTGTAACTTCGGCCATCTTGGTGCACCTTTCCAAAAAATAAGCCAATTGACTTCCCACATTGGCACTCAACCTCCTCATCTCCGAAAGCGGTTGCCCCTTTATCCAATCCATAGAAATAATACAAACACAACCCGATGCCCATCTGGGATCGTCAACCACTTTCATTTCACAACTCGGAATCATATTGTCAAGCCCCCACCTCTCGTCCTTAAGAAAATTAATACTTCTCCCCACTAGCCTTTCGTAATCTGATTTTTCCGGTATGCAGCTAAAGCCGCTTCCTGGCAAGTCGGGCAAATTAGTTACCTGTTTATGAACCCTGCCCTCTTTAGGGACCAAAACCATCGTATTCAAACCCATCTCTATCGTTCCCACAATGTATTCTACAACATTACCCCAAGGCTTGATAAAATAAAACAATATGACAAAAACAACTGAAAATAACCAACACCAACCGGAGCCCGCCCTACCCAAGCGGCCCCCGATTCCTCAAATCCATCAAAAACCTTCTTTTGGCAATAAATCGTTCAACCGTACTTTCAACACACACAACCGTGGCCGCCGCTGACTTATATCTTCTTCAATATATTCAATAGCTTGCCGTTAATCTTGTCCGGAGTAAAAACCTGCTTCATCCTATCCCTTACCTTGCCGCTTACTTCCTGGCGATTAATTTCTCCGACCTTTTTATATACTTGAGCTGTCGACCTAAAATCTACCACCCAATCTTTTAAACCTAATTTTTTGAAAGTTTCTGCCACCCCCATATTGGAGCTAACCAGAGCCGGAGTTCCGCAGGCAACGGCCTCCTGAGCTACATTTCCGTAAGTCTCAAAAAATGAAGGGCTCAAAACTACCCCCATATTACCATAGAATTTAGCCAACCTCTGGTTATTCATCGGTTTAATTAACTTAACAAAATTATACAAATCACCCACATCATTTTTAGCCTTCTTGGTATCAGTTACCACGTTAATTCTAAACAAATCACCGCGTTTATGGTTATATCTAACCAACTTCTTCACAAAATTTGGATTTTTTATATTTGACCAACGGCTAACTAAACCGACGTTTTTGGCAGAACCCCCCTTCTTAATATCAAAGAAATGTTCCGGCACCGGATTGGGCAGCACTGCCCCCTGGCAAATCTTATGGCCAAAAACTTCGTTTTCAACAGTCTCCTTAGCTAGTTCCGACGGAAAAACATAGAACAATCTATCGTTGTCAAATGTCTTCTCCATTTCATTTACCAGTTTTCTTGGTTTTTCGTCCATATGCTCTGTTTCTTTAGTCAATATTCCGTGATAATGCAAAACCATTGACTGATTATTCTTATTCGACCCGGCCATAAATAAACACCATGGTACAAAGTATGTACCATTTACCAAAATTACGTCCGGCTTTTCCTTTTTAATTACTTCTTTATAGGTATCTATCAACTCTTGATAAGAGTTTTTTATGTCTTCAACACTTTCGGAATCCTTCAGCACATCCGCAAACACCTTGCATTTTTTATTAACTTTAAGCAGCTCAAAATTCTTCTTATCTTCTTTGTAAATTCCACTTTCACAAGCATTCGGCTCTCCGCAAATTTCCACCCCGACAATTTTAACCTTCTTCTTTGAATCACTTTCTACATAATTAACAAAATTGGAAAAAGTCTGTCCGATTCCTCCTAGTGGATTAGTTTGAACATTGGTTAATATTTTCATAAGAAATCTCCATTCAAAAAATTATAGGATAGACTTCTATTTTACCATACGTTCACTTTATGTCAAAACATACAATTATAGGATTATCCGCGTCTTCTTATCATTCTCTTACACTAAGCTTACTCTCCCCTTAAACTTTGACCGTATCCTTATTCTTGAAAGGCACAAATAAAAAACACCAAGGTGAACTCTACCCCGTTGTGGGTCATACAAATTCAGCACCTTGGTTTTTTTATGTTATATTAGATTTCATGCCCCGCCAGCCAGACAAATTGGTCTTCGTTGATATCGAAACTACCGGCACTAATTCATTTCGGGATCGTATCATCGAAATTGCTGCCCTCAGGGTTGAAAACGGACAGCTAATCGATACCTTTACAACCCTTGTCAATCCTGAATGCCACATTTCTCCTTTCATCGCTCAATTTACCGGCATCTCAGAGAAGGATTTGGAGACAGCCCCTACTTTTGCTGAAATTAAAGAAAGACTGGAAGAAATTTTGGAAGGCTGCATCTTTGTCGCCCATAATGCGCGCTTCGATTATTCCTTTGTTAAACGCAATTTAAAATTCCTAGGCGCAACTTATACCGCCCCCACTCTATGTACCGTCAAGCTCTCTAGAAACCTCTTCCCCCAGTATCGTAAACATGACTTGGACAGTCTTATTGCCCGGTTTAATTTCGAATGCCCTAACCGCCATCGGGCTTATGACGACGCCAAAGTTCTCTTGGATTTTTACAACTATATAACCAAAAATATTTCATCAAAGATAAATCATCATGCCTTCAGTCAAATCCTCCAAAAGCCTTCGCTGCCACCACATCTTGATCAAGCCCAAATTGATAGTCTTGACCAATCCCCCGGTGTTTACATTTTCTACGATTCAAGAAATAATCCCCTATACGTTGGTAAAAGTAAAAATCTTAAAACCCGCGTTCTCTCCCACTTCCAAAATGACGTCAATTCCAACCGGGAACTCGCTTTATCCCAAGCCACTGCTTCCATCAAAACCATTCCTACCGCCGGTGAGCTTGGAGCTCTTCTGCTTGAGTCCCAACTGATAAAAGAACTTCAGCCCACCCATAATAGGCTTCTTCGCCACCGCAAAAAAATAGTTCTGGCAAAACAAACAACTGATAACAACGGCTATTATTCTGTTATCTTAGAGCCGGTTAAACGCATAACTCTGGAAAATACTTCAACGCTTCTCTCAGTCTTCAAAAACCAAAAACAAGCCATCGAATCCCTGCACCAAATCGCCAAAAATCATCAACTATGCCCCAAGATCCTAAATCTCGACAAAAACAAAAATGCCTGTTTTAACTACCATTTGGGATTATGTAAAGGTGCCTGCATCCAAAAAGAGAAGCCCCTTTTCTACAATATCCGCTTCCTTGAAGCTTTTTCCAAAAGAATCCAACCATGGCCTTTTGACGGTCCTGTTATTATCACCGATGTTAATCCTGAAAACGGGATTACCGATAAATTTCTGGTAAATTTTTGGTGCTACTTAGGCAAACTTGAAGCGGAAGAACACACTGTTGATGCCACATGCTCTCAAAATAATTTTGATTACGACACTTACAAAATCCTCAATCGTTTTATCAACTCAAATTCCAATCAGTCCGCAATTACACCCCTCACTGCCTCTATCAATTCATTTGAAGAATAATAGGCATAAAGCTCCTGCTCCCAGCTTTTTGATCTAATGTCAATTACGGGGTCAACACCTTTACCCTCAATCGGCTGTCCGTCTTCTCTCAAAGTTAAGCTGTGAACCAGGAACATTGAATGTTTTTCATCATCGGCAATCTGCTGTTTTAACGGAAAAACCCTCTCCACGGTTCCCCATCCCTTGCTCTTTGTCCCCACCAAAACTCCGACGTTATACTTTTTCAGAGTAGCCGCCATTAATTCCGCAGTAGATTGGCTGTTTTCATTTATTAAAATTACCACCTTTTTAAATCTCACCATGCTTTCCATCCAGCCTACTTTAGTCTTAAAATCCACCTTTTCTCCTTGGTGAAAAAACTGATAAGCATACTGGTCCATTCCGATAAATGGTCCCAAGAAGTATGGCAGCTGATCTATTGCCCCACCGATATTATTCCTTAAATCAAAAATTAGGTTCTCGACCCCCGTTCTGTCACCCAATTTCCCCATCACCCTGTTCAGCTCCTCAAAAGTCGTTGGAGAAAACTTTGTTAAATGGACATAATAAGTACTGTTATTTACAAGTTTGTAATCCATCGTCGGTTCAATTCCGGAAATATCATAAACTTTTCTGGCCTCCTCGTCCTTTAGCACCTTATATGCTTCCTGGATTTGTGCAAACTTTTCTGCAGCCTCGGGGTCATCATTCGTCTCCGGATCCCATTCGGCCGACTTTTCGTTAAATGCCTTATCAATTGCACTTTGGGATGCTTGTTTATCTACCCCCAAGGCCTCATAGCGATCCTGTCCGGATCTATTGGTTACATTGTCGCTTAATTCTTTTTCCTCTTTTTGGGTATAAAGCCTACTCCGGCCGAAAGGTTCCAAATTTGACAAGACCACATCGGCCAAAGTAGCACTAAACTCCTTCCTTTTCTCATCGCTGTCATACTGGTCCAAGATATCCAGCAAAGCCTTATTCCAAGTCACCTTATTTACTTCTGTTAAATTTAACGGCTGTCCAGTTAACTTCTCGGCCCCTAGGATAAAAAAATTCAAAAGGTCCGGCTCCTCCATCTTATTCCAGTGATTCTCTTTTATCGTTTGGTAGACCTCGTCCAAAAATAATGCATACTTATTCTGGCTCACGCCTGCAATCTCAGGTTGTACATCGGTAGCTTTATTTTTATTTCCCAAAAAGTACCCTGCCGCCCCCCCGATTCCCAAAACCAAAAACATCACCAAAATCAGGGGCAGTAATTTTTTCAAGCGCATGTCTTAAGATAAGCTATTTTGACTCCCTTTTCCAGTCTCTGGTAAAACTATATATGGCTTTATTACTGATACTTATATTCCTCCTTCTTCTTTCTTTCGGCATTTTAGTTTATTTTTTCTATCGTCTCGTAATTGCTCCCGGTGCCATTTACTATCCCACCCCAACCCATGTGGTTAGAAGCATGCTCAACCTG
The DNA here is from genome assembly GCA_050943115.1 of Patescibacteria group bacterium. Lineage (GTDB taxonomy): Bacteria > Patescibacteriota > Microgenomatia > UBA12405 > UBA12405 > CAZFAI01. The sequence goes on from JBMNON010000001.1 coordinate 61,589, forward strand.
GCCAAAATCGGCCCTAGCGACACTATTCTCGATCTTGGTTCCGGCGATGGTCGTATTCTTATCGAAGCCGCCAAGCGCGGTGCCCATGCCATTGGCTATGAAATTGACCCCCTCCTTGTCCGCCAAACCCGAAAGCTGGTCAAAAATGAGAATCTCTCCCATCTTGTTACCGTTCACAATAAAAATATGTGGCAGGCTGATTTTAATGATGCAACCGTTATTACTCTCTATCTTTTCCCCAATTTTATGAACCGGCTTCAAAAAAACCTCGAATCCCGTCTCAACCATAAAATCAAATTAGTCTCCCATAACTACCGCTTTCCTAAAAAAAGGGAAATAAGCAGTAAGGACAATATATATCTCTATTCTTTCCCCTAATCCAGCGTATAATTACCCTGTGATTAACCAGCTCCGCTACCTTGTTTCCGCCTGCAAGCAACTCAGCATAAGCTATTCTTTTATCGACAACCATCAAAATCTCATTAAGATAAATACCCTGCCCAATGCCACTTATTTTATCAACTACACCACCCCGTTAAATACCTCCGATGTCGTTCGTATTTGTTCAGACAAAGACTTTACCATCCAACTCTTAAAATCCGTTATTCTTACCCCCAAAACTAAAAGCTATCTTGATCCTTCCTGCCCCGAAAAATACCGGCATTACCTAAAGCACCGAACTCCCGAAGAGATATGCAATGATATATTACTTAACTTCAGTCTACCCCTGATTCTAAAAAAAAATTCCGGCTCCCAAGGATCAAACGTTTTTCTTTGTCACACCCGAAAAGAAATCAAATCAGCCGCCAAAACTATCTTTGACCAAAAATCAAAGGAATATGACTATATCTTATTGGCTCAGGAATATATTCACCCCAAGACAGAGTACCGGGTGGTTGTCTGCCGGCAGCAAATTACCTTTGCCTACCAAAAAGATATCTCCCAAGCCTTGTTTACAGGTAATTTGAGCCCCCTCCACTGGCACAACGCCAAGGCCTTACTCTGCTCCGACACCAAACTTCTAACAAAATTCCAAAATTTTCTCTCCCCGATTTATTCTCTTCTGCCGTTATCTTTTGGTGGTATCGACATAATCGAAGATCAAAACAATAACCTTTGGCTTATCGAAATTAATACCAACCCCGGTTTCGATTACTTCCTCCGCGATAACAGTCCCAAACCCCTTATCGACACCTATAAACGTATTCTCTCCGGCCTTATTCCTACAACTCACACCAAAGATCTTCAGTGTAAATCAAAGTAATATTCTATTTCTTCATTCCCAAAGCCAACCAGTTCAGGCTCATTTACTAATATCACCCCTAGTTTTTTATAAACCTCCCTTCTTATAGCACGAAATAATTCCATCACGTCGTCTGCCGTTGCTCTGCCGTTATTTATTAATACCAAAGGCTGGTTTGGGTTAACATACACCCCTTTTGCCTTCATGTTTTTTATGCCGCATATATCTAGGAGGGCTGCCGTTGGCACCTTAATGGATCCGGCCTCTACCCTTGTTAAATTTTCAACTTTTTTTGCCTCTTTCTCTCCGTATACCGTCTTCACCCTTTTGATTAACTTTCGAAACTCTTCCCTGCTCATTACCTGGTTTTTGAAAAAAGAACCCACACTGCCGCCTTTGGCTGCTAGGGGGAAAGGATACTTTTTGTCCCTAATCTCAATAATTGCCTGCCTGATGTCCTTTATATTGGGTTCCTGTATACCCTTTTTGGCAAAATACCCCCCCACATCCTTATAGCTTAAATTAGCCTTACCCTGCTTGTTTAACTTAATTGTTAATCCGACTATCACCATTTGCCCTCTCATTTCCTTATTAAAAACACTCTCCCTGTATCCAAACCGGCATTCCTTTTTGCTTAATTCTAAAATTCTTTCCCGCTTCTTATGCCACACTTCCACACTTATCATCACATCACTCACCTGCTGTCCGTAAGCACCGACATTTTGGACTGCCACCGCCCCGCAACTACCCGGAATATGGGATAAATTTTCAATTCCCCACCAGCCCCTCCCTACGGCCATTTTTACTACATCATCCCAAACCTCACCTGATTCCAACCTCAACCATACGCTTTTGTTATCTTCCTTAATTATTTTTATTCCCCGGTTAACCATTCGTACAACCAACCCGCCAAACCCCCTTTCGGCAATTATCATATTACTTCCGCCGCCGAAAACCAATACCGGCAGATTTCTATTCCTGGCAAATTCCAACACTTTACCTAAATCCTGACTCCGCTTCACCTCGGCAAAATATTTTGCCCTACCCCCCACTCTAAAAGTCGTTAAATTTTTCAGTAAATAATCTTTTTTAATTTCTACAGCTCTCACCTGCATACTTCATTTTATATACAAAATCATCCAAAACCCAGAGTCCTTCTTACTCCCTTCCCACTGTTTTCTTATTATTACCAGTAATTTGAGATATAAACTAAATCATGAGTAGAACTACCGCCATTATCATCCTAGTACTCTTCTTCGCTCTGGCATTATTGTTTGGATTTGGCAATCGCCTTTCAGAGAACAGCAACAATCTCGCCTCACCCACAACAACACCCAGTCTCCAAACCACCGTCACCCCTTCACCTACAACCCGGCAAACCATTAATGTTTATCTGGTCAGACTCGGTGGTAACGAAGATGATATCAACAATCCTGAGTCTTTTGGATGTGGTGACTTTTTGATACCAATTGAACGGCAAATCGAACCAACTCAGGCAGTTTTAGAGGCTGCCTTCAACGAACTCCTCTCTCTCAAAGAACAGTTTGTAAACCGAAATGATTCCCGCCTCTACAACGCCCTCTACCAATCCAGTCTCAATTTTGACCGCGCGACGGTTGATAATGGTCTGGCTACTGTTTATTTAACGGGAACCCTAGCCTCTGGCGGTACTTGTGACGATCCCCGGATTGAAGAGCAGCTCACCGCTACCGCCCTCCAATTTAGTACCGTTAATGAAACTCGAATCTTCATAAATGACGAATCTATTGAAAATGTTCTGTCCCAAAGAAATTAACCCCCAATCTTTCTTAACTTTTTTGCAGGCCCATCAGGATTCGAACCTGAAATAGCAGTTTTGGAGACTGCGGTGATAGCCATTTCACTATGGGCCTTAATAAAACATCAATATTATATCAATTTTACCTGTTGCTACCTTGACGTAAAAAATCACTAATCACACCGTCCACATTAGCCAACGCCTCGATTGACAATAAACCACCGGCACTCACCGCTACCAAATTGACCCTATCGCCTCCGCCATAAAATTTGTCAATTACATCCATAAACCTTTTCTCCATTTCGACAAAACCCACTTCCTTCCCGCTCCAATCAGGCCTAGCAATCTTTACATTCCAGCCCAATTGTGAAAACAATGCCGCTGGCACCTGGTAAACATTTTGAGCCCACTTCTGGCTCACGCCTGGTACCAAAACTAACTTTTCCGATTCTAGTTTCATAAAAATTTTGTGGACCTGGGGGGACTTGAACCCCCGACCTTCCCCATGCCATGGGGACGCGCTAGCCAACTACGCTACAGGCCCTAAAAATTACTCCATATTCTATCAGACTTTACTCTGATTTAAAACAAAATTTTTTTTACAAATCTTGTCCGCTCACTCTTGGCACTTCTCTTCTTACGCCGTCAATATCAAGCAACTGCTCTGCCCAAGTTTTTGGGACAATACAATTTTCCATAAAACCCAAACCCATTTCTTCTGTCTTAAGTAAAATCCCATCCTGATTAAATACCAACATATCTACCCTGTCACTTCTCCTGATGCACTGTCTTCCTTCGCATGAACAACTACTAACCCTAATACATTCCCTGCTTAGACTCGCCATATTTTAAAATTAAACAATAACTAAGCAAATTTTCCTCCAATAACAATAAATTATCAACTACTTTTTTACTTCGTCCAAATTTACTGGCTCCAAGGTCCTCAGTAAGTGCCATGAGTATACCCCAGGGTCTTTATCCTCCTCCCATGATTTAAGCTCCCTCACTCTGTGCACCACCCTCGCCCAAACTTCATTTTCCACTCGACCATTCATCTTTTTATTTTCATATATTCCAATACCGTTAATCACCACCAACCCCTTAACCGGACTTGTTTCTCTCACCACTCCCCGGAGATCATCTGTTGGCCCCTGAACGCCCTTCCCGTTTGCCAAAGCTATTTCATTGTCAAACAACCCTCCTTCCAAACCATGCCGCAGGTCCTCTACTACCCGGCTGTTTCCCGCATACCTCTCCATATTCTGTTCATACCACTCCCTCTGGTATCTCCCTTCTCTTTCACTCTTTAGTTTAGCGGAATACTCAATAATCTTTTCGGCATCAGATCTGCTTTGGCCATCCATTAATTCAGATAATTTTCCCAATCCGGTAACCGCTGCTACCGCACCGGCTGTTCCTATAGCCACATCTCTTAAAAAATGCCTTCTTGTCATCTCACCTTTCTCGCCCATATTATTTAAATTAACTTATATTAAAACTATTATAGGAACTCCCCCTCTTTACTTCAAGCTTCCTATTTAATTTCAACGACACTCCGCCTTGGCATGTTTCTCACCACCGGCAATTCTAACTGAAAGTACTGTTCTTGACGCATCTCCACCCCTACCATAGCCAAAGGAATATATCGGGAATCCAAACCTTGTGCATCTGCGTCTTTAACCAAGCTCTCAAGCAAAGACCTTACTCTTCTTGGAATATTTTCCTTATCCCTATATGGGCTGGTTGCTCTTTTAATTAAGTTATAAGTAACCGTTTTCATATTTAGCTCACATCTTTGGGCAATTACCATTCTAGCTCTTTCTAAGTCATTCATTTTTTTTGCAACCTATAATTTTATATAATTATCAGTCAACTCTTCTCCAAAAGCAACCGTCTTCCGAAACGAAACCGTTTCCCTGCATTCCTCTAATTTGCTAAACTAAAGGAATCCACGTTAACAGTTATTTTTATATGCCAATCACCAAAGCTATCATCGCCGCCGCCGGCCGCGGTACTCGCTTTTTACCTGTTGTTAAAGCCTACCCCAAAGAACTTATCCCTCTTCTTTCCAAACCGAATATCCAACTATTAATCGAAGAAGCCATCGGCGCCGGAATTACTGACATTATGATCGTCCAACGTCAGGGTGAAACTGCCATAGAACGCTATTTCACTCCCGACGTGAAGCTCGAAAAATACCTCTCGGAAACCAACAAAACCCCTTATTTGGATAGTCTTAAACGAATCTGGTCCCAAGCAAAAATCCACTTCACTTTTCAATCCTCCGACCTACCTTATGGCAATGCCTCACCCCTTCTGGCTTCCCGCGAATTTATCGGCCAGGAATCCTTTGTCTACATGTTTGGCGATGATTTAACCGTTGAACCCACACCCGGCCAATATCTAAAAGAACTTATCAACACCTACGATAAATATCAGCCTGCTGTTTTGCTCGGTGGCCAATACGTTCCTTGGGAAGAAATCAACCGTTACGGCTCTATGAAATTTATAGAAGACAAAAAATACCCTCAGCGTGTTACTGCCGTTTTGGAGAAAATGGAACCCAACCAAGCTCCCAGCAATTTTGCCCAGGGCGGCCGCTTCGTGGTTTCCGGCGCCAAAATATTCCCCGTTTTGGACAAACAAAGGTTGTCCCGGGATAACGAACTTTGGTTTGCCGATGCCAACAATACTTTAGCCCAAACTGATGTGGTTATGGCACAGGAAATCAAAGATGGTACCTGGTTAACTACCGGAGACCCCCTGCGTTGGCTGAAAGCCAATATCGCTCTGGCCCTACAGGATCCCGATATCGGCCCCAGCATCAAAGATTACCTGAAAAGCCTCCATATCTAACCATTATTATTACCGGCTTCTTAATATTCCTCAAAGTTTATTCTCTATTGACTTCCTATTAACTGTACTTACACACTTCATACACATCCATAATAACCTATAGTTAGGTTGTTATTTATCGTGTCTTGTATGGTCCATGATAACTTTTTCTCATCCTTAAGGTAATAAATTACACTTAATTATTGATATTTGTCTAATAGTAACTTATAATATTTCTTATGGATTTTAGGAAATATTCTTCTCTAATCCTAATATTGCTTGTCCTCTCGGCCATCAGCTTTTATGCTTTTGTCCAGATAGACCGCTATTTATCCCTCAAAGAGCAAAGCCTAAAAAATGACGCTGTCATTAACTGTCTTCGTTTTAGCGGTCAAAACAATCTTCTTAACAAGGAAGGCCAGATTACCGTTTCTTACCCTCTAAAAGAAATTTACACCTACTGTCTTAATGATCAGGGTTATTCTACTAACTGGAAATAAGATTAGTATCCTATAACTTGACATTATTACACATTTATTATATAATATAGGTCATACAATCAAACAATTGATTGTTAGTACTTTTTAAAAATAAAAGTAGTTGTCATAGGAGAGACGGGAGGTTGGGTGGCTCCTCTTAAACCCCCTGCTCCCCTTCTCCTTTGGCAATTCACTTGCCAAAAGTATGGACAAGACCTTTCCGGCACAGCGCTGGAAATCAGCTTTCCATACGGTTCTTTAACAACCTAGTTTCTTTACCCGCAAAACAACACCATATTGGGCATCTTCAAGGTGCCCGGCATGGTGTTGTTTTTAACATGTGGTTATCGGGCTCGTATCAAACAAACAGTTCGAAAAGGAGAAGCTGTCATGAGAACGTTCTACTTTCTGCTTGCCGTCGCCTTGGTGTTTATGCCTGTTGGCTGTGGCGCCATCTATGCTGCGGTCGGGGGACGCAGTCTGATCGTCGGTCAACCGGAGGGATACATCCCACCGGCCGCTGACAGTCCCGCTGCTGATCCGACCCCAGTGCCGCCCACTGCCACCGCCCCCGTGACTCAGACTCTCCAGCGAAACGCGGAAGGCTACGTCGGTCCCACGACCGCCGAAGTCTCCGCCCTGGTTGGGGTGGATCTGGTTCGAGTGGGGACGGAGCCTTCCGCCTGGACATGGCGAGGGAAGCCTTCAACGGCAACCATCACCTGTCCGGAGGGCTTCTCATGCACGCTCGACGCCGTCGACGACATCACCGTCGTCGTCGGTGGAGTCAACCAGGAGGTTCTTGTTTACGCAGGGACCTTCAGATGGCTCGAGGCATACCCGCAAGGGATATGCGGCATCTTCGACTCGGAGCAGGAGTTTGCACTGAAAGAGGGCTACCAAGTCCGCTATCAGGAAGCTTCTGGCTACGAGGCAGTCTGCCCATAACCACACCCACCCCAACAACACCCCCCGTGGGAGAGACCTGACATCGTCGTCAGATAATCTCTCCCTCGGGGTGGGGTGGAATTTTGGGTAAGAAACTAGGTATGCGTCCTCTGATGAGTATCAGAGCTGATGAGTCCAAAAGGACGAAACGCAGACCATTAAAACTTAAGCCCGATTATTCGGGCTTTCTTTGTAAATGACTACAATTGACCTAATCATCCCCGTCTTCAACGAAGAAAAGCGTCTTCAAAAAACCTTTGAGGCTCTAAATTCTTTTGCCCCTCAAAAAGGCTTGAAAGTCCAAAAAGTCATTTTTATTAATGACGGTTCTGCCGACTCTACTCTAAAACTTATCAAAACCACCAAAATTAAATTCAAAAAACATGTTATTTCCTATTCTCAAAACCAAGGTAAAGGTTATGCTGTTAAACAGGGCTTACTTGCTGCCCGATCTGACTACGCCCTCTTTTTTGATGCCGATATGTCTACTCCTCTTACTGAAATTAAGAAATTCCTGCCTTATACCAAAAAAGGATGCCCAATCATAATTGGTACCCGCAAAAACGGCCACTCCACTGTTATTGTTCATCAACCCTTTGTCAGGGAACATTTGGGCCGTATTTTCACTAGACTCTCCCAAATAATCCTGGGCACTTCAGTAACCGATTTTACTTGTGGCTTTAAAGCTTTTTCCAAAGAAGCCTACTCCGTAATCGCCCCCCTAATGCAAATAAACCGTTGGGGTTACGACAGCGAAATCATTTTTATTGCCCAAAAACACCAGCTTCCTATTCAGGAAAAATCAGTTACCTGGTCTGACGAGCCCAACACCAAGGTCAAATTACTAAAAGACGGTTTCCGTTCTCTTAACGAACTTTTTCAAATTCGTTTAAACTATTTGAAAGGTAACTATGACCAAACAAACACAAAAAAAACTTGTCACTTCCCCTATAACCGCACTCTTCCTACTGAAACTACATCTTAATCCTAAACACTCAACTTGCCGCTCTTCTGTTACACTTTTATAAATAGTGTCTGTTTTAAAGCTAAAATTACAGAACCACTTCCGCCTGCTTATCATTAATTATGGACCATAAATTCGATCTTATTGTTATCAGCAGCTATCCCCCTAAAGGCCAAATCCATGGCAAAGGTACTGTAGGCGTAGCTATGTGCGCCAAAAACACTCTTCTGTCTATGTCCCGGGGTAAAAATCCTCCCAAAATCCTTGTTCTGGCTGAAAAGTTAATAAATTCTCCCCAAAAATACCGCGAAGACAATGTCACTGTCAAAAGATGCTGGCAGAGAAACAGTCTGTCAATTTACTACCATCTTCTCGAAAATCTGCTTCAAAACCCGACCAACAAAGTTATGATCGAGTTCGAGGTTGCCATGCTTGGCAATCCCCTAATCAACGTCTTCTTCCCATTATTTATCCTGATCCTAAGGCTTTTTGGTATAAAAATTACCGTTGTCATTCATCAGGTTGTCCTCAACTTTTCTGAAATAAGCGGGCACATCGGTCAAAAAAAGGACAGCCCCAAAAACAATCTTCTATCCCTTTTGGCCCACGTCTTTTACCGTCTTGTTGTCCTCTTTTCCAACCAAACCATAGTTTTTGAACAGTTTCTCAAAAACCGTCTGGGGATTAACGATCCTAAAATTAAAATCGTTCCCCTTGGCGTTGAAAACTATAAATTCCAAAAACCCAAGAATAATAAAACTTTTACCATTACCGTTTTTGGCTTTCTGGCCTGGTACAAAGGCACCGATTGGATTGTAGAAAAAATCAGCCGCTACCTCGACCGCCATCCCAAAGCTAATCTTAATCTCATTATCGCCGGTGGTCCCAATCCCAACCACATCGATAAACCCCACTACCAGCAATTTCTCTCTAAAATTAACCGTCTTTCAGGCAAACACCCCCAAAACATAACCATTACCGGTTTCGTCCCCGAAGATAAAATAAAGGAATATTACCTTTCCTCCGACCTGATTGTACTTCCTTATCGTGTCGGCATGTCCTCTTCCGGACCCCTGTCCCTGGCTTTTAGTTACCACACACCTTTTTTAATCTCCGAAAAAATTGCCTTATCTCTCGATACTTTTGATTTTAAACAATCCCTGGAACAATTCTCAATTTCCCCCCGCCAAGTTACATTTAAGCTGAACTCAAAGGATTTTCTTAATAAGCTAGAACTCCTTGGGAAAAATCCAAAACTTTTAAACCAAATATCACTTGTAAGCCGTGATATGTCCCAAAAACGCGACTGGGCTGAAATCGGAAAAATGTACAAAGAAATTGTCCTATAGTTGTAAACTATACGCATTTATTATATAATTCCCCTGTTCATAAGAATCTTTAAAAATATTGCATTTTTATAGGATTTTTATGATGCTCTTTGACAGACTGCTAGGATTTGTGACGCAATTATTTAAGCCTATATAATAGGCTTGGCTATTTGCGTCACAAAAGGTGATGCATATTGTGCATAGAACAAAGGAGAAACTCAGATGAAGTGGCAAGTTCTTTTAGGTCTTTTCGTTCTGGTCGTGATGGTCAGCTTCCCGGCTCTTGCCGAAGAGACAAAGACCATCTCCGTCTCAGGAAACACTGCCTGTTTAGCCTTCGTCGCCAACTACGACGGAGCAGCAACAGTCCATGTGTTGTGGGGCATCCCGGGCACTCCTCGTGAAGATCTTGTCTTCACCGAGCGGACTGTCCTGGTTGTCCCCCCGGAAGGCGCAAATACCTTCTGGTTTGGAGGAAGCGAGGAGTTTGTGGTGGCAACTGATCTAACTCCGCTGGGAGAAGATTGGTATGCTATACCTCAAGTCCTGCAACCGACACCAGAACCGACTCCGCAACCGACTCCTGCACCGACATTCGATGTTTTCCTCCCCCTTGTCTTCTCGCCCCCCAGCACCATTACCATCGAACGTGATGGTAACAATCTGGTCTTACGGGCCTCTAGGCAACCAAGTACCGACCTCTATCTCCTCTGGGGAGTGGAAAACACACCTCGACATAACCTGGTTTTCATCAATCAGGTCGCTACCACACCGATTCCCCAAGGGGCACAAACCTTCTGGTTTGCCGCACCCAACTTCAGGGTAAATACCAACTTTCAGGACCTCGGTTCTGATTGGTACCAAATCCCCTGATTTCCATGCCAAGCAGGGCGGCTGCCTCCAGGCTCGCCGCCCTGCCTCGGCCTCTCCTCCCCCGCACCACCCACTAGCAGTCTGTTTATAATAAAGTAAGGAATTTATTTATCCTGCCTCATGAAACTAGTCAAAACCATCTGGCCTCAAATTTTTCTCACCCTTATCTTAGGATTGGTCTTCTATCAAAACTATACTCCCGGCACCTACCTTACCGGCTGGGACAACCTTCACCCCGAATTCAATTTACCTGCCAATATTAAACGTTCTATCTTTTCCACCTGGCAAGAATACCAGGGTCTGGGGCTTTTAGCCGGCATGGCCCACGCCGCCGATCTCCCCCGTCAGCTTTTCCTTCTCCTCATCTCACCTCTAGTCCCCATTGATCTATTAAGATACGTTTATCATTTTCTCCTAATTGGCCTTGGCACTTTTGGCGTTTATTATCTTGGCCTTTTTGTCACCCAAAATAAATCAAAAATTCCCTCATTTATCGGCGCCCTTTTTTATCTCCTTAATTTCGGCTCCATCCAATATCTTTCCCTGCCTTTCGAACCCTATACCACCTTCTGGGGCTTCCTGCCCTGGCTGATTTTGTCTCTTTTCTGTCTTCTTAAATCAAACACTAAAAAGAACTTTTTAATTTTCATCTTGCTCAATTTCTTGGCAGTCCCCTCTTTTTATGTCCAAACAATTTTTTTGGTTTACCTTATTTCTGTTATATTAATCCTCTTTCTCCAACATCTTCCCACCAATACTACTAACCATATCAAATTATCTCTCCTCATCGTTTTTAGCATTCTTGTAGTTAACTCCTTCTGGCTCCTGCCCAATATTTACTTTACCCTATCCAAAGTCTCCGTCACCCAAAACGCCATGATAAATCTCATGGTCACCGACCAGTTTATCGAACAAAATTACCACCGGGGAAAAATCACCGACTTTATCCCCCTCCGCTTCCTTTACTATGACATAAAAGATAACCAGCAAAACCCTCCCATTCCCCTTTTCAATACCTGGCACCAGCATTTTTCCTCACCCCTCATTGTCGCTATCTCCTATCTATTTTTCTCCCTTGTCCTACTGGGCGCCATCTTTTCCAAAAACCGATATAAAAGATATTTCACCACTCTCCTCCTTTTTACCCTAATGGGCCTTCTTTCAGCTACTTTCCCCTTCAATCTGCTCAATACCATTCTTCGTGCCACCCCCCTGCTTAGCCAGATTTTCCGTAATTCTTTTACCAAACTTATCGTTCCCTGCCTTGTCTCCCTGTCGATACTATTGACTTTTAGTCTGGATTTCCTGCCTAAAATTGCCCAGAAGTTCTCCATCCTTCTGCTACCCCTTCTTTTTATATTTTCTCTTCCGGCATTTAAAGGCAACTATATCCATCCCCAAATGCGAAACAGCATCCCCGTAGAGTATTTTGAACTTTTTTCCTTCCTCAAAAACGTATCTACCCATTCCCGCATTATGAACCTGCCCCAATACAGTTTTTGGGGCTGGACAACTTACAGATGGGGGCCAACCGGTTCCGGTTTTCTCTGGTATGGCATCGACCAGCCAATTATGGACCGAGCTTTTGATGTCTGGAGTTCTGAACTGGAAAACTACTATTGGCAACTTCACTACGCTCTCCTCACGGAAAACCAAAACCAATTTAACCAAATCCTTGAAAAATATAACATTGGCTACGTCCTTTTCGATAAAAATGTCATTCTGCCGGACGCTGGCAGCTCCAGTCGGATTGTCAGGGATACCGAAAACCTCTTATACCATTCCCAGCTTCTGGAACCGCAAGAAAGCTTTGGTCAAATTACGCTCTTTAAAGTCAAAAATCCTCCCCAAATCATCAACAATGTTACGATTCTCGACAACCCCCAAAACATTAATAATCCCGAACAGTTCCAGCACCTAGACCAAGCCTATTCCGACTTTGGTCCCTATATTACCTCAGGCTCTAATACCCAAATCCTCTATCCTTTTGGATCCCTTTTTACCAACCGCCCCGAAAAACCCGGCTTTTTACTCTCTCATTCTGATAGTTCCCAAACCATCCTGCTTTCTTCCGAATATAGCTCCCACTCTCAAACTATTTCCCCCTCTTGGGAAAGTTGCCAGGGAACCCAAAAACTCCTCAATGCCCAAAACGAAGAAAAAACCTCTTTCTTTAGCTGTCAGTCGGATCTCGTCACTAATACCGCCTACCTCATAAAAATCACCGCGAACAACACCTCAAATCGCCCTCTTCTCTTCAAGGTCTTTTCTTTACTTGACAATCGTCTTTATGCTGACAGTCGGATTACAGAAAACGGCCGTTCTGAAACTTTAATCGTCGTCCCTCCCGGCAATAAATTTGATCAGGGTATCGGAATTAATTTTTCCAGCAATTCTTATTCAAATAAAACATCAAACAATCTTATCGAAGATGTCTCCATTTCCCCCATGCCCTATCACAGTCTTATCAGTCTCAAAACTCCCGTTACTGAAAACCATAGCCCTGCCTTGACTTCACCCTTTAATGTTAAGCAGCCGAATCAAACCTTTTACAAAATCAACTTGGGCAGTTTACCCCACAAACCCACCCTGGCTCTCTTCCAGTCCTACCACCCCGGCTGGTTGGCCTTCTCTCTAAACCCTCTACCCCAAATCCTAAAGCAACATTATCATCTTAGTAACTGGGCTAATGGCTGGCATCTTGAAAACAACCTAAGTAATCAAACCGTTTACGTGATATTCCTACCCCAACTCCTTCAATATATTGCTTTTTTCTTTACACCTCCCTTGCTCCTTCTAATCCTAAGAAAATAATACCAAGATAATATCCTATAACTTGATTTTATTGTCTTTTTGATGTATAATTCCTACATACTAACAACCGTTAGTAGATCTTTAACAGTATTGGTATTCTTCACCAAATATTGCTTTTGGAGTATGAGTCCAATACAGTTCTTTTACATGACAGGTCAGGGTTTGGGAATTGGTCTTATAGTTGGGCCCTTAAGGCCGACAAGGTGTTTGTCGGTCCTAAGGGCTACAACTATCAACTGACCCTATCCCGGGCCCTAGGGTCACAAGTATCGCTCGAAAGGAGCAACATGGTCATCAGCTGGAGTAACATCATTCTGTTTCTTGCGGGGATCGGAATCATCTTCATCGCTTTTCTTGCTTTGGGCGGAGCCATCTACTGGTGGTTCTTTAAGAAGCCCACGGAAGAGCAACCCGAAGAGGTCGAGCCTGCCCCCCGACGCCGAGAGGAACACGACGAACCCGTCGTCGAACGTACGACTGTACGTCGTGAGACTACGGTTCGCCCCGCGCGTCCACGAGAAGCCGTCATCGAAGAAGAGGTGGAAACTCGTCCCGTCGTCCGTCGTCGTCCGGCCACCCCCCCCGTTGTCCGCCGTCGTGCTCCAGCCCCCCCCAAGGAGGTAACCTCCTTCAACGAGGCTACCGACAAACTGGTGGATTATGTCGATCGCTACGACACGAAAGAGATCCAGCTCCAACGGGACATTCGTCCTGCCTGGTCGGCTTTTCGAAGCTCCCTCGACGCGGCCGTTTCTGTCGGTGACAATCCGAAGATCAACGTCACGAAAGTGGCCAAAATCCTCATTGACGCCGAGCAGGACGCCGCCAAGCGAAGCATGCCGGGCTACGCTCGAGAGTTCAGGTCCTACCTGAAGCAGCTCAACGTGGAGATCACCGAAGAGTCTTCGGACAAATCGGATGTACCACCTCCTCCCGCTCTCTCCGACTGACCCTCAACCTGTCATAACCGCGCACTGCGCAAAATTTGGACCCTTTGGGGACCATCTTTTGTAATGTGCGCGGCTTGACCTTTGTCCAAAAATTATTTTTTAGCCAGAGGCCAAGCCCTAAATTTTATAATTCAACAAAAAGCAGTCTTGAAGGGACTGCTTTTTTGTTAGTCTCAAAATAGTCCTATAATAATAGTTTATTATTCCCTAGTTTCAGGCAATTATTTGGCAATAACGCCATCCCTAATTTCTTGAAACTTTATTGTTCTTTGACAACCGACCGTAACTGATACAGCCAGAAAAGCTGATAAAAATCTTCTCGATTTTTCTGGCTGTTTCAGACTTTTTCACAAGAAGGGAGTCACTCATGTATCGCCTCCGCATGTTCACCCCGGCGACCATCCTTACCCTCGTCTTCGTAGTACTGGTTTTGATTCTAACTGCTCTTGTCCTAAATCCCAATACCCAGCTTATTCTTATCAACTAGTCTCTCCGGCTCCCGGAAAACCCCCGTTTTTCGGGAGCCTCCCTCTTTGGGAAATCTCACGCGGTCGGTTGTCTACAAACTCTTCACCAAAATTTTTACTTCTTGTCCTATCGTTCCTTTGCTCTCGCCCCGGATTAGCCTGTCAATTAACTCCCCTGTTTTTCGGAATTCCTCAACTCCAAACCCCCTTGTTGTCATCGCCGGACTTCCCAGTCGAATTCCTGAAGGCTTCATTGGGCTCCCTTCGTCGTGGGGTATGGTATTCGCGTTACAGACTATCCCGGCCTCTTCCAGCGCCACCGCCACTTCCTTGCCCTTTTCCTTACCTACGTCCACCACCATTAGATGGTTTTCCGTACCAAACACCTTATAACCCCTCCTTTTTAACTCCTCAGCCAAGGCTTTTGCATTCTCCACCACTCTTTTTACATAATTTTGAAACTCAGGTTTTATTGCTTCTCCGAACACTATGGCCATTGCCGCCACAGCATTCTCGTGTGGCCCACCCTGCAACCCCGGGAATACGGCCCGATCAATTTTCTTTGCTAAATCCGCATCTCTCTCCAAGCCCTTATCCGTAACTGCCACAAATGCCCCTCTCGGTCCTCGCAATGTCTTGTGCGTTGTTGATGTCACAACGTGCGCATAATCTACCGGACTCGGATGAACGCCTCCGGTTACCAACCCGACTATGTGAGAAATGTCTGCCACCAACCAAGCCCCGACACTCTCGGCAATTTTCCCAAATCTCACAAAATCCAGGACATACGGATAAGCCGTTGTTCCGGCTATGATCATTTTTGGTCTGTTTTGTTCTACTAATTGTTGCAATTTGTCATAGTCTATACGCCCATCTTCCTCCACATCATATTGGACACTATCAAAAAATTTCCCCGAAAAAGTGATCTTGGGGTGACCATGGGTCAAATGTCCCCCGGCTGACAACTTCAATCCGCAAATTCTATCTCCCCGTTCCAGTAAGGCCATCTGCACTGCACTGTTTGCCGGACTGCCAGAATAAGGTTGGACGTTCATATGAGGTACTCCCAATAACCTTTTCCCTCTTTCTACTGCCTCATTTTCCACTTCATCTACTATCTCGTTTCCCTGGTAATAACGCTTGCCCGGATAACCCTCGGCGTATTTATTTGTCAACACACTTCCCAAAGCTCTCCTCACCTCATCTGAAGCAAAATTTTCGCTTGGTATCAAATGAATGCAATTTTTCTGCCTTTCCTCTTCCCTTTTTATTAAGTTAAGAATTTTCTCGTCCATTCCCTATTTTACATCCTAATACCCGATTCTATTTTCTCAGTTTCTCCGTATCCGCATATTTCAAATTAATTTTCTTACTAACAAGCCCTCGCAAAATCTATATAATCAGTCCATGTCTTTACAAAACGGTGAAATAATTGGCTATGTCGGTCCGATGAAATCCGGCAAGTCCGCCAAGCTAATTGAAATTGCTTCCAGAAACGAAACTCTTGGTCTGACCACCCTGGCTTTTTATCCGGAAATCGATTGCCGTTGTCATCCGGATACTATTCAATCACGCCGCGGCACTAACTCTCCCGCCTTCCCTGTTTCCTGCACCAATCCGGAAGATGTCTTGTGGATGGTTAGTCAGGAAAAACAACGCGTCCACACCGTTATCTTTGATGAAATGCAGTTCTTTGCCCCGGAATATTCTGATGCCATTCGGGATTTGGCTAATTCTGACATCAAAGTAATTTACGGCGGACTGCTTCATGATTTTAGAGGCGAATTCTTCCCTGTTGTCAAAAAATTATTATCCTGTTCTGACAGAGTCCACTCTCTTTCAGCCCACTGCGATTACCGTATAAACGGTCATACTTGCACCAGACCTGCCACCAGAACTCAAAGATTAATCAACGGAGAACCTGCTCCCTATAATAGCCCCGTCGTCGTCATCGATAGTTCAAACAACACTTCCGTCACTTACGAAGCCAGATGTACCCAGCATTGGACCGTTCCGGGTCTTCCGGAATCCAGAAGAAAAATATTTTAGGAAACCAGTCCCCTTCGGGCAACTTCCTCATATATTAAGTTGCTAATTCTTTCTTCCTTGCAATCACCGTCAACTACAAATGTTCTTTCTTCAAATTCCTTTGCCAACTCCAAATAAATTTTTCTCGCTGCTGCCAGCTTATCCTCTTTCTCAAATATTGTTGAATCCGACCTCCCCTTTGCCATTCTCACCATAGCCACTCGGGGATCTATGTCCACCAGAACCCACAATTCCGGCTCTTCCAGTCCGGCTTCTAAGTTTAAATCAAGAAGCTTTCTTTTGTCCCATACAGCTGCCCCATACGCCACCGTCGACCAATAATATCTATCACTAACAACCGACCTGCCACTTGTTAGTGCCTGCTTGATAAAACCCTCACTGTGGTCAATCCTGTCCGCGACAAACATATATTGCAAAGCCCTGGGATGAATCACTTGTTTTTTTGTTACCACTCTTTCAATAGTTTCTCCCGCAGCTCCCGTTAATGTGTGTTCTCTTGTCAACACTACGTCAGCACCGCCAGCCACCATCATTTCCTGCAGCCTTTTTGCCTGTGTTGATTTGCCGCTGCCGTCAATTCCTTCTACCGCAATAAACCTGCCTCTCTCGCTCATTTTTCCTCCTTAAAATTTAAATAACCCATTGATGCTGTCGGCCCTCTTTGTCCCTTATATTTACTTCCCAGTACCTCACTTCCATAAGGGTTATCAACTTCACTACTCATTTGCAGAAAGCAAATTTGGGCAATTTTCATGCCGCCGTACAGTCGGATTGGCAATCTGGAAATATTGGTAATTTCAAAAGTCAACTGGCCTTCAAATCCCGGATCTACGAACCCTGCCGTCGCGTGGACAATTAAACCCAGTCTCCCCAATGAACTCTTCCCTTCCAGCTTACCCGCCAAGTCTTTTGGTATGGCAAAAATTTCCGTCGTCGATCCCAGGATAAATTCTCCCGGATGAATGACAAATCCTTCTTTGCCAATTTCCACTATTCTGGAAACATCTTGTCTCTCCCTAACATCAATCACACTGGCAGCATAGTTATCAAATACCAGTACCTTATTCTGTAAATGCAAATCATAAGAGGAAGGTTGGACGCATTCCGGCTCAAAAGGATCGATTAAGATTCTTTTTGATTCAATTGCTTTCTTAATATCCTTATCGGACAGAATCATTAAAACTGTTTATAACAACCAAGCTGGCTTTTACCAAGTTTTATATCAAAGCAAGCAAGCTCACTTTATTCCATAATTTCCGCCACCTTTTAGATTGCTAGTTTCCAAGGCTAAAAATATAGACATATGCCGATAAACAGGATATAATTAAATATTCTCCATTTCTTTTTCATTTTCCCAATTTCTCATGGCCAAAGAAATCTCCCGGAGAGACTTTCTTCGTCTTTCAGGATTAACCATCGCCAACTTAAGTCTGCCCAAATCGCGGGAGCTTCGTCAGGATTTTATCTCCCCAGAGTACCACTTTCATAATTTCTACAGAATCCACCGTCTCGACTTTCAAAACCAAGACATTAGAAATACCAATTCCGGCGGCCCCTTGACTCTGGCTACCACTCTTACCAATTGCGGCGCCATTGACTGCCGTAAAACCGATGAAGTTCTTGGTCTTGCCGGTCGGGCCTTAATTATGGAGAAATGGAATTGGCGAGGCTGCAACTTGTCTTCTCTTCAGGATCTTGCTGCTTCTTATGGCTGCCGCTACCACTGTCTTAGGCCAACCGAAGCCCCAAGCCTTCACAATCTGTCTTCAAATTCCCCCGCGCCTCTTCTTATCGAATACCCCGACAACCATCAGAATACCGCTTTCCATAATCCCATCATGCTTATTGTCGGAACTGATTTAGCAAACAATCAAATTTCTCTCTACAACCCTTGTTCGAAATCCTCCTCTGAAGCTACCCAAACTCTCCCCTTTCCCGGATTCTTTTCCCGCTGGCCCAACTCATTGCAAAGAGTTCTCGTCCCTACTGAAAATGAAATCCGGACACTAGATATTGACGATATCCCAACTTTTTTGGCTCCTCAAGTTTTGTCCTGGCGTCAAGAAATTATCGAATATACTCCGGAAGGATTTCCGCCATCTATCACCGCAATTCTGATGCAACTTGAATCATTGGGAGATCAATACTTAGTATCCCATACCGGCGCTCTGGGCTTGCTTCAGGTAATGCCCTTCCATTTTAGACAACACGATGATCCTTTGGACCCAAAAACGAACATTCAAACTGGCTTTACCGTCTTCCGGGAATGTCTCAACAAAGCCCTCGCCAGTCAACTTCCAGTCAAAGAAGCTCTGATTGAAGCAGCCGCCAATTATTCTGGCGGCAGCCGCCAATACGGGAAAGATTTCTACGCTTTTTTTGTCAGTCACCATCAAGGAATAGATGATTGGTACAAGCGCCGCAGCGGTAATTGATAATTACAAAAAGCCTCTATATACTCAAAACATGACTGAAATTCTCAACCGCATTCTTGAGCTGGTTCATGTTAACGGTACCCTGGCCATGTTTATAGGAGGCGTTGTTGAACAGATTATCGTCCCCATCCCCTCTCCCATTATCACTATGGCCGGTGGCGCCTTTCTGATAGAACACGGTTTACCCATTTTTGAAACTGTCTGGCGCATTTTTTCTCATGTCACTCTCCCCTATGCTATCGGCGCCACCATCGGCACCAGCCTCGTTTATTTTATCGCCTATTTTGGCGGTAAGCCCATCATGGATCGCTTCGGTAAATTTATTGGTCTTTCCTGGAATTTAATAGAAAAAGTTAAAACAGACTTCCAAAAAACCATCAGGGACGAAATCTTCATTCTAGTTGCTTGCTCCATACCCATTGTCCCCGTTTCTCTGATCACCGGTTTCTGCGGCGGTTTTAAAATCCCTCCTCTAAAATTCTATCCCATGCTTTTTCTGGCCTTATTAATCCGCGCCACCCTCCTCGGCTTTATCGGTTTCCAAATGGGTGAAGCGTTCACGGAATTAGCTCATGGTCTCGACAAAATTGAATCACTTCTCACTGTTGTCGGAGCCCTTCTCATTCTCGGCTTTCTTTACCTAAAGCGGGAAAAATGGCTCAAAACCAACGAATAACCCTTACGTCTTTTCGGCTTCAAGGTTATCTTTCCTCATGGGGAATTCATCTCCTAGTATATAAGCAGCCATTGTTCCCACCCTACCGCCCCGCCTATTCTAGCTTCCGGGCTTCTTCCGGCATAAAGTCCCGCCATACCTACCAAGGCCACCCCGGTAAACGCCATCCCGGTGATTTCATCCAAAACTGCTCTAAACCGATTATCTCTTGATCTGTCAATTTCTTTATTCATGGCTTATTATAAACCTCGTTTGTGTAGTTTTAATAACCGGCAGCTTCGTTTATAGTATTTATATAACCTATGATCAAAATTACCCTACCTCGGCTTTTTTTCCTAAACGACATTCAGCAAACTAACGAAACTGAAGTTTTAAATACCATTAACCATAATAGCCGTCTCTCCGTCTCGTTTATCCTTCTTCTGGTTTCTTCAACCATAATTTGCACCCTTGGTCTTCTTCTGAACAACTCCCCGGTTATTATCGGCGGTATGATTATCTCTCCAATTATGTGGGCGCTCTCCAAAATTTCTATTGGTATATCTTATGAAAGACGAAGCTATCTCCAACAAGGCCTTTTACTCTTAATCATCGCTACTTTCGTCGGTTTTATCAGTTCTTATTTAATCACCGTCATCTCGCCAGTTAAAGTCATCAGTAGTGAAATTCTCTCCCGTACCAATCCTACTCTCTTGGACTTGATTATTGCCTTTGCCGCTGGAGCCATTGCTGCCCTGGCCATCACCCAACCGAAAATTTCGGAAAGCTTAGCCGGTGTCGCTATTGCCACTTCCCTTACACCACCGCTATGTGTCAGCGGCATTGGCTTAGCTCTCTCCAACCTTTCCGTTTTCACCGGTAGCTATCTGCTTTATCTTACCAATGTGCTAAGCATTATCTTTGTTTCCGTACTAGCTTTCATTATAATTGGTATAAAACGAAACAGCGACCCCCAACTATACAAAAAATCAATTTCTGTAATTGCCACCCTGCTTATCCTTATCTCCATCCCCCTCTACCTTCTCCTTCAAAACTATTCTTTTAAAATTCTTGCCTTTGATCAAATCGAAGAAACCCTAACAACCGAACTCCAAAGCATTTCACCCTCCATTCATCTTCAGGACATCGATACCCGTTTCTCAACTTCCGGTTTAAAAAATTTGGTTGTCATTGAAGCCAGTGTTTTGCTGCCGGAAAACATATCCATAAACTTTAAACAACAGGAAAATATTCTCAAGATTCTGGAAAATAAATTAAAAAAAAATATTGATCTCCAGCTAAAACTTCAGCGCACCCTTTCTATCAAAAATCGTCAAAATATGGAAGAAGAAGAACTGAAAAAAAATCTTCGCACGGCTTTTGAGTCTGAAATTCATAATATCGACCAATCGCTAACCATTGATTCTCTTGATATCTTTTTCAGCAGCATCAAGCTAATTACCCTCAACGCCGTCATTCGTGCCGACGCCGGAGTTTCCCTCACCTACAACCATCAAAAAAATATTGAAAGTTCTCTCACGCAACAATTTAACCGTGCTATCGCTCTCAACCTAGAAGCCCTGCCCCGTATCAAGCTCAAATCTCAACCCGATTTGGAAAGCGACCAAATCAAAAAAGAAATTGTCTCACTGCTCCAATCCATATCAGGGCAAATTGAAATATCTTCTATCAACCTTAAAAATGAAAATCAGGAAGGCCAAGAACTTATAACGGTTGACGCCGAGCTTAAAAAACCGGATAATTTAAAACTAACACATTCTGATTTAGAAGCAATAAAAAATTATCTTGAATACAAATACCAAAAACCCCTCATCCTCAACTTCAAAGTCTACCAGAATACCGGATTTTCAGTTTGATACTCTTCTCCAAAACCGCCTGGACCAACCTTTCTTTAACAAAGATGTAGTCCTGGTCGCCCAAAAACTCTTGGGCTGCTACTTGGTTGTCTTCAAAAACAGTATCCTTCGTATAGGTCAAATTACTGAAACCGAAGCCTATGGCGGAACATCCGACCTTGCCTCTCATGCCCGCCACGGTCCCACCCCCAGAAATAAAATAATGTGGGGGCCCCCTGGTATTCTTTACGTGTATCTTGTTTACGGCCTTCATCATCTTTTCAACATCATCGTAAAACCCCCACAACAACCCTCCGGTGTTCTCATCCGCAGCCTGAAACCGGTTCTCAACCTTCCCCAAAACGTTGACGGTCCGGCCAGACTCACCAAAGCTCTTGGGATTACCAGGAACGACACCGGGCATAATCTCACCCAAAGTTCACAAATATTTATTGCCAAATCGGCAAATACCCCAGTATCTTTCTGCTCCCTACCCCGAATTGGCATTGATTATGCACCGGAACCTTGGCGATCTATCCCTTGGCGCTTCACTCTCAAAAAACACTAAACTAACTACAAAAAGGACACGAGTCTCCCGAATAATACAATCCGCATTTTTTGCACAACTTATAACCTTCGGGAACATTACCATAAATCACCTTTCTTACCCCTGAAACTTCTGCAATAAAATACCCCCTACCGGTCACTTCGGCAACCATTGTACTACCACTGCAACCAAAACTCCTTTTCGCCTCCATCCCAACAAAATTGGCAGCAATATATTCCATTTTCATCTCATCGGAAACCCCAGCCCCTCCCCTGGCTCTTGCCTCCAATTGCCGAAAAGCATAAGAATACAAACCCAAAATAGCCTTCTCATCACCATACAAATCATTTTTCCAGCTACCATAGAAACTATTAACAGCCTCACTTACTACTGCTTGGACATCCACCTGACCCACACTGCCCCCTCTAGTCCCGGCAATTCGCAACCTCTCCATAACCTCTGCCATTTTTACACCCGTCTGCACCGGCTTACCCAAAATTTCTAACCTGCTGGTAACCTCTCCCTGTCCCCCCAGTTGCTTTCTTATCTCCCTCATCTCGCCAAAACCCTGTCTTACTACTATTCGATTCCATTTGATTTGACCCTCGACCCTCCTCCAAAAATCTATACAATCATCGGTATAGTTTAATTCTTCATTCCGGGGGCTAAAGTAAACCCACATTTTCAAAGGATCACGCTCCAACCCCTTTTCTATTGCCTCTATTGCCTCCGATTCCTCTTTTATTGAATACCTCCTGGTAATGTCTACCACCCCCAATCCCGACACTGGATCTACAATTTTTCCACCTCTTATGTCATATGTTTTACTAAACTTGACCAACCCAAAATCCTCAGCCAGTTGAGTACTCAGTTCAGCTTCCAAACTTCTCCGCCGCCTACTCGCCTCAACTCTCAACAAAAATTCTTTTTCTTTTACTGGTGAAAATCCTATTGTCCTTTCCATCACTTTTGCTCGAAAGTTTTACGTGGGTCGGGCTTTAACCGTAGCGGCACTGCTCAGGAATTTCACCTGCTTCCAATATAATTTACTGTTCTTCCGACTTTCTCCCCAACATAAATAAATAATCCGACAATCTATTAAAATAAGTCAAAACATCTTCCCGTACTTCTCTGTTCCTGCTGAATCTTACCAGCCGCCTTTCTACCCTCCTTGCTACTGTCCTCGCCCAATTAAGTAATGCCCCCAATCTACACTCAAAACCGATAAACTTCCTAATCGGAACTGTTTCTTTCTCCATCTTCTCAATCGCCTCTTCCAGCTGAATTATCCTGCAACCACAATCCCTGTATTTAATGCCACAGCTTAATTCACCCATAATTCCCCACAAATCATCCTCAATGTCTTTAATGCCAGCCTTCACCTCCTTATTCTTCTCTGCCTCCAATCTCACCAGCCCCATAACTGCCTTTAGCTCATCCGCCACCCCTATTGCTTCCAACAAATCCCCATCCTTGTCCTCCTCTCTCCCCATCCAATAGCTCTTTCCTTTATCCCCTATTTTTGTCATTATGTCCATATTCTCACCCCTTGCGGTAGATACACTTTAACCTCAAAGATCTCAACTGCACTTGCTGTAACCGCAAAAGCTGTTTGAACATTTAAAACACCCCTCCTCGGCATACAAAGGGCTGCCGCAATCCGGGCATGAGCTAAACTTGCTTTCACTACTTGCCAGTTTATTTCTGATTTCCGAAAGCAAATCCAAACTCGGTTGAACAATTACCTGCTGGCTCTGAGGCTTTATCTTGTCCTTTTCTTCCTTAAAAAGATCCAACTGTGCGCCTCTGGAAATCTCCAATATGGATTTTCCAACTGCATCAAACATACTCAAAACAGTACCATGACCAATTCCCACTTTCTGTCCGCATGATATTCCTACCATTTCCTCAGCAACCTCATCTAAACTAGCACCGTACTTTAATGCCAAAGATGCCAATCTTCCTGTCACCTCCGCCGCTGCTGCCATATACCCTCCGCTTTTCCCCAAAACTACAAATACCTCGACAGGGCCGTCTCCCTCTTCAAAAAACACCGACGTATAAACGTTCCCCATATCGCATGCTTTTTTCACCCTAGCACCATTGGCAATCATTGGTGTACTTTTCTTCATTGATACCGGCAGATGACTCTTACCATTACCCTCAACCTCCATACTACCCTTCCCCTCTTTCTCCTTTACCTTTTGCAAAACCTCTTTTTCCCTGGAACCTGTCCGGTATATTGTAATTCCCTTGGTTCCCAATTTGTATGCCTGCAAATAAGCCCTCCTGACTTCTTCAACACTTGCTTCCTTGGGAAAATTAATCGTTTTTGACACTGCATTATCAACATTTTCTTGAAAAGCCGCTTGAATTTTAATATGCCACTCCGGTGAAATTTCCAAAGCTGTTCTAAATACTTCCTTAATATCATCGGGAATTTCCTCAATACCTGTTAGTACCCCTCCGTTTTTGGAAATCTTCTCAATCAAAACGTCATTGTATAAATCCCTCTTTTTCAACTCTTCCACTAACACCGGATTAACATTGTAAAGCACTTTTCCCTCAATTGTATTCTTTTGGAAAGCTAGAGAAAATACCGGCTCAATACCGCTGCTGGTATCGGCAATCACACTTATTGTTCCCGTTGGGGCTATCGTGGTTAAGGCCATATTCCTTGGTTTATAGTCTCCTCCCGCAAACACGCTATCTTCCCAAGCCGGAAATACTCCTCTTTCCCGTCCCAACACTATCGTCGCCTCCCTGGCTTTCTCATCGATAAATTTCATCACCTTTCCGGCCCATCTTACCCCTTCCTCCGAGTCATATTTAACTCCCAGCTTGAATAACATATCGGCAAAACCCATTACCCCCAACCCTACCCTCCTAAACTTCCTTACGGTTTCTGAAATTTTCTCCACCGGAAATTCATTGACTTCGACTACATTGTCCAAAAAATGTATTGCTTCTTTTACTGTTTGCCCCAAACTCTCCCAATCTACCTCTTTGTTCTTCACAAAACCGGCCAAATTTATACTTCCTAAATTACAGGCGTCATAAGGCAAAAGAGGCTGTTCTCCGCAAGGATTTGTAGCCTCAATCTTACCCAATTTAATGACCGGATTTGACCTTTCATTATTCATTCTGTCAATAAATACCAACCCCGGATCACCGTATTGCCAAGCTAACCTGGTAATTAAATTAAAGACCTTATAAGCGTTCAACTTCATGGTAACCTGGTTATCCCGGGGGTTTATCAGCTCATAACCCTCCCCTTGGCTTTTTGCTTCCGCCCATTCATATAATTTGGCAATTCCCTCCTCTACCTGCTTTAACCGGGCATCCACATCCCGATTCTGTTCCGCTTCCCTAATTGCTTCTACCACATCCTCCGGAACGCTATCGTCATCAACATATTTTTTATCGCTCTCCACCTTCTCCATGAAGGTGTTTGTTACTGCCAGTGAAATATTAAAATTTGTCAAACTAAACTCATCCAGTTTCACCACCGCAAAACGCAACACATCCGGATGGTCAATGGACAACATTCCCATGTTGGCACCCCGCCTCACCCCTCCCTGTTTAATTTGTGAAGTCACGTCATTATATGCCTGCATAAAAGATACCGGCCCCACTGTAGTCCCACCGCTGGTTTTTATGTAATCACCATAAGGTCTCAACCTGGAAAAAGAAAATCCGGTTCCCCCACCGCTTTTATGAATCATCGCCATATCCGCCATAGTCCTTAAAATTGATTCCATCGAATCATCAATTGGCAAAACAAAACAAGCCGATAATTGTTGATGCGTCTTTCCCGCATTCACCAAACAGGGAGTATTTGGAAAAAATCTTTGCTCTGCCATCATGGTATAAAACCTTTTGGCCAAGTTATTTACCTCATCCTCGTTTTTACTAAAAACTTTATCAGCTTTGGCGATGCTGGAAGCCACCCTCCAAAATATATCCCTAATTTTTTCTGTTGGTTTGCCGTCAGCCCCCTTCATGGCATACCTGGTTTCGGCAATATACCTGGCATTATCCGACATCTTTACTTCGGGCAGGTCATTAACAATATTATCACTATTTGAAAGAATTTTTATATCTGTCATTTTTATTTTTTATTTTGAAATTCAACCACTAAATTTTTAAAATCTTCAATTGACTTAATATCCAAATATACTGTCGCAAAACGGATATACGCTACCGGATCAATGTCTTTTAATTTATTCATTACCATTAGGCCGATTTCCCGGCTTGGTATTTCCACTTTTTCCCAATTCAAAAGCTTTTTTTCTATCTCATCAATCAGCTTATCCCTCTCTTCTGCCCCCAGCTTCCAGCAAGCCTTGTCAAAGCATCGCGCTAACTTTTCTCTGGAATAATCTTCTACCCGACCATCCTTTTTAACCACTCTAAGCTCAATACTGCCCACTTTTTCATAAGTAGTAAATCTCTTGCCACATTTCAAACACTCCCGTCTTCTTCTCGTCGCCCTGCCCTCCTGAGCGTCACGGCTTTCCAAAACATTGGATTCATCAAATCCACAATATGGACATAACATATTTTGCGTAATGTTAAACCTTTAATAAGTTTTTGGGGCAGTACACTATAACTAGTGAATAATTACCATCATACACACCACGGGAAGTGCCAGTCAACTACAAACAACTGCACCAAACTAAGTCAAGTTAAAAAAATTACCTTCCTCCAAAACTCGCCACCTTCCAATGTCTACGGTATAATACCCCTATGCAAAAAATTATCCGTTTTTTCAACGAAGTTAAAGTTGAATTCAAGAACATCTCTTGGCCCAAAAAAGATACTTTAATTCAGCTTTCAGTTGTGGTAATATCAATCTCGATCTTAACTTCCCTAATTTTAGGAGGTTTCGATTATTTGTTTACTAATTCGATTGCTCTTTTGAGCAGGGTTAATAATCCCGCTTCTGAAGTCCAAATCGAGCCTGAAATTCAAATTGAAGAGGCCACTCCTTCAGCAGAAAGCCCCTCCTCAACGGAATCATCAGAAATTCAAAACTAAAATGCCCAATACTTCTAATAAAACTAAAAAAAAGGAATTTTTGTTCAAGCTCTCTCCAAAAGAGCCTAGCTTTGATGCCGCCTGGTACGTCATCAACACCTACTCCGGTCACGAATATAAAGTTATTGACGCTCTCAAAACCCGTATTAAAACTATGGGTCTCGAGGATCAAATTTTTCAGGCCATTGTCCCCATTCAAAGCAAAATGGTCATCCGCCGCGGTCAAAAGGTCAAAACCCAGGAAAAAACTTTTCCTGGTTATGTCTTAATCCAAATGGCTCTTAGTGATGATTCCTGGATTACAGTCAGAACCACCCAGGGTGTTACCGGCTTTGTCGGTATTGGCAATCAGCCCTCTCCCATCTCCCAAAAAGAAGTTGACAACATTATCAAAACCGTCCAGGAAGAAAAACCCAAATACCAAACACCTTTTGCAATGGGCGATGTCGTCAAGATCACCAACGGTCCTTTCGCCGACTTCATCGGTACTATTGACAATATTGACCAGGAAAAAGGCAAGCTTCGTGTTTTGGTCTCCTTCTTTGAGCGGGA
This sequence comes from Patescibacteria group bacterium, assembly GCA_050943115.1. GTDB lineage: Bacteria > Patescibacteriota > Microgenomatia > UBA12405 > UBA12405 > CAZFAI01. The sequence continues at coordinate 89,401 of JBMNON010000001.1, forward strand.
AACCCCGGTTGAGCTTGATTTCTTACAAGTTACCAAAGAATTATAAAAATTATGCCTAAAAAAATAAAAACTATTGTTAAATTAGCCATTCCCGCAGGTTCTGCCAACCCGGCACCTCCCGTTGGAACCGCTCTTGGTCCTCAAGGTATCAAAATCATGGACTTCTGCAATGAGTTCAATGAAAAAACCAAAGACATGAGAGGCTCCCTTATTCCTTCTGTTATTACTATCTACGAAGACCGCTCCTTCGACTTTATCATCAAGAAGCCCCCGGTTTCTGATATGATCAAAAAAATGGCCGGACTTCAAAAAGGCGCCCAAACCACCGGCCGCGAAAAAGTCGGCAAACTCTCACCCGCTCAGGTTGAACAAATTGCACAGGATAAACTGGTCGATTTGAACACCAAAAACCTTGAATCAGCCAAAAAAACCGTTATGGGCACTGCCCGTTCTATGGGTGTCGAAATTACCGAATAAACTATTTATTTTATATATTTCTAAATAAATTATGAGCAAAACCACAAAAGACCTAAAAGCCAAAAAAGCTCGGGAAGAGCAGGCCCAGGTGGAAGAGCAGGCAACAGAAACTGCTCGCGAGGCCCAAAATCAGGAAGAGGCAGTACAGATAGAAAAAGTTGAGACCAATCCTTCCTCGGACACCCAAGACACCTCTGCCGCTACAATTAAAACCGCCAAAACCCGAAGTAAGCAATACAAAACGGCTAAAGCCAAAGTCGATAAAGACAAGTATTATTCCCTACCGGAAGCTGTATCCCTTGTCAAAAAAACCTCTTACGCCAAATTCGGTGGCAAAGTCGAAGCTCACGTAGTTGTAACCGATGTTGGAACCGTTGGGGAAATTTCTTTTCCTCACTTGGAAACTGCCGCCAAAAAAATTGCCGTTCTCGACGATAAAGTCCTGGCAGCCATCAAAGACGGCAATATTGATTTCGATATCCTCATTGCCACACCGGCCACCATGCCCAAACTTCTTCCCTACGCCCGCCTGCTTGGACCCAAAGGTCTAATGCCCAATCCCAAAAGTGGTACATTAACTGACAAACTACAGGACGCCGTCAAGAAACTTTCTGCTGCCAAAACTGTCCTCAAAACCGAAAAGAAAGCTCCGGTACTCCACCTGGTCACCGGCCAAGTTTCTCAACCCGAAAAAGAACTGGTAGAAAATATCGATGAACTAATCAAAACCATTGGCGCTACCAAAATTAAAAAATTGGTACTGAAAGCCACCATGGGACCAGCTGTCAAAGTAGCTCTTTAATCAAAAGACAATTTAAAACCCTCCAAACAAACGGAGGGTTTTAATTGTTATGCCCTTGCCTACACGCTTACATCAACTGTTCTCACCTGAGCGACTCCGTTTCGGTTAAAAATTCTCTCAACTTCATTACTCCTGCCGTCAGCTACCGGCACCATCAGCATTACATCTTCACCCCGAACCTCCTCATCGTAATAAGCTCCCGCCTCTTCCCTGACTCCACCGGCTCTCTCCAATGCTCCAATAAGACCGCCGATAGCTGCTCCCAATACCGCCCCCGTCACTGTTACGGCTGCAATCCCGGTTAACCCCAAAGCTCCGGCTATGGGTCCGACAAACAATATTCCTGCCAATCCAGGCACAATCGTTGCCACAATACCATAAATCAGGCCTGCAAGGGCTCCGATAATTGCTCCGGTGATAACTCCGTTACCGATATTTCCTGTCCTATCCCTCCTCATGGTTGTCACGCCCCCCCTTCTTCCAGCCTCACTAACATTACTTTGCCTCCGGGAGCCGCCCAGTTCCATATCCTCGACATCAAATCCGGCCCCCCTTAAATCTCTTAAGGCTTTGTCGGCATCGTCGTAGTTATCAAAAATTCCGACCATCATTCCTGCCATACTTGTTCCTCCTGCTTTAATAAATAATTATTTACTAATATCTTCGAAAAAAACCTTCAGAAACCAAACAGAAACAAGCAAGAATCAAGTAAGAACCAAAATCAAATATACGATAAAATACTTTAAGTGAAGCAAAAAATATCCATTGTATTTTTGAACTATCTTCGGATTCTCGCAAAAATCCAGCTTTTTAAGATCCGAATTATTCAGATTGCTAAAAAACGTCCCCTCTGTATAATCGGGATCACTGGCTCAGCTGGTAAAACCTCCACCCTGTCTGCCCTCCATTCAGCCCTGTCGCCTCAATACCAAATAAAAACTAATTCTGGTTCTAATTCCGAATCCGGTATTCCCCTGGACATTTTAGGTTTAAAGATCAAAGAATTCTCTCTTACAAGTTGGCTCAAAATCGCCCTCCTTTCCATCTGGAAAATTCTTACAAACTGGCAAAGTTATCAAATATATATTGCCGAAATGGGAATTGATAGCCCTAAAGAGCCCAAAAATATGACTTACCTGTTAAAAATTTTTACACCCGACATCGGTATCTTTCTCAATGTTAGCCCTGTCCATTTGGAATATTTTGACAGTCTTGATCAAATCGCTTTGGAAAAGGCCAAAATGATAGCATCCCTTCCATCCTCGGGTTTTGCCATTCTAAACCTTGAAGATCCTCTTGTGAAAAAATATGCCCAAAATACTCCCGCTCGAATAGTTCCCATCAAACCCGTCAAAATTAATTTCCCCGGCTTTATTATTCCTGATGTTTATCAGGATTCTTTTGGCGCGGCTATCGCCACAGCCCGGGTTCTTGGTATAAAAACAGAAACGGCCACCATCAATATCATAAACAATTTTCGCCTCCCTCCCGGCCGTGCTTCCATTCTCCGCGGCCTTAATAATTCCACAATTATTGACAGTACTTATAACGCTTCACCCTTGGCCGCTACTGAAATGCTAAACTTCCTCCGCAACTTCCCGCCCCCCCGAATTGCTGTCCTCGGAGACATGAGGGAGCTTGGACAAGCCTCCCGGGAAGAACACCAAAAACTTTACACCAAAGCCATCAAATCAAGCGACCTTCTCATTAGTGTAGGTCCCCTAACTTGTAAGTACTTTGGACCAAAAGCCCAAAAATTCGACTTTTGGTGGCAGGCAGCCGACTATATGAAAACCCATCTTCCCACCAACGCTACCGTCTTGGTTAAAGGCTCCCAGAATACGATTTTCCTCGAAGAACTAGTCAAGTCTCTCCTCCAAAATCCTTCCGACAAACAACTCTTATGCCGCCAAAACAACTACTGGCAAAAAACCAAAAGTGCCTTTCGCAAATCCATCAAAAAACCCTCCTAGGCCGAGTATTCTTTATCCTTCTTCATCTCTTTTTCAATCAAGTTTCTCAAAAACACTGATCTTGGCAGTCTCTTTTTCTTGGCCACCCAATCAAGATAGTTTAATATCTTGGGCGAAACAAAAAAGTTAAAACGGACATCGGCGCTTTTAATTGCCTCCTCAATGGCTTCTTCCAAGGCAGCCTCCACGTTACCCAGCTCATATTGAACAATTTGCATCTTGTCATAATCGGAACCAAAAAACAAACCTGGCTTCCGGTCTCCTGCAAACAACACCACCAATGGCTTATTTAATGCCATGACTTCAGTCAATTCATGGCCGACTGACAAGCTTTGGGTTGACACCTCAGCCACGATTACTTGGGCTTTCTTAATTTCTGATATAATTTTTACGTAATTTTTCCTAGCTTCGGCTTTTGACAAACTATCAACACTTTGAGAACCGTCCTTTAAAATATGTTCCGAATACACCTTATGCCCCATCTTGCTTAATACTCTTACAATTTCCTCATAATTTTCACTGAACTCTTTCTTTCCTCGGAGAGATGCGGTAAAATATATTCTCATAAAACAGATTATATCATTATTAATCCCTTGATAACAGATTCTAAAAAGATTGCCATTTATTTAACTAATAAATGTAACCTTAAATGCAAACACTGCTTCATGGAAGGATCTCCCATGAACGACAGTTTCTTAAGCTGGGGTCAGATAAAAACGGCTCTCAGCAATTTCTTTTCCCAGGACTTCAAACATGTCGAACTTTCCGGAGGCGAATCCTGCCTCTCCCCCTATTTTCTCGACGCTATAAATGAGGCCAAAAGGATCGGCTACACTGTCGGTGTCAGTACCAATGGCACTAACGGTCATATATTTAAAATTATTAATCCCAAAATTGTAGACAAGATCACTTTCAGCCTCGATGGCGCTACCGCCTCAACCCATGCCCGTCTTCGCGGACCACAAGCTTATGAGCTCTGTTTAAACAACATCAAAAAAGCGGTTTCCCAAGGGTTTCGTGTCGAAGTTGTTTATACCGTTCACCGCTATAATCTCAAAGAAATCGCTCCTGTTATTAAACTTCTCGATAAGCTCAAAGTAGACCGTCTCACTTTTGGTTTTATCAACAATGCCGGGTCGGCTACTTTAAATCAGCATTTCCTTCTTGAAGCCAAAAATTGGATAACAGCCAAAAAAGATATCGAAGCCCATTCTAACACCCAACACATGAGCATCCGCTATCCGCCCCTTTTTGTCACTAAGTCCGAATTTGAGGCTATTAAAACTAATACCGATTACCGTTGTCTTGTCGCTGACCCTGTCAAAATTGAAATCTACCCTGATGGATACTTTTACGGTTGCTGCTTTGTTACATCCAACAAAGATTTATCCCTAGGTAAAATATTTGACGATCATGTTGAGGCCGACAACACTAATGCCAAAAACTTCTCCCAAAAATATTGTGCCAAAAGCTGTCCGGCAATTCAAACTAGTCTTATCTTCTCCAACAATAACAAACTAGTTCCCGTCTGCCTCTACTGTAAAATTATTACCCAGCCCCATCCTGTCAACAAGATGCTCGGTGCCAAATCCCATAGTTGACATTGAAGCCACCCGACATGCTTCTTCAAGGGCATCTTTTTTACCCGCTCCGTTTAAAAGCTGAGCTATAAATACCCCGGCAACCACATCTCCGGCCCCGATAGTGTCCCGAACTTCAATATTGTCAATTGTAGCCGCCTTCACCTCTAATTTCCCCTTCGAATAATATTCTGCCCCCTTTGCACCCAATTTTAAAACCATATCTGTGTCTAAATTCTCTCCTCCAATTTCCCTCCCTTCAAACTCATTGGCAAAACCTAAATTGCACTTTTCCATCACTTTTTTTACCAAATTCGGTCTTGTTCTTGTAAACGTGTCAAATGTATCACAAGATATCGGAACATCACCAAAACCCATGGTCTTAATTTGTTCGAGCCATTCCAGTTGCTGTTCTGGCGATGAAGCCGCCAAATGTATCCACCCAACTCCTTCTATATCTTCCACGTCTTTAATATCAATATTTTTGCCCAAATCACCTTCGCTCCGGAAAGCCCTTCTGCCTCCTTCTTCGTTCAGCCAGTGTCGGTCAGTCATTTTCCCGCTATCTATTCCTAAATAACTAATATCAATACCTAAATTCTTCAATATTGACAAATCAAAATCCTTTCCTATCCTGCTTTTTATTACTACTTGTCCCACAGGCAAATAAAAGGAGGCTGCTAAACTAACATGAAATGCCGATCCTCCCCAGAATTTATGGCACACTGAATTCCTTTTAACGATATCTCTGGCCAAATGGCCGACAACTAAAAGTTTACCCTTAATCAAATTCACGCCAAATTATAACACCCCCCAAACTCTTTTCTTCTCCATCAAATTTCGCAATCATTTTCTAATTTATTAAATTCTTTTTATAAAACAAGACGTCCCCTTCTGCCACCTCCTCCCAATTACCTGAAAGGTTGTGATCATCATTTGAGTATACATAAAGCATTACTTCTTTATCAACCGCTCTCAATCCTTCAACCACTTCCTCCTGCCACGTTACTTCACACCAAGCATCTGCAGTTCCCTGGTGGATCACTATTGGCGCTGCTACCCAATCATAGTAATTTTCAAAAGCATATCTTCGGCTGTCGTGATGTTTTTCGAAATTATTTATAGCCTTAATTACTGCCTTCCCACCATCATCTAATCCTGACGCCGTATCCAATACACTTTTTGGAAAAGGATTTGTCATTGGCGCCCACAAGCTGGTCGGATAATTTCCACTGGTAATTTCCAAAACGGACAGGGCAATCTGCCCGCCATTACTATGGGCCCAAATTCCGATGTTATTTTCATCTACAAATCCGACCTCTTTTACCGATTCTATTAAATCCAATACTGTCGGCACTTTCTCAAAGCGTGCTTCCATCATATCCAGACTCTCCGCATCGGACTCTCCGAATCCCAAAAAATCTATGGAAAATGTTACAAAACCATTCTCTGCCAGCTTATCAGCCATTCTCCAGCTTCCCGATCCTACATAGTAGCCAGACTTGTCCGCATATCCACGTATCATAATAATTGCTGGTTTCTTCCGGCTTTCCTCTGGATTCGGTATGTTTACCATACCTGAAATTTTTTTTCCGTCCGAATAAAAATAGAATACTCTACTGTCAATATTTTCCAGAACCTCTTTTCTCCTTATGCAAACCCCTTCCGGTTCTCCGCCAAACTCTATTTTGCTAACTTTCCCGCCCCTTTTTTTCAAGTTATCAAAATCGTACTTTTCCAAATAATTTTCTGCCTCCTGTTCCCTCTCTCCTGTCGGTTGGGTTAGTTTAAGACCCCACTTCCAATAACCAAAAGCTGTTGCTACCAAGCCCATTATCAAACCCAAAACTACAAAAAGTCGCTTCATTACAATTATTTTACCCCAAACACCTTCTCTCTAAATACTTCCAAGTGCTATCATCACTTATGTCTTCTTTGCTGAACTTCCTCAAAAAACATCGCTTGCTTATTTTCATTTTAGTATTGGGTTTATCTTTTCGTTTCTATAATTATCCTAATCGTTGGGTTTTGAACCAAGATCAAGCTCGTGATGTTTCTATCGCCCTTTATGCAATTAGAAACCGAACCCTCCCCCTTCTTGGTTCACCTTCCTCCGCAGGTCCTTTTAACTTCGGACCTCTTTATGATTGGCTCGTTATTATTACAACCCTGCTTTTCCCCTTCACTTCTGGTCCTTGGGTTGCCTTTACCCTGCTTTCAACCCTTGTTATCGTTATCTTCTATTTAATCGGACGTCAATTTGCCGATCATTCAACCGGGCTCATTTTTGCTCTTACTACCGCTTTTGCTGCTGGTCCCATTGGTAATGCTCCCGACATGCTCAACACGGTTATTGTTCTTTTTTGGGTATCTCTTGCCTTTCTTTGCTTAACTTTTCTAATCACAAAAAAGAAAATTGCCTACGCCATTCCACTATCTTTTTTTATCGGCGCTGCTCTCAACTCCCATTTTCAATCTCTCGGCTTATTTGCCCTGCTTCTGTCAGCGTTTCTCATCAACCCATTTAATTTTAAGCAAAAAATTCAAACCGGATTCCTTTTTTTATTCGGTTTTCTTCTCGCCTTCCTGCCTCTTTTAGTCTTTGATATAACTCATAAATGGATCTGGATTAAAAGTGTTTTTGCTTATTACACCAATGGTCAAAACAAATTTCATGTTCCGATCCGTTGGCTTACTGATCTTCGTGATTTTTGGCCCCAATTATGGGGCAGCACCATTCTTGATCTACCCTATGCCGGCTACTTTTTTTTGGTTCTCTTCTTTGTAGCCATTTATCTTTATTACCACAAACACCGTCGATTACCTCTTCCTCTGATCATTCTAACCGTCTCGTTACTTATCCAAGTTGTCCTGCTTCGTTATTACAAAGGTGTTCGTTCTCGTGAATACCTCATTGTTTTTCATTCCTACTTCATTTTTTATACAGGCTGGCTCCTTTCTGTGTTTATTCACACCAATCGTCGCTTAGGCCAATTTTTAATTGGCCTTTTTTTACTAATCTCTTGTTACTCTAATTACAAAATTATACAAAAAACTTCTCAAGCTAAAATAATCCTAACTTTCAAAAAAAATATTGACAGTCTGCATTTGGGAAATTTTGAATACTATGTCAAAAATTCTCCCAATGATCAGCTTAATACTCCTCTCTTTTACTTGCTATATAAAGAAAACCGTATTAATCCTTCGGCATACAAAATTGGCACTTGTTATCCCAAACACGATTCTGACTATTGCCCTTCACCGGAGTATATTATTCACCAGTCAACAAAACCTCCTTATATTCTTTACAACCTGTCTCATTTATCATCCGAGGACCTAGCCAGATTAGGTTTCTACCAATATACCCCCAAAAACATATACGAACGCCTTTTTGTTAATTATCCTCAAGCATTAAATAATTGATTCTTTTGAAAACATCGTTTATAATCAGCCTATCCTTAAACCGAAGACAGTAGGTACCCGCAACCCGGGTCGAAGCATCCTACCGAGGCAGACACAAATCAATTTTGTTGTTGACACCTCGCTTCGGCGGGGTTTTTTATTTTAAATACATATGCCAACCCAACAAAAAATCGACCAGGTCAAAGAAGTTGCTGATAAAATCAGCGAATCCAAATCAGCCGCTCTCGTTCAATACCAGGGCCTGAACGCTGAAGATATATCAGCCCTTCGGGATAATATCAAACAGGCCGGCGGCCGAATGGAAGTTATCAAAAACACTCTCCTAATGCGTGCTTTGGAAAGTTTAGGTATAAAACTTCCTGAAAAACTTACCGGCCCTACCTCAATTACCTATTGTCTTGATGACGAAATCGCCCCCCTAAAAGAAATCGACAAAGTCAACAAAGACAAAGAATTAACCGGGTTCAAATACGGTATCTTTGAGAACAAGCTGCTTTCAGTCGAAGAGTTGACTAAGTTCCTAATTCTTCCTTCCAAATCCACCCTCATTGCTCAATTTGTCGGTGGTTTGGCCAATCCCCTGACCCGTCTCGTTTATTCTCTTAAATATAGCCATACCAGATTGGCTTTGGTTCTCAAAGCCATCTCAGAAAAACAGCAATAAATTATTAATTATTTAAAAAGAAAAAAAATATGTCAGAACAAACAACCCAAGTTTCAGAAAAACTCCAGAAAATCATCGATTCTGTTTCTGAACTCTCCGTTCTCGAGCTCTCCGATCTTGTCAAGGCTCTTGAAGAAAAATTCGATGTTCAGGCTGTCGCTGCCGCTCCTGTAGCTGCTGCCGGTACCGCTCCCGCCGCCAATGGCGAAGCCGCCGCTCCCGCTGAAGAGAAAAGCGAATTTGAAGTTGTTATCACCAATGCCGGTGCTAACAAAATCGCCGTTATCAAAGCTGTCCGCGAGTTCAAGCCGGAACTTGGCCTCAAAGAAGCCAAAGATATGGTCGATGCTGTCCCTGCTTCTCTTGGTACCATGAAAAAAGAGGATGCGGAAAATGCCAAAACCAAACTCACCGAAGCCGGTGCCCAAGTTGACCTTAAATAACTTTAAGTCAATTTAAAACAAACCCTCACGATAACGTGGGGGTTTTTGGTTGTTTAAGTTGTCAGTCCGTCTGTGGACAGCCACATCGATAACTTCCTAAAAATATTTCTGTCTGCCGCCGATGGTGTATGGGTGGTGTGAATAAAACAGTTTTTTAATTTTCCCAAGTAAGATAAAGCCTTTCTTGCCAGTGGATTATCCCTGGCCGATATCGCCCAGGCCATCATCATTTCCGAACAATCCAGCGAACAGGACTTGTCACCCAACCTTTTATTAAGCAAATTTACTTCCTTGATAACCGAAGGCGATATCAATTCAAACTTATCATCTATCCCCGCCAATTCCTTGACGGCGTTTAATACCGCCGCTGCTTCGGCATGCAACAATGAAGAATTCTTTCCGCAAATCACGCTCCCGTCCGCAAGCTCAATTGCCGCCCCGCAATAAATTCCCATACTCCCCTTGTCTTTTCTCTTTTTTGCCTCCGCTCTGGCTGTCCTGGCCTTGCTAACCACTCTCAAATATTCCTCGTCTATTCCGACCTTGTCCAATAATTTTCCCATCCTCTCCAGGGTATCTTTATCCACCAACCCCTTTCTATACTCTTCGCGGTAACGAAACACATAAAAATTAATCTCCTTTTTTGCCGCTTCTTTCAATATTTCATCGTTGACAATCCCGCTTGATAATCTGTTAAACCCCATATCTGTCGGTGACCTATAACTCCTGGCAAAATTTCCCTTCTTCATCAACCTTTCAAAAATACTCTTCATAATCGGAAATGAATCCACATCCCGGTTGTAATTAACCGCTGAAACTCCATAAGATTTTTTATGGAAAGTATCGATCACATTGTAATCCCCCAAATCGGCGGTTGCTGCCTCATAAGCTATATTTACTGGGTGCTCTAAAGGTAAATCCCACACCGGGAAAGTCTCAAACTTGGCATAACCCGAATTCAATCCCATTTTTTCTTCATGATATATTTGCCCCAAACAAGTCGACAACTTTCCCGATCCTGGCCCTGCCCCCCAAACTACCACCAACTTATTCTTTGGTGCTAAATATTCGTCTGCCCCAAAACCCCTATCACTCAAAATTTCCCTGATCTTCTTGGGATAACCTCTGATCTCCCGCCTTTTGAACACTTTTATCCCCATTTGCCCAAGTCTTCTTTCAAACACGTCTGCCTCCCGTTCCCCTTCGTATCTGTTTATTGCTACACCTTCAACCTCCAACCCCTCCTCCATTAGTCCACTTATGGCTTTTATTGTCGCCTCATCGTAACCCAACCCCCAATCTCCTCTCAATTTACCATCAGCCAGCTGCTTGGCTGATATACAGTAAATTACCCCCATCGTCCTCTTTAGGCTTTTTAGAAGTGCCAATTTTGCATTCGGATCATAACCCAGCAAAGTTCTGGAAGCATGAAAATCATCCATTAGTTTCCCTCCAAACTCCAAATACAATCTTCCGCTAAACTTCTCCAGCCTCTTCTCGACGGCAATTTTTTGGGCTTTCAAGTAGGTTTCAGTATCAAAACCTACTTTTTTCATCATTCCTCTATCCTACTAGCAAGCGATCACTTATTCAACCCCTATACATAAACCTCATTTTATTTATAATTTTTCTAACATGACCATATCGCTTCAAACCTCACCCCGTCACAGATCGCCGGAAATAATTGATACCAAACTAGGCTATTGTAATATCACCCAAAGCTAGGTCCCTCTTATTAGAACATTTCACGGCTGGCGCTGCGACTGCCCTCTCCGACTTAATAACTGCAACGACGAAATCGACACTGTCGGTCAAATTCTTCGCCGCCAGTCAAAATAATTCCCTTATAAAAGCTCTCCCCGGCCTTCTTCTTTAAGTTTGTCAACCACTTGCCCTACTTTACCGCTGTCGCTCTTTTTCATTATCAGGAGGGCGTCTGGCGTGTCCACAATTACCAAATCTTCCACGCCTATAGTAGCCACATAGCGGTCGCTCTTCCAGACAAAATTATTATTACTATCCAATTCAAAATCGGCTGGACGCTTGCCTAAATAGGCTGCCAGTGATTCCCATGTCCCAAAGTCCCTCCACACAAAAGGCAATTCAATCACCAAGCCTTCCTTCAATTCAAATTGGGTTACCTCTTCAATTGGACCTTTTGGCATTTTGGCGTATTCCTCAGCAATATTACCACCCTGAACAATATTCATTAAAGGTTCGTACCACTCCGGCTTGCGCTCCTTAAGACATTCTAACAAACCTCTGGGGGTCCAGGCGTAGTGGTTAGTATGGATCAATGCCTTGCCATCCGCAAGATAACTTTCAATTACCTCTTTCTCACCCCGGCCCAACCACTCTTGCATCCGATGGCTCTCAGGATCGACAATCAGGTAGTCTACCCCCATCACGGCATAATCCGGTTTGAGACCAGCTGTCATCAGCCGCCCTTCGCTTTTTATTGTCCTGTCAAAAAGCTCGATCATTTCAATAAATTTCTCGGCAGGTTCTCTTAGTACATCGGCTTGAACCAGCATAAATGGCTCATCGGGAAATTTTTTAAAAAGCATCGCCGCCGCAAACCCTGTCGCCGGACCCTGATTTCTCATTTCCGGTTCGATAAAATAATTTTCTTGGGGTATCTCGGGTACTTGTTCCTGGGCAATTTTAGCTTGTTCTTCGTTAGTCTGTACAAATATTTCCTCTGCTCTAAACTTCAATCTTAAAGCTTCGTAATTCAACTGAAACAATGATTTATTACCCAATAATTTGGCAAAGTGCTTAGGACAGCTGCTTCGGCTGACTGGCCACATCTTCGAGCCAATTCCGCCGCATATGATTACTGGATTCATTATGTTTTCTCCAAATTTAATATTTAAATATCAAATAACTTATCAAATAAAGTCAATTAAGCATTAGTAGCTTATTATATATTACCAACTTTATTTTTTTCCAAAAAACACCTTCTTAGTCTCCGTAATACCAGGAAACCGCTTCTTTGAGATCTTTTGACATACTGAAAATATAAGCAGGATTGTATGTCACCACTACCGCCGGACTGGTATTGTTCGTTGAAGCATCGGTATAACTCCGGGTAAATTGAACTCCGTTTGCCAGAATTATTCCTGAAATTGTCAACCTGGAAGTGCTATCCCCACCAGCGCTAAAACTACCATTGCCCACATAGACCCCCTCCACCCTGCTGACACTCTCGTCAACAGTAATACTGCCCTTTACCACCACCATCAGGAACCTGTTGCCAACCAAATCAATTGGCGTAGTGGTAATATTTAAGTTCCCATTGACAAAAACCATTTCCAACTCACTGTCAGCATTTACCAGGTTCATTATCTGGCTTGAAGTAGCATTTCCGTCAATCAACTCCCCTTCACCCATTCCCTGATAATACCTATTGAAGAAGAAATCATAACCATAAGAATCATCAACTATACTCGCCCCACTTCTATACCAGTTGTTTGGACTCCCGTAAGATCCGCTGGCCGGATTAAGTTGCCCTGCAATCACTAGACCGTTGTTACTGCTAGTTGTGCTTATATCCAATGCTGGTATACATGTAGATGAACTGGCACAAGTACTGGGCACTTCTCTTGTTATCGTATTTTCTCCGACAATTCCTCCCCCCTCAACTTGATACCATGGGTCTTGGTGTCTATAAGATGAAAAATCTACCATAATATTTGTATTTGCAGAATACGGATTAACCACTGATGAATTAATTATGAAATTCAAATTGCAGCCTATTATTTCACCCACCCTTCCCAAATCATCCAGCCTGGCTTCCATTGGCTCCGACCCATCAGTAAAACCCGAAATTACCGCTTGATATTGCTTGCCCCAACGCAAATGGTTGCCGTTACTATTGGAATGGTATTGGGGATCAGTCGTGGGAACTACTGTCATTGCTTTGTCTTCGGTACCAATTCCGTCAAACAACAATGAATAACTTGATCTTAACACGGTAGTATACAAACTCGGATCCGGACAAACACCACTAGTACCAGTCTTGTCATACATGGACCCGCTTACTTCGACATTACAATCCCAAATCTTTAAATTCCTGGTCGTGTCTGTATAAGAGCCATTATTACTCCATACCCCCATTGAATCCTGTACTCGTACTTCAATATCATATGTCCTTTCAGCCATAGTGCTTTCAAACCTGATCGGGAATATATATCTTCTGGTCGTTGAGTTAACGGTTTCTACTGTAGTTGCTGTAGACGTCAAAACTGTTCCGGGAGAATTATTGTTAGAGGTACTGATACTTAACACTGAACCGCTGATCGATCCGTCCAAAGTTATCGTATTACTGCCATTAACCATTCTGACCACAACCCGGCTTATAGTACTTGCCCCCTGGGCGTCGCTGGCTTCCACCACCAATCTCATCATCCTTTCGGTAGCTCCGCTGACAAACCTCTGGTCACAAACCTGATTATAAAGATTTCCGGTATGTTCTCCCGGCACGGTTACATCCGCCGGTGTCCTAATCGAAAATGTTCCGACTGTCGGCGCTGAATTCACCACACTAAACTTGCCATAATCACTACTGCTGCAGCTCAACCAACCATCACAGTTATCCCTGGAAGCTGTTATGGCGCTGTCTGCAGATCCGATACCTGGCGGCGGCGGACAAAAAGGGTTTCCGGAACACTTAGAAGCATCCGGGCCTGGATTCGGAGGGCTACTGGGCAAATCACAATGAACAAAATATGTTCCCAAAGGTAAATTGGTAATCGTCCGGCTAAAAGTTGCAGGAACATTCGTCTGGCTATAAGTTGTAGTCCCAATTTGGTAATAATTATTACCGGTTGCATTTGTGTACATGGGGTAAGAAGATAAAGCTGTCCCGCTCACCACTCCGCCATCACTTTTTTCCAGAAACATCCTTACCGGCTCACCCAAAGAATTTCCCACACCCGATACAGTCAGGGTGACACTACCTCCGGGATTCACGTCTGAAGAACTGACTGTCACACTACACCTCTTAGGAATATCAACTTGCTCATTAATAATGCTATAGTTCACACTCTGTGAACACTGACTTGAACAAATGCTCGGATAATCATCTCGGCAGTTTACCCACGATCTAGTCCAAGTGTAATTGCCGGGATAATAACCCCTATAAGCTGTCACATTGTCCGGTGCCCAAAAGCGGGTGGGGTCACAGTCTGTTCTGGGATTCATGGATCCGTCAGGATTCAGGCCGTGGTTAGCCAAACCACCATTGTTGGTAATACTGGGGTCCCCGTTCGGCCGGCAGTCATTGTTAATGTATTCATGTCCCTGGCAGCCCCCTAATACAAAATCTATAGTATCACCTACTCTAACCCTATTTGTTCCATCTGCCGGGTTTCTCACATTCATCCCCGTTACCTGGTATGAGTTACATGGCGCTGCGGTCCTGGGTACACTAGTTCCGGTATTATTCGACCAAATGGTGAAAGCCATGCCTCCCTGCCAATAAATCCCATTGTTATCATAACATCCACAGCTCCCGCCCGGGCAATCTTTCTCTTGAACATCCAATTGGCCCGTCCTGTCATTTGGCACCTCTACCCTTAGGTTGATTGTTTCCCCTGGCCGCAAGCAATACAAATACCTATCAGCCGAAATAGCAGGGTCATTTTCATTGGGGTTACCATCAGAAGCCGCATCTACATTTCCATTACACTGATAACGCCAGTCATCTGGAGTCGGATTACTTAGATTATCGAAACTATGGTAACTGCATATGTTTTCAAGTGCCTCCAGAACTACAGTATAGTTCTTGTTGTTAGTAATCACCAAAGTGTCTTCATTTAATTTATTCCTCCCATAACAGCTCTGTCCTGGGCTGCAGCCCATACCACCTTCCGGATAACAAACCAAATTTTGTGCGACAACTATACTTGAAAAACCATACAACCAAGCTACACTCACTACCCCAAATATTAGCAATAGCTTCTTTGTCATATTTCTAATATCATCATATCATTCAATAATTATCTTTTGGGCGGCAATTGCTTCATATATTTCGGTTTCTACTCTATCTTTCTTGAAATAAAGCACCCTCACCTTTTTGCCAACAATCTCCCTCCTCCCCACTACCCTCACTCCATCCCAAACAGTGGAGCTCTCCCTTAAGCTCACCACGGCGTCGTCATTCAAACCAATATTTAAAAAATAAGCCTTGTCCTTTTCCAATTCCGAAGTAATCACCCCGCCAACCTCTTCCAGCTCTTCTTTTTTCTGTTTTCCTACCAAATCCATTGCTATATCACTTACTATGGGAATCCTGTTAATAGCACTGCTTACCTTTCCACCCCTGTTCTCATATTCCTGTAACAGTAGTAAGTTTACTAAAAGTAATAAATCCACCCAAACAATGGCCATCAACACCATCCACATAGTTCTCTTCTTTTTCATTTAATTAATGATAGTCAAAACCCTACTGCACGTCAAATTAAAAACATTCAAGTTTTTATTCATTCCTCACCACCAAAGGTATAAAAACCTTGTTTTTTAACTCTGGTGCCGGTGTGGGTGTTGCTGGCGGTTGCTGGTCAAAGTTAAGCTTGAGAGTGTCTATATAAGCATTCAAATTCGTATCTGGCATTTTCCCTACATCGTTAACATACTCATAGGGCATCATCGCTATAGACACATCATAAAGTTGACTCCACCACAAATAAAATACCCCCATGCTACCATCCGGAGTTACCACATTATCATCATAGCCGATTAATGGTACTGCGTGACCGCTGGTAAACTCCTGTCCGTCAGACAATCTCTTGACAAAACCGCCATTATAAGTTTCTAGACTTCCTGGAAAAGTGGGAAATCCTAAGACTATTGGACCTGTCATCACTCTCTTCCTAACCTCCGCCACAGCATCCGTCTGCCTGATTTCTGTTGGGTTATACATTTTCAAATCAAAACTGCTAGGCCGATAGTTTAATGCATCTTGCTTTTGTTCATCGGTTGGTATTGAAGTCGGATCGCCTTGCTCAATAAAATTCGGAGCGATATGATTGCGGCAGATCCCATTTCTCACCAAAGCATCTCCTGTTTGATACAAAGATAAAACAACTGATCTCCAGCTTCCCGTTAAGAAATTCGGGTTAAATACCTGGTCAGAATAGGGGTCGCTTGAAGCTTGGTTGCAAATCCCTTCTCTGAATCCACCATACAATCGATTCATTTCCATTCTCATTAATTCGGATGTAGCTAAAGAGGTACAGTTTGATGTTCCTTGAAATGATGCCCGGTACGGAACATGTGTTTCCCAGCTCACTCTCTCTGGGAGTGTCTCTACCAAAGGTGCTGCTTCTACTTTACTTCCCCCGTAAAACCTCCTGCCAATCTCCTCGGCTACCAAACCCGCTCCCGTCAACCCGGCCAGCCTCAAAAATTCTCTTCTGTCAAATTTTCTCTCTTTTTTCATAAAAACAAAAAACCGGCCGCAAAACGGCCGGTCGGATTAACGATTATTTGTCAAAAAACTATAAATATAATGCAAGATTCCTGCAAATATTTGCATTTGCGCAATTATAATCCCCAAAGATCCCAAAGTCAATATATTATAGGATACATATCAAATACACACTACTTCCTCTCCGCGCCTACGCAACCATGACATACAAAAACAGACTATCAGACTATAGGATAATACCTTAACTTAAGCAGAAATATAAAACACAATAAGTATCAAGATTACAGTAATTTATATAACACTTACCTTGCAAAAATCTACGATACTACCAACAGTCGTCTCCACGATACGGCCTATCGCCTCCCTGGTATTAAAGGCATTATGGGGTGTCAACACCACGTCATCCCGGTCCCGCAATAAATGATAGCTGACCATTTCCCTCAAATCATCCTTCGTCACACCATTAGCCAACACTCCCTCTCCGTTATCAATCAAAAGTCCTTCTTCCTCAACTACATCCAAACCGGCTCCGGCCAAAATACCTTTATTAAGCGCCCACACTATCGCCTCCGCCTCCACCACAGTCCCCCGCGAAGTGTTAATCAGGATACATCCCCGTTTCATCAGTTTTATGTTCTCTTTGTTTATCAAATGGAATGTTTCCGGAATACTGGGCACATGCAAACTGACAAAATCCGATTCTTTCAAACACTTTTCCAAATCGGCATATTTAAAACCCATTTTTTTCTCGAGTCCGGGTACTCTGTGTCCATCGACCCCCAAAACTTTCATTCTAAAGCCTCTGGCGAAACGAATCATATTTTGTCCTATCTTTCCAACACCAATTACACCCATAGTTTTTCCGGCCAAATCCACACCCGTCAAACCTTCCGGACTAAAGTAATTCTCTTCCACAGCCTGGTGCCCGCAGACAATTTTCTTGGCAACGGCCAAAAGCAACGCCATTGCGTATTCAGCCACCGTCTCCGACCCGTATACCGGCACGTTTTCCACCTTAATTCCCCTACTCTTAGCTTCCTCCACATCTATATGGTCAATCCCCGTCGATCTGGAAGCAATCATTTTTAGCTTCGGCAATTTTTCCAAAACCTTCTTGTCCATTTTGGAATATATAAAAGTTGAAATTACATCATATTCTTTGGCAATTTCCAAATCTTCATGAACTTCTTTTTCAAATATCCCAATCCCGAAACTATCAATCCGCGAAATCTCTTTTTCGATAATCTCCCTTTCCCACGGCTTAACTCCAAAAAAGGCAATCTTAAAATTTTCTCTGTTATTCATACCAAAATTTTACACTAAATCTAAACTTTTCCCATACCTGCCAACTACACTATATCTGGTGTCAATAATTATCTATTTACCTTGTTGACACACAAATATCCAATATGTTTTACTGATTACAGTTATACATTATTTTGATACAACAGGAATCAGTATATGGATGAACAAACTCAAACACAAGATAAACTTGTGAATCAAAACTCCACCCCCAAAAAGGTCAATGGCGTTTCTATCGACAATCTTCCCGACCTTCTTACAGTCGCAGAAGTTGCCGATCTTCTCAGGGTTAGTAAATTAACAATCAAAAGGTGGGGTAAAAGAGGCAAACTTCCTGCTATCCGTATCAATGCTCGCGGTGACCGCCGCTACCGAAAAGAAGCTGTTCTTTGGCTTTTAGGTATCCAAAGCGAATAAATCATTCGTCCCAATGTCACTGGGACCCCAAAAAATGCCACTAAGGTGTTTTGGCTTCGCCAGGACACCTTTTTTGGTTTAAGAAACTAACACTCTTCCCCTTGGTGTTCTCTTTACCAGCCCCTTTTTCATCAAAAATGGCTCGTATACTTCGGTAATCGTACCCACATCCTCGGTCAATGCCGCTGCCAAATTCTCCACTCCCACCGGCCCGCCATCATAATGCACCCTGATCACCTCCAAATATTTTCTGTCCGCCTCCGATAGTCCCATTTCATCCACTCCCAGCATCTTTAATGCTGTTTTAGCTTCATTTATGGTAATCAGTCCGTCGTTGTTGACTTGGGCATAATCTCTTACCCGCCGCAGTAGACGATTGGCCACCCTGGGCGTCCCCCTTGACCTTTTGGCAATTTCCAATGCCGCTTCTTTCTCAATTTTTACCTTCAAAACTTCTGCCGTTCTCTCCACAATTTCCCTCAAACTGTCCTCCGTATAAAAATCCAATTGCTGGACGTAACCGAACCTGTCTCTCATTGGTCCGCCGATCAATCCGATCCTGGTTGTTGCTCCTACTACCGTAAACTTCTGTAAATTCAACCTAACCGTTTTTGCTGACGGTCCCTTGCCCAAAACAATATCCAAAGCAAAATCTTCCATAGCACTGTACAGTGTTTCCTCTACCAGTTTATTCATCCGGTGGATCTCGTCTATAAACAAAAAATCGCCCTTCTTTAGTCCGGACAGAATTGCTGCTAAATCCCCCGCTCTGGTCAAAGCCGGTCCCGAAGTGATCTTGATATTCGCCCCCATTTCCTTTGCCATCAGAAAAGACAATGTGGTTTTCCCCAATCCCGGCGGACCGTAAAACAGAATGTGGTCCAACGGCTCACCTCTCGACCTTGCTGCTTCCAAAAATATCCCCAACTGTTCCTTTAATCTTTCCTGACCGATAAATTCACCTAAACTCTGCGGTCGTAAACTCTTCTCGATAATTTTTTCTTCCTTTTTTGGCCTGGCATCTAAATTCATATCACTCATCCTTTTATTCTACATCAAAACCCAAATTACCCTCCCCAAAACCCTATTCAATTCATCAGGCACCACAAAGTCTCTCTTTACCTATCCCCAAAAATTTGGACCTTGGCTTGCATATTAAAACCCAGTCACCATGTCCATTAACAGGATGAACCGTCTTCTCCTCCCCCCTGTTGGCTGGACAAACCGGGCATTGCTCCTCCATAGTATATCTGATTCTCTCTTCTGTCCCCTATAGCAATACTCTTCCTGCCGGACAACGGCTCACATATACAAATCTGCTGTCTTGTTCCTTTGGCATATTCGTATTTATACCATATTCGCCAGACACCAACTCAACCTTTCCTCCACACCGCCTATCTCCTGCGGCAGTTTCCTTATCACCGACTCAATTTCCACCCTGCCAAAACCTAATTGTTTTAAGCTCAAATACAAATCATCCTCTACCACCTCACTCTCCTGCCCTAAGTCCAACTCTCCCAAACCTCCAATTTTTGGCTTTAAGTCAACAATAATTCTTTGGGCTGCCTTCTTGCCGATTCCCTTAATTTTTTCAAAAAACTTCACATCGGCATCCCCGATAGCTTTTAGAATATCAATATAGCTGCATTCACCCAAAATTTGTGCTGCCGTCTTTGGACCGATTCCGGAAACCCCGATAATCATTTTGAAAAGCTCCACCTCTTCCGGACTTTCAAAACCAAACAAACTCATGTCAGTCTCTGATACCGCCATGTAGGTTTCCACTCTTATCTCTTCGCCTTCTTTATGTTTCCGAAGATAGCCGTTGCCTACTCTTACCAAATATCCCACTCCATTAACATCAATCTCTATCAAACTACCTCTTGTTCTGCTGATTATCCCCCTTAAACTGGAAATCATAATTTATTATAAAGGATCATTTGCCCAAATATCTCTCCGTCGTTCTCCTGGCCCTGTCCAAAATTCCCGCGGCCTCCTCCGCTGCCTCTGATCCCTCCATATTTCTTATAATAAAATAGTCAGCCCAATGGACAAAAGGGGTGAACGCCTTATTTTCTCGACTGCCGTATCTTTTCTCCGATTCAATAGCATTATAATCATGGGCCAAATCCCACAAAAAGTTCAATTCTTCCACCTGATCCATAGATCCTTCTTTCATTTTCCTGTAAGCTTCCGGATGGATAATCATCACAAATTTATTGCCCCGCCTGCTTTCCTTGATTCTTTTAACCCTTACCTGGTTCTCATCGTAGGTATACAATTCCCCCTTTTTACCACTGTACAACCCTTCCTCATCTACGGCAACCACCACCCCCTCCCTATCCAATACTTCTTGGAATCTTGTCAACGCCTCACCGCTGCTTCTTCCGTTGTAAAGATTCTCCAAACCACCTCTCAGTGCTCTGATGCCTTCAGAACTTCCCACGAAATTGGCCGCCTCTCTTCTTATATCCGTTTCCCTTACTTCCTTCCTGACACCCATAAATAATTCTTTTATTCCGCCGTCAATTCCCATAATGTCTCCTATTCACACGCCCAATCCTCGCAATTTCCCCTCTTGCATTGTAAATCCAATAGACAAAAACAATTTCTGCCCGAATTCCACAATCCGCATCTTTCCTCCTCATCTTCCTCCCCTTCCAGATAGCCCATCTCCGTGTTCATCACATATTTTTCTTCGGCAAAATTCCTGTTGTCCTGGTTTTGTCCCACCAGCCTCAAAGCCAAAGGCAGCGACAAAACCATAATTGCCAGCACCAACACCAGGGGAATTTGCGTTAATCCTTTCATATTTTCATTTTACACTTTCGTCTTCACAATACCAATCGACACAGTTTTTACTCAAACACTGGTTGCTCATCAGACAAAAGCAGCCTTCCTTTAAGTTGATTAAAACGCATTTTTCCTTTACCTGCACACTACCATACAAAGTCGCCATCTCATCCACCTGGTTAACTTCCAAAATATACGGATCTCTGCCAGGTAATTTGTCGGAAGCCCTATCCCGTAAATCCCTTTTTTCTTTAACAGACTTCACCAAAGTCGGCAGCATCCCCGCCATAAACAGCATTATCACAATAACCCCGATACTTGATCCACCATCCTGCCTTTTTACTGGGCCCATTTACATAAATTGTACTCTATTTAAGCTACTTTTAGTCGGGCCGTAAATAAGTGTGTCAAAGCCACCGCCACCGCATCCGAAGCGTGTCCTGGCTTTATCGGCTCACTTCTCCCCAAAAAATTCCTCACCATCATCTCCACCTGTTCTTTTTCCGCCCTTCCGTAACCCACCAAAGCCATCTTTACCTGTAGGGGGGTATATTCCTTTACTTCTATTCCGCTTTTTTGTCCGCACACCTTTAACACTCCTATCGCTTCCGCCACCTTTATCGCCGATTTGGCATTTTTAGCAAAATAAAGGCTTTCGATAGCCACCTCTCTCACACCATATTTATTTATGATTTGTTCTAATTCGGTATATATCTGATATAGCCTAATTGCTGAACTGTTTTCAATTTTTGTCCTAAAGCAACCACAGTCCACCAATGTCCTTTCGTCCTTTAAAACCGCCCAACCGGTATTTGCTAAACCCGGATCAATTCCCAATATCATTATTTTCTGAAATTATAACCTGCCTCTCTAATATACCACTCTTGATCTTAAATTCCGTGTACCTGGGTGCCTGAGTATTCCGGTTTCTGCTGACTGCCCCAACCAGATAAGTCCTGATTCCGTCAATCTCATAAGAACTGGAATAGTGTAAGTGACCGGCAATAATATCCTTAACCCCTTCGTTTCTCAGAATCTCCAACAAATTTTTAGCCTCCCTGCTTACTTCTTCGTTGCCCTCCCCCATCACATAGGTTGAAAAGTTGTGATTAAGCGGCATATGCATTACCGCCACACAATAATAATCCCCGCACTCATCTAGCTCTTCTTTTATCCAGTCAAACTGCTCTCTCCCCAAACCTTTTTCGCTGCCGTTGTTTATCAGAATAAACTTATTGTCTTCGGTCTTAAAGCTTTGGTATTCTCTTCCAAAATATTCAGAAAACACATTTTCCCCGTTCTTCTCGCCCCACCACAAATCATGATTTCCGGGAACGGCATAATAGCTCACCCCGCCCCTCTCCAGCATCTCCTTTGCTTTTGCTGTCTCCTGCCTGGTCCCCAGTGAAGTCATGTCCCCGGCCACCAAAACAAACTCACTGCCCCTTTCCCCAGCCTTTTCCAAAAATTTCTCCATGTCGCTCCAATTCAAATGAATATCAGCCATTACAGCAAACCTTACCTCCCTTGCCTCCTTCACCGTTGGCTCAATTTCTGTTGGCTCACCTTCAGTCTTTATTACCCCACCGTCCCAAAAACCGTATCTCCAGGCTACCAATGCCAACAAAACTAATACGATTACCCAATTCATCAGCTTTCTTGTCATTCTTAATTTTACCTAATTTATTAAACAAACAAATTATAGGATAAGTTAATAATTACTCACTTTTCCACATCAACAACCTATAATTAGATATTACATAAATTTCATCAATGTTATTAGGATAATATCCTTGAATGTCACCTGCTGTTAGGTTAAACAAGCTCCTGTACATAAGCTATAATCACTTATGGACCAGTCCCTTGTCCTTCAAATCCAAAATCGCTTTCCTGAAATTAACATCAAAACTGATTATCCCCTGGCTCCTTTCACCACCTTAAAAATTGGCGGTCCTGCCGATATATTTATTCAAACCGAATCGGTATCTCAGCTTACCCGTCTCCTTACTTTCTTGGCATCCCAAAGTACCCCCATTACTATCCTTGGCAACGGTTCCAACATTCTCATCTCCGATTTCGGACTCTCCGGCGTAGTCATAAAAAACACCGGCAATTCTATTACTACTTCCGAATCTAATCCCAACCACGTTACTATCTCTTCCGGTACCAGTTTGGCTTATGCCATTAATTGGACTCTAGACCATCACCTTACGGGTCTTGAATATTACGCCTATATCCCCGCCACCATCGGCGGTGCCGTTTATTCCCATATCCATGGTGTTGAAAATCATCAGTTTTCTCAAATCCTCAACACTGTCACCGTCTTTAATCTTAAAAAACGAAAAGTTGAAAACTTGCAGGCAACCGCTTTGAAATGGGCTTATGACTACTCCCAGCTTCAGGACGAACCCCACCTTGTTATTCTCTCCGCCAAGTTCAATCTAATTCCTGGCAACCCCCAAAAAGCTAAACAGTTCGCCAAAGATATTATTGACCAAAAATCATCAGTTCAACCACTTAATTCCGCAGGATCGGTATTTAAAAATCCCACACCCAAAGACTGCCTTCCCCTGTGGGGCGAAACCAAATCTGCCGGTTGGATTATTGAACACGAACTCAACTTAAAAGGTTATTCCTTGGGTGACGCTCAGATCGGCCCTCAGCACGCCAACATCTTCACCAACCAGGACAAGGCTACCGCTTCTGACTTCTACCGTCTTATCCGGCTCGTCCAGGATCAATCGCTAAAAAAACTGGGCTTACCCCTTCAATTAGAAATTCAACTTCTCGGCCAATTTAAAGACTAAATATTCTCTTGGATTTCCTCTTCCCAAGGAGCCAAAGGGTGTCTTCTCCTTCTTATCTGAATCGCATCCGCCTTTTCCGGGTCCAAGTCCTCAACAAAGGTTTCATCAAAACAATAAGCTCCGTCCCTCAACCTGATTCCATAGCTCACTCTCTCATTCACCAGCTTCCAAGCTCTTACACCTATTCCGCTTATATGTTCAACTATCCCATGGCACCCCCCACAAATCCTTAATAAATATCTTTAATTTTAAAACGCTACTATGTTACTTTTCCACTATCAAGCAATATCCTGGCAACAAACTTCGGCAGTTCCATCTGCCTCCTCCATCTTTTTGGTTCTTTGACAAGTGAGTATAGCCACTCCAAACCCATCTTCCTAAGCATCATAGGAGCCCTTTTTAAATCACCACTGTAATAGTCAAAACTCCTCCCGACTCCCATCACCATGCCTACTTTTAATTTCTTTAAATTTCTGTCAATCCATTCCTCCTGCCTTTTCATTCCATAAGCCACAAACAAGATATCAACTCTTTCTTTGCCAATTTGCTCAAGAATTTTTTTATCTTCTCCTGTCGCCATCCCG
This sequence comes from Patescibacteria group bacterium, assembly GCA_050943115.1. Lineage (GTDB taxonomy): Bacteria > Patescibacteriota > Microgenomatia > UBA12405 > UBA12405 > CAZFAI01. The sequence goes on from JBMNON010000001.1 coordinate 114,098, forward strand.
CTATAAGTGCCCTTTATTCTTAATAACGGATACCGACTCAAGAAATATCTGGCTGTTCTTTCTGCCCTATCTCCCCATCCGCCCAAAAAGAAAACCGTCCACCCCTTTTTCGCCGCTCTTTGGCACAATCCTTCCATTAAGTCACTGCCCGATGCTATTTGCTGCCTGTGCTTCCCTCTAATAATTTCCAGTCCCACCTTTAACCCCTCTCTAATCCTGTTCTTCTTCTTTTTAATTTTCATTGCCCACAGTAACCCGACACCATCGATAACATTCAAAGCCGTCTTTTCCCTTAACATAGCCATAAATTCTTTATCCTCTCTGGCCTTCATTACAAATTCCGGATTTACCGTTGCTACCCACTTTTTCTCTTGCTTATTGTTAAGCCACTCCTCTATAATCTCTAGCACTTGACCATATCCACTGCTAAATATGGGTATTCCCCATATTTCCCCTACTTTATGAGAATATTTTATATCAACTTTATCCACTTTTCCACATTTTCGCTTATTCATTTCTCCAAAAATTATCTCATAAAACAATACCAAACGCTAGACGACTCAACATTTTTCAATAATTTTTATTTTTTTAAAAACTATTTTCTAAAAACTATCAAAATAATTTTAAAATCACTATATTATAGGTTCTTCATATTACCCCATACATAAAAATTATAAGGTTATTACATTAACTATATCATTAACCAAACCCTTGTCAACTATAAGGTATAAACTAATAAGCGATATTGCTATCTTGCTTATACTTATCCGAATAAATTTATTACTCTCAAATTATATCTATCGTTCCACTCAATATCTAATTTAGTAAAAAATTATTATTAACTTATATAAAATATATTATAAAGACAAATAAAACTGCCATATCAAGAAACAAGAAACCCCAATAATATACACTTATATACGCAAATTATAAACTATATCAACGGATCGCTCGTCTATAAACATCCAAATTTTCGATAGCCGTTCCCGTCCCTCTGATCACACAATACTGTGGTTCCAATGCCACATGTGCCGACACTCCGATTTCCCTGGTCACCAATACATTGAAATTTCTTAGTTGGGCTGTCCCACCGCTAAGTACTATTCCCCGGTCTACAATGTCCGCCACCAATTCTGGCGGTGTTATTTCCAAAGTATCCCTGATAGCCATAATAATCTGATCCAGTATCGGTCTGGTTGCTTCATATATTTCATCTGAGGTCACTTGCAGGTTTTTTGGCAGTCCGTATACTGAGTCCCGCCCATTGACTTCAAGCGTTTCCGGCCTCTTTAATTTAATGGCACTACCGATCTCGATTTTTAAGTTCTCAGCCGTCTGCTCACCGATAATTAAATTATGTTTCTTTTTTATATATTCGGTTATTGCTTGATCCAGTCTATCTCCCCCTACCCTGGCACTTTTGTGGGTAACTACTCCTCCTAGGGCAATCACAGCCGCCTCGGCTGCCCCTCCGCCGATATCTACAATCATATTTCCGTATGACTCCGAAACCGGAATCTTGGCTCCTATGGCTGCCGCCAAAGGTTCGTCTATAAGGTATGCTCTTCTGGCCCCTGCTGCCAAGGTCGCATCCAGTACTGCTCTCTGCTCCACCTGGGTAACCCCGGCCGGTACGCAAACCATTACCTCTGGCCCGATAAACCAATTGCTGCCCATTACCTGTTTCATAAAATATCGGAGCATCGCCTCTGTCACTTCGTAATCGGCTATTGCCCCATCGGACAATGGTCGGATTACCTCGATATATTCGGGCGTCTTTCCTAGCATTTTTTTGGCTTCACCCCCCGCCGCCAGTACCTTCCTGTCCTCGATTCCCACAGCTACTACCGTTGGCTCATTCAACACAATACCCTGCCCGGCTTCCCACACCAAACTATTTGCCGTCCCCAAATCTATACCTAATTTCTTAAACAACTTCATTTAATAATTCTAGCAACAATTTTCCCCTCACTGACTAGTGCTTACTTAATCAAATTTAGATATAATATGCCATGGCTAATCCTTCTGACAAAAAAAGTCTTCTCATAATTCTTTCCGTCCTTTTACTTGTAGCCTCTTCTACCTATCTTATTTCCTTCTACGCCCGTGGTTATAAAATCAATTTCAACAAAGGCGTCGCCCTTCAGGCTACCGGACTGCTGTCCGCTACTTCCCGACCCAAATCAGCCTCTGTCTATGTCAACGACCGCCTCATTACTGCCACCGATGACACCATCAATCTGCCTCCCGGAGATTACACAATAAGAATAGCCAAGGACGGCTATCTTCCCTGGGAAAAACAGGCCTCAATCAAAAAAGAAATCGTCTTCCAAACCGACGCCCAGCTTTATCGGTCCGTTCCCGACCTCCGTCCTGTTACCTTATCCGGAGCAATCAGTTCAGCTTTGAGTCCCGACGGTTCCAAAATCGTTTATGCTGTTGCCTCCGCATCGGCCGATCGAGACAATGGTCTCTACCAATTCGACCTTAATGACAATCCGATACCCCTAAGCCGCTCCTCTTACAAACAGCTCGCTCCCAATTTTCCCGGCGTTGACTGGTCCGAATTCTCCTTTGAATTTTCTCCCGACGGCCGTTCTATCCTAGCCACCAACAAAATTTCCAATGTCAGCTACCTCATTTCTCTTGATTCCCCCATAAACTCACGGAATCTCTTCGACGTTACCCCCCGTCTTTCCATTATACGTGATGAGTGGCAAAGGGAAATAACCCAAAATAATCTACTAAAAATTGAAAAACTCCCGAAAGAAATTAAAGCCTTTATTTCAACTGATTCAGCCAAAGCCAAATTTTATTTTAATACTGCTGATGAAAAAGTTTTGTATCTCGCTCAGACCGAAGGCCAAATCGCTCCCAATATTATCACTCCCCCTCCTGCACAAAGCACCCAAACCCAAACCAGAGATATTAAAGCCGGCCATTACTATGTCTACGACATCAAAGACGACACCAACTTTCATATTGGTTCTGAAGAAGACCTCAATAAACCCTTTTGGCTTCCCAATTCCAACAGTATTATTTATCTCTCGGACAAACAAATAAAAGTTATCGAATATGATGCTACCAATCATCAGATCCTCTTTGCGGGCAACTTTAATCCCGATTATGTCTTCCCTTGGGCTGACGGTAGTCGGATTGTCACTCTAATTGCCCCATACGAAGGCGCTCCCGAGAATCTCTACGCAATTTCTATCCGCTAACTTATTTCCCAAACCCAAACCCTACTCACACATATTTTCTTCTACGTTCTCGATCTCCGATAGTATCTCTTCAAACTCTTCGTCATCAATGTCCTTTTTTTCCAAATACTTTACATAATCACTTAAAAGCTCTTTGGCTTCATCAACTTCGACACAGGACTTGCTGACTCTCTCTTTCTCTATTTCATTATAAGGAGCTTCTAAACCACTTAATTCTGCATTGGGTAATTTAACTTCAAATGTCTCTCCCAGTACCCTATTACTACTCTGAGTTCTCATTACTACTTCATTACCGACCTCTACAAACCTCATTGGAATTAATGCTAAATAAGCTATTGCAAAACAAACAATAAACGTTCTTGTATTTCTTTGTCTATCATTCATACTTTCAGTTTAATTTTGTTTTACTCATTAGTCAAGCATTTGCATATTATCCTATAATTTATATATTCATTTCCTCACCCTTTTTCTTGTTTCTGATGTTTTTCTTATACAAATTTATCTTTTCCCTGGTCTTCATTGACAAATTTTTCTTCTACATTAACTAGCAATCGTCTTTTTTATTTGCTAATTTTCTTTTCCAAACGCATCTTCTTCTATATCACATTAAACCTTTCTATATTATTAGCTATCTTTTTGTTCAATATTAATATTTATCCTCTAAATAAGTTATAATACAGCTTGATCAAAAACTTGTCTTTTTTAGACTGGCTTGTTCCTTTAAATCATTCTCTTTATACTACTTAAGTATTCCCAAACGGGGATTGGCGCAATTGGCTAGCGCGCACGATTCGGGTTCGTGAGGTTGCTGGTTCGAATCCAGTATCCCCGACTTGCTTTTTACTCTTTATGCAAAAAGCACAATAACAAAATTAAACAATTAACACTTGTCCTCATAGTTCAACGGATAGAACGGGTGCCTCCTAAGCGCCAGATGGCAGTTCAATTCTGCCTGAGGACACATCTAAATAATTCCTTTTCCGCATCTCTTGATTTTTTTTCCGCATTATATAGCTTTATATAAAGCTTTTCTCCGCATTTTTATTAATTATTTCCGCACGTTTTTCCTTATAGACCACCTACTTTGTACGGTAATTTCTATCTACAAATATACCGCATTGTTCCCTCCCGTAACACCTACCTTACTATAACAATTAAAACATTACTAATTCATATTCTCCGCATTTAGCCTTATTTAAAACACCAAAAACTTCTATTCACCGACTCATTTTAAAAAACCATAGAAACACTTACTCCTCTATCAAAAATGATTGCGAAAACTAATACAAACCATAACAGTTTCTCCGCCAATCTCTACTAAACTATAAAAACTTTTCCACATAAATATCAAGCAAGCCCAAGTTTACCTATATCCGTAACATTAGGAAAAAACAATTACAAAAAAACGTTAGCAAACAAACAACCATCTGCTAAAAGCTGTCATAACAGCTGCTTGTCAGTACTTTTCTACCGTGAAACTGTTAAAACTCTTAGCTCTTTTTTCACAAAGAACTCATTAGCGACCCTCCTAACCTCTTCGTCGCTTACCTGCCTGTATTTATCTACCTCTTTTTCCAAATCAACTAATTCACCATCTAAAAGCAGTCTTCTGCCAATAAAGCTTGTCCAGAAATCACTCCTATCCATGGCGATCTTCATCTTGCCTATCATATAGTCTTTGGCTCTGGTTATTTCTCTGCTTGTAATTGTCTCGCCAATTTTTTCAATCTCCCTCTGGCTTAATTCTACTGCCTCCTCTAGCTTATCCATCTTTACTCCTGACTGGACTGCCCAAAAACCTTTCTCGTTTAGGACTTCACTTATTGGAAATATATAGTAAGCCCAACCCTTTTCCTCGCGTATCAAGTTATAAAGCCTTGATGATGTATTGCCGCATAACACCAAATCAAGCAGTTTTAATGCATATTTTCTTTTATCACCCCTTGACAACGTCGGCAAACCAACACAAAAGTGACCTTGTTCAATCTCGACTTTTTTAATTTCTTTCCTATGATCTGAAGTCACTACGATTTCTACCTCCGGAAGCTTATTTGGCTTCTTCTCAAATGACTCAAAATACTGCTTGATATCATCAACCACTCTGGCATCGATATCACCGGCTATCGCAATTACAGTTTCTTCTGGATTAAAATACTCATCCTTGTACTTTATTATTTTTTCCCTATTAATACTCATCACATCCTCTACCTCTCCGGCAATATTCCAACAACCTATTGGTGATCTGCCATACATAAATTCAGTAAATTCACCACTTAAACCCATCATAGGATTATCTTGATACATTTTGATCTCTTCAGCAATCACCCCCCTTTCTTTTAACACTTCATTTTTAGGGTAAGTTGCTCCCAACAATATATCCGATAATATTTCTACTGTCCAAGACAAATTACTCTTTACCGTTGTAATGTGGTATGAAGTTGTTTCATGACTTGTTTCTGCATTATAAGAGGCTCCTTTGCTATCAATTTCACTGTTAATATCATTGGCACTTGGTCTTTTTTGGCTGCCTTTAAAAGCCATATGCTCCAAAAAATGACTGATGCCATACTCATCTTTCTTTTCATACTTGGATCCGATTTTAAAAAAAACCTCTACAGTCACCGCCCTCAAACCTTCAACTGGGACAAGCACTACTCTGATACCATTTTCTAATTTAAATAACTTCTGTTCCTTCATTACTTACTATATTTTACCTAATATTTGGCCTCATTTCTAAAACATATTTAATTTATCCGCATCTTCCCCCATCTTACAAGCACTTGTCTATTAACACTCAACCAATCTCTCTGCTAGTAATTTCTGATAAATTTGTTGGTAAATGCAAATGATTATATCAAACACCTTCTAACCGTTTATTACCAAATTTATCATCTTCCCCGGAACATATACTTCTCTCAAAATAGCATTGTTTCCAATCCATTGCTTTATTTTTTCTCTCTCTTTGGCCTCACCCAGCACTTTCTCCTTATTTAGCAAATCTTCTTGTTTTACTTCCATTTCATCTCTGACTTTACCGTTTACTGCAATTGCCATTTTTACTCTTTCTGTTACCAGATACTCTTCTTCCACCTCGGGCCATTTACTGGTATGGACAGAAATGCCTGTTTCTCCATCCTTCATCAGGCTCCATAGTTCTTCGGTCAGGTAGGGAGCTACCGGAGCCAAAACTTTAATCATAGAATCGATATCGTTTTTTTCCATCTGATAGTCTTTAGATACCAACTCGTTTAAAGCCTCCATGATCTTGGCGATTGCTGTATTAAAACGTAAGCTACCAAAATCCTCCTCCACTCCTCTTACTAGCCTGTTAATTACCAATTTGACTTCCTTATTGCTAACAGTATGGTTCTCGCTCTGCTTAATTTTCTTTCTAATAAATATCTCATACCTATCCAAAAACCGCTTCACTCCCATTAAAGTCTTCTCGTTCCACGCCATCGTGCTGTCAAAAGGACCCATGAACATTAGGTATGCCCTCACCACATCGACACCATACTTGTCAGCTACCACTTCCGGCAGTATTACATTTCCTCTCGACTTACTCATCCTTTGGTTATCCGGACCCAAAATCACTCCATGTGACAGTCTCTTGTAATAAGGCTCCTCAATACCCTTAGGCACACTACCAATATCATACAAAAACTTATAAATAAATCTCGAATATAATAAATGTAGGGTGTTGTGTTCATCTCCACCAACGTAAATATCCACCGGAAGCCATTCTTTAATTTTTTCTAAACTAGCTAAATCTGTATCATTATTAGGATCAATGTATCTCAAAAAATACCAATCTGAACCAGCCCAATTCGGCATGGTATCGGTCTCTCTCTTGGCATCGCCACCGCATTTCGGACAAGTAGTATTGACCCACTTTGATATATTTGCCAAAGGACTCTCTCCTGTCTCAGTTGGTTCATATCTATCTACCTCCGGAAGCGAAATAGGCAAATCTTTTTCTTCTACCGGCTGCCAGCCGCATTTGTCGCAATATATCATCGGTATGGGCTCACCCCAATAATGTTGCCTGCTGAATATCCAATCTCTCAGATGATATGAAGAAGTACTCTTGCCTATATCTTTCTCCTCAAGCCAAGTTATCATACTTTCCTTGGCCTCTCTTGGAACCATCCCGTTAATAGGCGGGGAATTGATGATCGCTCCATTATCCACATCAACATATGCTCCTTCTTCGAAATCCCAACCTTTTTCCGGTTCGACCACTGGCACTATAGGCAATCCAAATTTCTTTGCAAAAGCCCAATCTCTCTCATCATGGGCCGGTACGGCCATAATCGCTCCGGTGCCGTACGTAGCCAAAACAAAATCTGAAATCCAGATGGGAATTTCTTTTCCATTGACCGGGTTAATGGCATAAAGGCCGGAAAATACTCCCGTCTTATCTTTGGACAGCTCCGTCCTTTCCATATCACTTTTTCTCCTAGCCCTTTCTACGTAAGATCTAATTTCTTTGGCTTTCTCGCTCACACCCTCCCCCAACAATTCTTCAACTAATCTATGTTCCGGCGCCACCACCATAAAAGTTGCCCCAAATAACGTGTCTGGCCTGGTGGTAAACACCTCCAACTCCTTCACTCCCGGATTAGGGTTGTCAACCATAAACTTAACTCTCGCTCCATCGCTCTTCCCTATCCAATTAATCTGGGCCGCTTTTACCTTCTCCACAAAATCAGTTTTTTCCAAACCTTCTATTAACTTATCCGCATAGTCGGTTATCTTGACTACCCATTGGGAAATATTCCTTCTTGATACTGTTGTCCCGCACCTTTCACACTTGCCGTCAACCACCTCTTCGTTAGCCAATCCAATCCTGCATGAAGGACACCAGTTTATCGGCATCTCTTGTTTGTAGGCCAAACCTCTTTTATATAGTTGGATAAAAATCCACTGAGTCCACTTATAGTAAGCAGGGTCGGTAGTGTTTATCTCCCGGCTCCAGTCAAAAGAAAACGCCAACTGTTTCATCTGTTTTTTGAACATCCCCGTATTTTCCTTAGTTACCTCCTGGGGCTTCTTCCCTGTTCTCAAAGCATAGTTTTCGGTAGGCAACCCAAAAGCATCCCATCCCATCGGGAACATCACCCTAAAACCCCTCATTCTCAAATACCGGGCATACACGTCCCCTCCGGTAAAAGTAAAAGTATGTCCGATATGTAGCCCGCTTCCTGACGGGTAAGGAAATTCTACCAATACATACTTCTTTTCTCCCCCTTCTCCGTCTTTGGCTTCATATAATTCCGGATGTTCTTCCCAATACTTCTGCCATTTAGCTTCAATTTCCCTAAATTTTAAGTCCTTGTTTGAGCTGGTCTCCCCTATCGTTTTATTTGCCATTTGTGGCAAAATTTTACCACAACAATTTGACTCCTTCATACTATATAAATAGCTGCTAACATATTGCTATTGTCACCCAATCTAGCTTCTACCATATGCGTATAAATAAAAATCAATTGCTATTTCTTTTTACTGGTATTTTCGTTGGTTTTCTTGTTTCTCTTTTTTTAAACTCACCCTCCGGCAATTCACACGCCCATACCGAGATGAGAAAAAACCAGGGGGGCACCCTTACCAACCCCCTTCTTGACTGTGATTTTAATCAGGACACCGGTGAATTCGGCCTCTCTAAACTAAAAGGAAACCTGAACGATCTTATCTCTCAACAAATTTCCAACAAGCAGGTCGACTATGTTTCGGTATATTTCCGGGACTTGAATAACGGACCTTGGATGGGTATCAATGAAAAAGAACTGTTCTCACCGGCTAGCCTGGTCAAAGTTCCGGTTATGATAGCTTACTTCAAGGAAGCCGAAACCAATCCTGACTTGCTCCAAAAAAAACTTAAACTGTCGGATGCCCCAATAGAAGACAATCAAAATATCGATCCCGAAGTTACCATTCTCCCCAATCAAGAGTATACGGTTGACGATTTAATTACCCGGATGATCGTTTATTCTGACAATGAGGCTTATGACATCTTAAGCGATAATATCGACTTCCAAAAAATAATTAATATTTATAGTTTATTGGGCATCGACCTGAGCTTGGCTCAAAATGATCCTGCCGGAAATATCATATCGGTCAAAAATTACGCTTCCTTCTATCGTATTCTCTTTAATTCATCTTTCCTAAACCAGGAAATGTCAGAAAAAGCCCTTAGTCTACTTACTCAAACCAAATACCGGGATGCTCTGAGAGCCGGAGTCCCCGGCAATATTACCGTCGCCCACAAATTCGGAGAGCGGCAGTACCTCCCCTCAACGGAGAAACAACTTCACGACTGTGGCATTGTCTACTACCCCGGCAAACCCTATCTTCTCTGCATCATGACCCGTGGTTATAACTTCACCAAACTTGCCAATACAATAAAAGAAATATCTGCCGCCACCTACAGCTCCATTAATCAATAACATAAACGACATCTCCTTCCTTGTCGGTCCTCCTGACTTTCACCCCCCTGATCTCCAATCGATCCAACACCTCTTTTCTCGGATGGCCAAAACTATTCCGGCCTACACTTATCACCGCTTCTCTTACCTTTATTGCTGCCAGCAATTCCTCGCCTGTCGATTCATCGGACCCATGGTGACTCACTTTTAGGACATCAATCTGTCCACTCAGATATCCTCTCCACACCCAAAGCTGTTCCACCTCTTTCGACACATCTCCGGTCAGCAAAAATCTATTATCCTTATAATGTAAAACACCAGCTACTGAACCATCATTATCATTTTGCTTTTCAACTAAGTTATCCGATGGATTTATCACCTCAAACAATATCTCCCCTAATCTAATTACATCATTTCTTCTCACCTCCTCTGCATACATTTTTTGTTCAAACAATCCCTTGTCGCTGATTCCATATCCTAATTTTTCAATCTTATAATTTTTTTCTACATCTGCATATCCGCCCCAATGGTCCTTATCCTCATGGCTGATAATCACAATTTCAAGCTTCTTATCCCAAAAAGGCATATACCGCTCCAAACATCCCAAGACCTTTTTATTATCCGGTCCCGTATCAATCAATAATTGGTTGTACCCCTTAGTTGCCAGTATCGCATCTCCCTGACCTACATCACAAAATACTACCCGCATCTTTCCATCTGGCAACCCCAGTAAATATGCTACAACCAGAAAAATGCCGCTAAACAAAAGCCATATTCTTGCCTTCATTCTTTCTCTTTAATAACACATATAACAACACCGAATACCATCCGGCGAATAAGTACCAATTAAAATCCACCCTTACTTTAATCCACCCCAAACTCCCTACCCCTTCAGAAACTATAACCAAATACTTCAAAAATGGATAAATGAGCATCAACATCAAATTTCCCGCCAAAGGCCAAACTAAATAACTGATAACTCCGATTAATCCTACAACACTTATATACTCAATCGCAAACAAACAAAAAGCATTAACTGCCGGACTCACCAAACTAAACTCTCCGAACACTAAGGACAAAATCGGGCTAATCCATAAACTCACCCACAACGTAGTTCTCAAGTCTTCCTTAAATACTCCTTCCCTTTTCTCACCGCTTCTGTCCCTTACCGCAATCGCTCCAAAAGTCGTCACGCTTAACCAAAAACTTAACTCTGAAGCGAACTCCCAGTTTGCCGCCAACATAACACCCACCGTCATCCCTATCCCGGTTAGGATGTTATATTTCCGGCCCAATATTTGTGCCCAATAATAAATTGAAATCAGTATAGCTGCCCGTACTATCGGTGCCTCCCAACCTACCATAGCTGCGTAACCCCAAATCGCTGCCATACCCCAACCAATTGCCGTTTTTCTTCCCAACAGACCCGCCAGTTTCTCTATCGTCAACCGGGCTACCAATGCGATATTGGCCCCACTTGCTACCATTAAGTGCACCAACCCCACATCCTTAAGCTTTCCATAAAATTGCTTTTCAAAATCCTTTACCCCCAAAAGCATACCGGCCAGCACCGACGCTTCTTTTGGCGGTAAACTATGTTGGATGGCATACATCAAACTATCCCTATTTATAAACTTATACATCAATACCACCACTGCCGACAATATTAAAACTAAAGCAAATTTATTAAAGGCTGATCTCATCCTTAATTTTTTCATACAGCTTCTCCCCGATCCCGCTGACTGCCTTGATTTCTTCCACACTCATAAAACCACCCATTTTCTGACGATAATCAATAATGCTCTGAGCCGTTGCCGGACCAACCCCTGACAATTTGTCCAATTCTTCCAAGCTTGCTTTATTTAAACTGATTTTACCGCTCCCCATATTAATTTCCCCCATCACTTCACCCCTTTTTGGTATATAGATTTTTTGCCCGTCATACAAAACTTCAGCCCGGTTGATACTCTTCTCCACCCACTCCCTGTCTGCATTTGCCGCCAAACCGCCTGCTACCGCCAAACCGTCATTAATTCTGGAACCAATTGGTAGCTTATAAACTCCCGGTTTTATCACTTCACCCGATATATCAAACACTACATTACTATAAACTTGTGTTACACCAGCCCCCTCGTTTTTTATTATTTCAACTTCTCCGGTTTCTCCGGCTCTCTTGATACTCATACCCAAACCAATAATTATCAAACCAATTCCCATTACCAAAATTACATCCAACCATCCGAATCTATGTAATTTATCTCCCACAAAATCAGTCTATCACCTTTTAGTCCATTACTCCCCATATTCTGTCGACATCTTTCCTGCCCGCCGTTTCATATGTGTCCAAACCCTTGCTAATCAAAACCAACCGGGCAAAAGTTCTTCCCATTTTTACATTAGGTGCAATTCCTGCCTTTATTAATGCCTGAGTCACTTCACCATGGACAAAACTCCTATAGCCATCCAATTGCTTTACATCATCTCTGTCTACACCTTCCCCCATTCTTTTCATCACATACCTTACACTATCTATATAAGAACCCAATTTTTCAGCCACATCCAAAGGATATTTACTCGAATCATAAACAAATTGCCCGTCCTCCCTTTTTGAAAAATCCAGCATCGACTTCTTTGCTTCATAGCTTTCCTCAAAAACTTCTTTTTTTTCGTCCTCTGTCACATCACCTGCTAATTTTTTTCCTACAAAATACTTATTTATAGCCTCGCCATAATTACTCGAGCTCCTCCATTTATCAAAATATTCAAACGGGTCGCTGATTGCTTTTGGTCCTGGGCTATATTCTGCCGCTCCTTCTTGATGCATAACCAAGTATAAGTTTACTAACCCCAAAATACCAGTTACTATACTTATAGAATGTCTCCGCTCAAACCTATAGCCATACTGTCAGCAACTGCCATTTCCGCCTTTCTCTTTTCACTCACTCCGGCCACCCCTTTCCTGCCCCAATTTATTGCCCTGATTTCAGTCATTCTTATCCTCATTTCTCTCCGTCGCCACACTCTTAATCTCTATCTCACCTCCCTTATCATCAACCTTATCGTTTTTAATACCCAAGGTCTGGCCTCACCTTTTTTCTTTTTAATTTATTTCCTTCTCTTTGTCTTGGCTTTCAACAACCCCCCAAGTACTACTTTGGCTTATTCCTTGGTTTTAGTAATCCTTCTCTCCCAATCTCTCGATTCCCTTGCCTCCCTTCTTCCCCTCTTTTCCTTGGTTTTTATCTCACCCCTTGCTTGGTATGTCGGCAGGCAGTACCTCGACAATTTAAATATGACTAATAGCATCGCCAAAGACGAAACCGATATTCTGCTTTTCTTTTCCTTAAAGTTCAAAAACCATATTTTAGAAATCCTGGATTCCGTCTCTCTCCTTCTGTCTAACCCCAAACTCACTCAATGCCAAAAGGACGAGTTGGGAAAAATTAAGAAAATTGCTACTGGTCTTTTGAAATCTTCCCAGAAACTGACTCAGCAAATTGATCAGGAAACCGATGAAAATTAAACTTCCCATATTTATTCTTGTCCTAATCACCGCTACCCGGCTTACTTCTCTGGCTTTAGCACAAAGTTTCAGTTCTCCCTCATACCACATTGAATGGGGTAACTTCAACATCACTTCCGGCAGCAAGTCATCCCCAAATTACAATCTAACCGACACCGTCGGCCAGAATGCACCCGGCCAATTTGATAGTAACGGCTATGTCCTCAAATCAGGCTTCCAGTATATCTACGATTCCTTTCACTCCGAATTTTCTTTTATTGTTGACAGTCTTCTAATTGACCTTGGCACCTTAGTTCCCGGCGTTGGCTCTACCGATACCAACACCATCACCATCACCACTCCATCGGGTCATGGCTACCAAATTATGGCCTTCCAGGACCATCCGTTATCTTTACATTCAGGTACCACTATTCCCGATACCACCTGTGATGCTGGTCTATGCTCAGAATCTACTGCTGGTGCCTGGACCAATGCTGCTGCTTATGGCTTTGGATTTAATGCCACCGGAATAAATGAACTTGGTCATCCCACCGGTATAGGTACATCGCAATTTTTCACCGACACCACCTATTATCGCCAATTCGCCAATTTTTCTGCCCTCCCGCCGGAATCACCCCAAATACTCATGGAGGAATCTTTTCCCGTTGAAGAACACTCTGCCCGTCTCACCTACAAAGCTAATATTTCAGCCACCCAATCAGCCGGTAACTATCAAAATCACATAACATTTATTGCTGTCCCCAAATACTAAAATGGCCGACTTTAATTTAACCATCAATCCCGCCCAAGCTGAATTTATACTCAAACCCGGCGCTGCTCTGCTTCAGGCGTATGACATTATCAACAATTCGGAAAATACCCTTTATTTGACCACCTCTGTTGAACCCTGGCAGCCATCGGGCTCCAGCGGCAACCTCTCCTATTTCAATGTCCCCTCAAATGACAATCTTCACTTCTCTCTAAACAATGCCGATCTAAATTTAGGCCAAACATTCGCTCTCCAACCTCATCAAAAACGCCAACTTGTTCTCAAAATCAAACCTGATTCCCAAATATTGGAAAAAGATTACTACTACACTTTTTTTGTTAGCCAAGCCCCGGCCAACCAGCCAAACCTTGATTCCAACCAGACCAGGACTAGTGCCAAAATTGGCTCCCACCTTCTTCTTTCCCTGTCTCAAACCGAAAACCTGCCTGTCAGGGCCGAAATCACCGACTTTACGGTCTCCCCCAAAATCAAAGACTGCTTCCTCACTCCAATAAACTTCTCGGCTCTAATCAAAAACCAAACCCCTAACTTTTTCAAAACTGAAGGCCGTATTACGGTTTTCAAAAATAACAAAGAAATAGCCCGTCTCGACCTCTCGCCCCAAAATGTCCTAGGACAACATTCCAGATCCATCCTTTGTTCTCCGGCTACTGCCTGTATCCTCAAGCCACCCTTCTGGCCCGGGGCTTATACTGCTTCCATTTCCCTCTCGGCCACCGATTCTGCCAAACCCCTTACTTCCACCTTTTATATTTTCCCCTTCTCCCTGCTCCTCAGCCTCATCCCCCTCCTGCTGCTGTTCGTAATCCTCATCAATAAAAAATCTAAAAAACAAAATTAAGCCTGCTTCAAATCCACCGCTGCTTCATCTAAGTATCTTCTGATTTTTAATCTTAACATCTCATCTCTGCTTCCTTTAATTTCTCCGTAATCCACCAAAGTATCCTTCAATTCCTCTGCACAAATACTTGTTACCATGTTTGCCACCCCACTTAACATCTCAAATCTCATTACCATTCTCCGTTTTTCTTCTTCAGAGCCACCCTTTCTATTAACCACAAACTGGACCATTTTTTCTGCTCCTTCTTTCAATTTTTTCCCCACTTCATAAGCTTTTTCCACGTATTTTTCCGAGTACACACTCAAAGCATTTACCACCCCTCTTCTGGTTGCAAATTTTTTGTCCAAACCTTCATTTATCCTTTCGAATCTTGGATTCTTGGCGATTAGGTGTCCCGCTAGTAGCATCTTCAAGTACTCCTTTTCGTCCAAGTTCAGATTGTCCATACCAAAGGCCATATAATTTTCAAACAAAGAATTTGCTGACTTTCTTGACTTGCCTACTATCCCCTCATATCTCGTTTTTAACAAAAACTCCTTGCCCGCCCTCATCCACCTCGGTGTCTCAAACCTCATCACTAAATTATATCAACTTAAAGCCCCCTGAAAATTTCGGGGGGCTTTTATAAAATAACTTTGGCTCTATTCTTCCACCGCTGCTTGTGCGGCAGCCAATCGGGCAATCGGTACCCGGAAAGGAGAACAGGATACATATGTCAAGCCGATCTTATGACAAAATTTAACCGTCTCAGGATCGCCGCCCTGTTCACCGCAGATACCGATATGCATTCCCTTTCTGGCTTTCCTGCCTAGCTCTACTGACATCTGCATCAACTTGCCCACCCCTTCCTGGTCAACGCTTTTAAAAGGGTCTTCGGCCATGATTTTCTGCTTTAAATATTCCTTCAAAAACTTTCCGGCATCATCACGGGAAAATCCATAAGTCATTTGGGTCAAATCATTGGTCCCAAAAGAAAAGAACTCAGCCTCGGCCGCAATTTCATCGGCTGTTAAAGCTGCTCTTGGGATTTCAATCATAGTCCCCAGCTCATATTTTAAACTGACTCCGGAGTTCTTTATCGCTTCCTCGATTACCGGCACTAATTTACCCTTAATCCAACGCAGTTCTTCCACTTCACCGATAAGCGGGATCATTATCTCCGGCACCACTTCTTCTCCGCTCTCTTTCTTTAGTTCACAAGCGGCGTCAATTATTGCCCGGACCTGCATCTGATAAATTTCGGGGAACGTCACTCCCAAACGGACACCCCTGTGACCCATCATGGGGTTGAATTCGGCCAAATATTCAATTTTGTCCTTCAGCCTTTCCACACTAATTCCCATCTCACGGGAAATGGCTTCGATATCAGCTTCTTCCTTTGGAAGGAATTCGTGTAAAGGCGGATCCAGAAGACGGATTTTAACCGGCAGTCCTTTCATGATTTCGAACAATTGTTTAAAATCATTCTTCTGCATCGGGTAAATCTTCTCCAACGCCGCCTCCCGTTGTTCCAAGGTTTCCGACATGATCATCTGTCTGACTGCAAAAATTCTGTCAGCTTCAAAGAACATATGTTCCGTTCGGCACAAACCGATTCCTTCAGCTCCGAATTCACGGGCAGTCTGGGCATCTCTGGGAGTATCGGCATTGGTCCTGACTCCCATCTTTCGGTACTTATCAGCCCACTTCATTAAAGTGCCAAAATCTCCGCTCAAAGTTGGCGTCTGGGTAGGTACCTGTCCCAGGAAAACCTCACCGCTGGATCCATCCAAAGTCACCATATCACCCTCGGCTACTAAAATATCTCCCACACGAAAACTCTTATCTTTCTCCGACACCACAACCGATTCGGCTCCGGATACACAACACTTACCCATACCCCGGGCTACTACTGCTGCGTGGGAGGTCATTCCTCCGCGGGCCGTCAGAATTCCCTGGGCTGCATGCATTCCGGCCAAATCCTCAGGTGATGTCTCAGCTCTTACCAAGATAACCTTTTTGCCGGCTTCTGCCTTCTCAACTGCATCTTCAGCGCTAAAAACCGCCTCGCCATAAGCGGCACCGGGACTGGCTGGTAATCCGGTAGCGATTACTTTGAAGTCTTTCTTTGCCTTCGGATCTAAGGTGGGATGTAGTAATTGATCGAGGGCTTCAGCCTCAACCCGGGTCAAAGCGGTTTTTTCGTCAATCATCCCTTCTGACACCAAATCTACTGCAATTTTAACAGCCGCAGCAGCAGTCCTCTTACCATTCCTGGTCTGCAATACATATAGTGTCCCGTTTTCTATTGTAAATTCCACATCCTGCATATCCCTGTAGTGCTTTTCCAAATTTTCAAACAATTCCATTAATTGCTCATAAGCCTTTTCATTATCTTCTTTTAAAGATTCCAAATGTTTAGGAGTTCTGATACCGGCCACCACGTCCTCGCCTTGGGCATTCATCAAATACTCGCCATAAGCTTTATTTTCTCCGGTAGACGGGTTTCTGGTAAAAGCTACCCCCGTCCCCGAATCTTCACCCATATTGCCAAACACCATCGACTGGACGTTGACCGCAGTCCCGAAAACCTTTTTGTCGTCAATCTTGTTAATAGTTCTATAAGTGATAGCCCTGGGATTATTCCACGAACCAAAAACAGCGTCGATAGCTCTCTGCAACTGCTCTCTGGGTTCTTGGGGAAACTCTACACCCTTTTCTATTTTATATAGCTCCTTATAAGCCTCAACCACTTCCTGCCAATCCTCGGCTGTCATTTGGGTGTCTTCTTTTTTGCCTTTTTTATTTTTAACTTCTTCAATCACATGCTCAAATTTCTCATGTTCAATTCCGGAAACTACGTTACCGAACATCTGGATAAATCTTCTGTAGGAATCCCAGGCAAATCTAGAATTTCCGCTTCTTTCAGCTACTGACTTTACCGTTTCATCTGTCAAACCCAGATTAAGAATCGTATCCATCATTCCCGGCATGGACAGAGCCGCTCCGGAGCGGACCGAAACCAGCAAAGGATCATTTTTATCACCGAATTTCTTACCTGTTGCTTCTTCCAGTTTTTTTAACCCCTCATCTATTTCCTTGTCCAAACCTTCAGGGTAACTTCTGTTGTTATCATAATAGTACTTGCAGACTTCTGTGGAAATTGTCATTCCCGGAGGCACCGGCACTCCCAAATTGGTCATCTCCGCCAAGTTAGCTCCTTTTCCTCCCAGCAAAAACTTCATATCCTTATCACCCTCGGCTTTACCTTTACCGAAAAAATATACATACTTTTGCATTCTGTTTTCTCCTTTTATGCAAATTTTAAATACTTTTAAAGTATCTGATACTTTATATCTAAAGAGCTCTTTTTTCAATCTCTCAAAATTGAATAACCCATACACACTCAATCTGTCTCATTTTTAAAATTCCCTGGAACTTTAAAGTGATAGAGTTAACAAGCCCTTGACAAGCATAGCCCAACTATTTAATCTTTAATTATTAACTTATTGTCGATATTTAATGAAACAGATACTTAAATACAGCCTGATTTTCCTTTTTATTGCTGTTACAGCCTCGCTTCTGGTACCTAAAAACAGAATTGAGTCCGTTCCTCCTACTAATATTAAAGATGTCCTCAGCAGTTCCCAGCTTTCCTATTTTGCCCGTCTTGGTACTGGGAATACTTTCGGCACCACTCTTCTCAAAATCCAAACTTCAGGCAATCCCTCCAACACCACTAGCAACCTATTCGTCGATGATATCGTTGGCATTGGTAAAACCGGTGTCAGCGGTCTCGATCAGTATACCGTTTCCGACATCGGCAACGCCGCCACCTTCCAAATTGGCACTACCGTTGCCCACACCAATTCCTTTAACAACACCATGGTTGTTGCCACCCGTTCTGCTGTTCACACTGTTTACTTTACTCCAAAAACTACCATTGCCGGCGGTGCTTGGCAATTTCTTATCAAGGCCACCTCCCGTACTGGCGAACTTGCCGCTGACGGCATTCCCGACCAGCAGGGTTTCGATCTTGGCGCCGATGTCGGCACCACTACTACTGGCCCCGGCACCCGCCTAAAAACCGCCGACATCTCTTGTCCCTTCGGTACCGCTTCAGTTGGTGCCACTGACGTCACTATTAACGGCAGTGTATTCCACTCCATTACCTGTACCCTAGACCCGGGCGTCCAAAATCCTATCGATGTTGGCGTTACCATGGTCATTGGTAGTGATCTCTCCACCGGTAGCCAGCTAATTAACCCAAGTGCCTCCGTAAGCCGCTCCTATTCAAGCGAAGGAGTTGCTGATGTTTATGACTTCTATATCCGCCACCTCGATAGTAGTGACGCTGTCGTTGATGCTGACACTGCCAGAGGTCGTATCGCCGTTGTCGAATCTGTCCGGGTTACTGCCACCGTCGATCCTACCCTCTCATTCTACATAGATAACACTGGTGTCGGTTCCGGTCAGAATCGTTGTGGCAATATTCTCGGCGCTGCTGCCGCTAATACCACTGCCACTACAGTTGCCTTTGACTCTCTCTCCATCGGTAGCACCGCCAACAATCTCGCCCAAAGGCTCAACGCCGTCACCAACGCTTCCAGTGGTTATGCCGTCACCGTCTACGAGTCGGACTATCTGACCAATATATCTACCGGCACTACCATTACCAACACAAATTGTGATCCCAACTATACCTGCAATCCCACTACACCCAACCGTTGGCAAACAGACCTTACCCATTCCGGCTTTGGCTACTCTATTCAGAACATTAATGCCGACACTGTTCCCTTCGAGTACAACACCGACGGTGCCCAATATGCTGCCAAACCCTTTGGTATCGGTGCTGCAAACGCTCAAACTATCATGAGCAACGCTGCTACACCGATCACCACTGAACAAATTTATATGTGTTATCGGATTATCGCCAACACCACCCAAGAGGCCGGTAATTACGAAACCAAAATAGTTTATACGGCCACCGCCACCTTCTAAAAATTAAATAAAACATGAATACTGTCCAAATCCGACAAACTACCGTCAAAACCAGCTTACTCCTTTTACTGGTCACATCATCCTTACTACCCAAAACTGTTCTGGCTCAATCATCATTTGGCTTGTCCGCCATCCCGCCCCGTCTTGAAATTGTTGTCGAACCTGGGGAGCACGCCACCAAAGAAATTAAAGTCCGAAACGAATCCAAAACTGAAAAATTTATTACCGTCAACACCAAAGATTTTATTGTCAAAGATAATCAGGGTACTCCTATTCCTCTGGAAAATGTCAGTGAAAAGGATAACCGCTGGGCAGCCAGTTCCTGGATTCAGGTTTCACCCTCCAAGCTGGTACTAAAACCCGGTGAAACCAAATCCCTTATGCTCACTGTTGTAGCTCCCGAAAATGCCCTCCCCGGCGGCCATTACGCCATGGTTTTACACACCCCCACAAACGATGCTACCCTTGCTGGCACCGGTGCCGCCATCGAAGCCAATGTTGGCTCTCTTGTTTACGTTACTGTCCCCGGTGACATCAAACAGAATGCTCAAGTCAAAGAGTTTGCTGCCCCCGGCTTTTCCGAATACGGCCCTATTGATTTCAAATCCACCATCGAAAATCTTTCTGATGTCCACATTACCCCCAGAGGTCAAATTACCGTTAAAAACATGTTCGGCACTACCACCGCCCAACTTCCCCTTGAAGAAACCAACATCTTCCCCTATACCGAAAGAAGCTTTGAAAATCTCCTTGATAAAAAATGGCTCTTTGGCCGCTACCAGGCTCAACTAAACGCCGCCTATGGTACTACCGGTGGTCTCCTGACCGCTACCGTCTTCTTCTGGGTTATTCCCTGGAAGCTTATCACCTTTGCCCTGGCTCTCGTAGCCCTCTTTGTCCTTCTCTTTTCTATCTTGAGGAACAAAGGTCAAGGTGGCAAACCCACTCCGCTCGCTCCTCCCACCGAACCTGACCTTGAAAATCTCAAGAACAAATATCGGGACAAAACCTAAATGCTGCTTATCCTGCTGCTCCTAAGTTTTTTAAGCCGACCCACACTTGCAGTCGAAAAACAATCATTGGTTACCGTCTCTGGTTATATTGGCAAAAACCAAGTAACCATAAATGGCTACACCACCCCCGATTCCCGCGTCGAACTTAGTTCTCCCCGGGTCTTCGATGTTGCTTACAGCAACTCCGAAGGCTACTTTGAATTCGACCGCTCTTTTCTTCCCGAAAACCCCTCCGATCTTTGCCTCACCTCTATTGATAATAGTTCCCGCCGTTCTCACCCTGTTTGCATCCCGCCTCCTCCGGAAAGCAATTTCATCACTGAAATTGGCCCGATTCTCCTGCCTCCAACTCTCAGTCTTGATGCCGATCAAATCAAGCCCAACTCTACTGCCCTAGCATCCGGCCAATCCATCCCCGAAAGCACCGTCAACATTTATCTCTACCAAATTGACAGCCAAGCTCCCACTTTTCCCAAAGAAGCCCAAGCCTTTTCCTTGCCCCAGTTTACCGTCGCCACTGACTCTTCCGGCAATTACAGTTTCTCCCTGCCGACTTCTTATGCCAGCAACTATCGCCTCTTTGCTGCTGCCATCCACAACAGCAGCAACACCCCCAAATCCAATACTCTTACCTACAATCTTCCCACCCTATTCTACCTTTTCTGGCTCCAGTACAAGTTCTTAATCCTGTTCCTACCCCTTTTCTTTCTCACCCTTTCCTTTTTTGTTTACCTGCTTTTCTCCTCCCTAAAATCCCCAGCCCGATCTTCTCGCTTTCTTCCCGCCCTTCGTCAAATCTCCCTTCTCCCCCTAAAACAAGCATGACACTC
The DNA here is from genome assembly GCA_050943115.1 of Patescibacteria group bacterium. Classification (GTDB taxonomy): domain Bacteria; phylum Patescibacteriota; class Microgenomatia; order UBA12405; family UBA12405; genus CAZFAI01. Next base: position 135,700 of record JBMNON010000001.1, read on the forward strand.
TGAATCACCCTCTTTGCCTCCACTCCCCCTCTAATATTTTAGAATTTTATAATTTTTAGTACCTTTTCTCGATTCCTTCTTTGGGAAAACAAAGAAGGAAAATAAATAATTTAGTACAATAAATTAATGAAACCGGGAATTATTGCTGTCATCTTCTTTTTAATTCTTTCCCTCACAGCTTCCCTGTTCCTTGTTGCCCGTACTACTAACTTCTTCGGCAAAGCTTCTACTGTCAACACCTCGCCTATCACCATGGAAAACTCCTATCTTTTTTCTTCCCCTCTCCAAGCTAAAGCCGATAGCCAGGAACTTATCCGAATCACCGTTTTCCTTCTCGATTCCCGGGGTCTTGGAGTTCCTAACCAAACCGTTGAACTCCTTACGCCGGCAAATATTACCATAAAAGATGTCCAGGCCGTTTCCGATGAATCCGGTAAAGCTGTTTTTGATCTCTCGTCTGCCATCCCCGGCCAATTTACAATTGGCGCCCAAGCTGCCACCCGTGAAATTCCTCAAAAAGTCAAAATTGTTTTCTTTTAAGAAAAATCACCTCCCTGCTGTCCCAAAACAACTTCTTTTTTACTAACCACCATTCTCCAATGTGATCTGTGCTACATTTAATTAGTGCTCCTCAAAGTTGCTTCTGCCGCAAACTACGGTCTAAAACCTATCCAAATTGACGTTGAGGTCAATGTCGCCGATAAAGGTTTTCCCGCTTTTACCATCGTCGGTCTGGCTAACAAAACCGCTTCTGAAGTCACAGAAAGGGTTAAGACAGCCATTGTTAACTCCGGCTTCGAATTTCCTACTGCCAAAATAACCGTCAACCTCGCCCCCGCTGATCTCCCCAAAAACGGTTCTTGTTACGACCTGCCTATTGCTATTGGTATTATTGCTGCCGGAAATCAAATTAACTTGCCCCCAGAATCTTACTTCTATGGCGAGCTTTCCCTTGACGGCTCCCTCCGTCACACTACCGGAGTCTTCCTTCTGGCACTCCTAGCCAAAGAACAAGGTATCAAAAACCTCTTTGTTCCCCGTCTCTGTGCCAACGAAGCCTCTGTTATAAGCAACCTTCAAGTCTACCCGATTGACAATATCAAATCCCTCATCCGTCATTTAACCGGTAACCGTATCCTAACCCCATTAAACCATATCAATACTCCTCAACTTCTCGCTGACATCCATCCCGAATTCGATTTCTCCGAAATCCTCGGTCAACTCCAAGCCAAGCGTGCCTTGGAAATTGCTGCTGCCGGTGGCCACAATATTTTTATGATGGGTTCTCCCGGAAGCGGCAAAACCATGCTCTCCCGCGCCCTTCCTGGTATCCTTCCAGACCTATCCGAAAAAGAAAGCCTCGAAGTAACCAAAATATACTCCATCACCGGCAACATTCCTCCGGGAGGATCGCTAGTCCGTCTCCGTCCCTTCCAATCCCCCCACCATACCACTTCTACCGTCGGACTTATCGGCGGCGGAGCTAATCTCCACCCAGGCCAAATCTCCCTGGCTCATCGCGGTGTTCTTTTTTTAGATGAATTTCCCGAGTTCTCCCGTGCCTCCCTTGAGTCGCTTCGCCAACCCCTAGAAGATGGTTATGTTACCGTCTCCCGTGCTTCTGGTTCCGTAACATTTCCAGCTCAATTTATGTTGGTGGCAGCCGCCAATCCCTGTCCCTGCGGCTATTTAAATGACCCCAAAAAAAACTGCCAGTGTACCCAGCGTCAAATTTACAATTACCAAAAAAAGCTTTCGGGCCCTATTATGGACCGTATCGACCTCCACCTCAACGTCCCCAGCGTTGATGTCGAAAAATTGATGCTTAATTCTCCCGTACCCGCCACAGATTGCTCTGCTGCCATCAAAGATCGTGTTCTCCAAGCCCGGCTTGTCCAGCAAGAGCGTTTTAAAAACCTTCCTCGCATCCATACCAATTCCGATATGAAAAATTCCCATCTAAAACAGTTTGCCAATCTTACTCCCTCCGGAAACCTCCTTCTCAAAACTGCTGTTAACAAATATGTTCTCTCTGCTCGCACCTATTTCCGCCTCATCAAAGTTGCCCGGACCATTGCAGACCTTTCATCTTCCCCAGTCATTACCGACACCCATATCGCCGAAAGCCTCCAATACAGAATTAGAACCGATTCATGAAACATCTTAATTACTCCAAAGGCCGCCTTGGTGAAAATCTGGCCAAAAACTATTTAATTAAAAAGGGATTCAAGCCTTTGGACCAAAACTATCGCACCCCTCATGGTGAAATCGATCTGATTATGCTCGACGGACCAACCCTCGTCTTCATCGAAGTTAAATTGAAAATCGGTACCGACTTCGGCCTCCCTGAAGACATGATTTCCAAAAACAAAATTATTCAAGTTCAAAAAACAGCTCGAAGATACCTGCTCGACAACCCCCTTGGATTCCCCCGCCTTCGCCTCGATGCCGTTTGCATCGTTCTCGATTCAGACAAATCTGTTAAAAGAATTGCCCACTATGAAAACCTATCCAATTAACATTATCGAAAATACGAATCCCTTGTTTCCCCAAACCCTTCTTGACATCAAACCTCAAATTAAAAAACTCTACTACCGTGGGACTCTCAACCCCAAACTTTTTAGAAACACCCTGGCCGTCGTCGGCTCCCGCCGCTCCACTACCTATGGCAAGCAGGTTATCAAAAAGTTTATTCCTCTGCTAATACAGCAAAATATCACCATAGTATCTGGATTTATGTACGGCATTGACACTCTCGCTCACCAAGAAACCCTCGATTGCGGTGGTCAAACCATCGCTGTCTTGGGCAGCGGTCTCAATTACTTGTACCCTACCGAAAATGAAAAAATCTATCAACAGATTATTGAATCCGGAGGCATCATCCTCTCCGAATACGAACCTGACTTCAAACCCACTCGCTGGTCCTTTCCTCAAAGGAACCGTATCGTCTCCGGCCTGTCCACCTTGGGAGTTCTAATTGTCGAAGCATCTCTAAAATCCGGCTCCCTAGTCACCGCTGCCTTGGCCCAAAAACAACATAAACCCCTATTTGCCATCCCCGGACCTATTACCTCGTCTTCTTCAACAGGAACCAACAACCTAATCAAACTAGATCATGCCAAGGCTGTTACTTCTCCAGAAGATATCACAATAATACAAAATACAACATCTTACTCTAAACAAACTTCTCTTATTCCCAAAGCAAACCTTACTCCAGTTCAATCTCAAATACTCCTTCTTCTTTCAGCAGAATCTCTCTCACTTGACGAACTCTCGCTTAAGCTCAATCTTCCTATTCCCGATCTCACCACTCACATTACCCATATGACTCTCAACAATTTAATCGAAGACATTAACGGCAAAATCTACCTCGCCTCCCCCTAACCAGTAAAAGCGGCACCCTTTCTTGATTCCTTCTTTTGGGCAATCAAAGAAGTAAGATAAATAATTTAGTAAAATTAACTGTGGTCAAGAAACGCTCCCTAGATTCCTTTTCCTACAAAACTCTGCTAACAATTTTAATTCTCCTTCTGATTGGCATTATCCTTACGCTGCGCCTTAACCAAAAGCCTACTTCTTCCGCTTCTGCTTCTTGGTGGGATGAAAACTGGTCCTACCGCAAAGCTTTTATTATCACTGAAAACAGCAACAATAATGTTGATAACTATCCTGTCAAAATTACTCTCAACAATCTAGGCACAAAAATCCAAACTGATTGTGACGATATCCGGATTACTGATATTAACAGTCAAATTATCGCCAGCCAAGTTGAAACCTGCAATCCCAGTAGTGATACCTTTGTTTGGTTCCAAACCAATCTTAATGCTAATGAATCAAAAACCTTTTACGTCTACTATGGAAACCCAACCGCTTCCACTTATCAGGCACCCCCAATTGATAGCGATCTTTCTGCCTCCTACAATTCCTCCACACACGCTTTTAGTCTAAAAAACAGCCATATAGAATTGAAAGGTGATGAGGATAATGCCAGCGGTGCTATCCGAAACCTCATTGATGTCACCACCGGCCTCGACAGTGCCCAAACTGCTACCAGTAACGATCGGGTTGACTATAACTACGAAGGTGTCTTAGGGGATAGTCGCGGTGTTATCGGCTCGACTGTCATAAGTAATGATGGCTCAATTTTTAAAAAAATCACCTGGAACGAAGATCGGACCGGCTACCTTGTTAATAAGGAAGCTATCTTGTTTGCCAATTTTCCCATGGTCTACCTCCGCTACCGTATTACCAATCGTGACGTCACCGTCCACACCTTTAGCTCCGCCCACCACACCATGACTGAATCCGGCCGCTGTTACAGCTTCAGTTCCGGCAACCGCTGTAGTGCTGCCGAAGGCGATAGTGCTGGTGGCGACATCAATCACGGTTGGTTTATCGATAGCGCCGATAATATCGGCATGTGCAAAATCCGTTCTAATAACACTACCACTTCCGCCGGTTGGCGCTCCGGTGGTGCCCCCTCCCCGGCTCTTACTCTCAACCCAAGTGAAACTTCTTCCTGGTATGAATACTATCTAAGACCAATTACCACCAGTAACCAATGTGACACCTATGCCAATCTTATTTATGTCCAACAACCAACAATCTCGTCCAATACCGAAGAAAGCTCTCCCGCACCCATAGCTTTCTGGAAACTTGACGAAGGTGTTGGCACTACCGCTTTCGATTCTGCCGGTGACAACCCCGGCAGTCTTAACGGAGCCGCTTGGGCTACTGAAGAACAGTGTGTCTCCGGATCCTGTCTTTTACTGGGAGGTGACGGCGACCGGGTCACTATAACCGACAAGGGTGACGGCTGGGATCTTGATTTAAATGGTGATATAACCATTTCCGCCTGGATCAAACCCAATTCAATTTCCCGTGCTTCGATATTATGCAAACACTATAACTATGAATTTGACTTTGCCATGTCCGAAAACGGCGGCTTTTTCTTTTGGCACGGAGACGGTACCTACGAAGGTGCCAGCATCGGTTCCAACCATATCACCGCCGGACAATGGCATCACGTAGTTGCCAGAAGAACCATGTCGGACAAAAAAATATTATTTTATGTTAACGGTAAGCAGGTCGAAGAATGGAATTTCTCAAAAAACTCCCTCTCCGCCTCCAATAGTCCAATTGAAATTGGTTCCAGATGGGGTGGTAACAATTTTAACGGCCTTATTGATGAAGTTAAAGTCTATCCCTTTGCCCGTACCCCGCAGCAAATCCTTTCTGACTACAACGACGGCCTCTCCGGTATCTCTTCCCAAAAAGGTTCCTCAGTTATCATGGGATCCCCTCAGGGCGCCAGCCAGCTTACCCCTCCTGTTGCCCATTACAAATTCGATGAAGGTCACGGTTCTACTGTCAACGATTCAATTAGCTCCACAACCGGTACCTCTTACGGTGCCGACTGGTCCGTTGATGGCAAATTGGGGAAAGCCCTAAAAGTTGTTTCCAATGATGGCACCGCCATTTTGAATTACACTACCTGGAAAGAAGGCCAAACCGGCAGTGTTACCGATTTTTCCCAAAATGGTTCCACCAGTGAAAATTACCGGGTTCTCGATACCGACCCCTGGGGCCGCAAAGTCCCTGTCTGGGAGGCCCGACCCGACAGTACCAGTGGCGCCGATGGCGGCTGGGGCACCTCCACTTTTACAATTGACAACACCAAATTATATAGATTTTCCACTTGGGTAAATCGAACGGTAAAAGGTACAGATGGTCGATTTTATCTGGGAACAAACGGCTATGGATCCGTTAACGGAGTTATCCTTTTAGCCAATGGTAGTGTTAGCACCAACCCTTATTTTTGGAACTCAGTCGATCTTCCTGAAAACGAATGGATATTGGTAGTGGGTCACATCCAGCCGCATTCACACGTTGGCACCACCACCCACCCTGATTCGGGAAGATATTCTTCAAATGGTACAAAAATTGGAAATATTAGTTATGACTTTAAATGGCTACCGGAATCCACCTCAGCTCGCCACCGCAGCTATCTCTACTACACCACCGACACATCAGTTAGACAGCAATGGGTCTATCCCCGTGTCGACATTGTTGACGGATCAGAACCCTCCATCCAAGATCTCATAAACGGATATGATAGTTATGGCGATGATATTGTCGTCACCGTCCCCGATCCCAAGGAAACTATCACCTTTTGGTACGACCCCAACTCAACGGGCAATTGGCAGCACTTGGCCAAATCTGGCAGTACATACTATGTCGACGGTCTTCTGGCCACCCCCGGCCAATTCCCCGCCTATATTCTGGGTGATGAAATTTTTCTCGGTAGAACTGCATCATCAGATTTTATTACCGGCTCTATTGATGAGTTCAAAGTCTACGACTACGCTCTCGATGCCTATCAGATAAAAATGGACATCAACCAAAACTCCTCTCACGTCATGGGTGCTGCTTCCCAAACTTTTGGTACTGCCACCAACTCTCTTGAATACTGCCTCCCGGGCGACAACACCCCCTGCTTAGCTCCCATCGCCGAATGGAACTTTGAAGAAAATATCGGTACCACCGCCTTTGATATCAGCACCCATAATCATCATGCCGTTTTTGGCACCGGCAACTCGGCTCCCTCCTGGGCCGCAGCCCGTAACGGCGCCGCTTTAAAATTCAATGGCACTAGCAATTATGTTACCAACGACTCTTTAATGTTTCCCGGCAATACGGCTACCATTTCTTTCTGGGCTAAATGCAATCCTTCCGGCAGCTCCGCCTACAAACCTGTCTTTGTAAAAAGCAATGGTACCAACAGCCGCATCGACATGGGCTTTAGCACCAACTGTCAAAATTTTTATCCTGTTCTTTCCGACAACTCCAGCCACACTGCTACCAACTTATATACCAGTGGCAACTATACCAACTGGAATCATTTTTCCATTTCCGTTGATACCAACGAAATTAAAGTATTTATAAACGGAACACAAGTCAAAAACTATACTTACTCTGCCGTCCTCGACACCCTCACCGCCGAAAACAGTATTGGCAAACGGGGTTCGGAATTCTTTAGCGGTTTAATTGACAATATCCGGATTTATGATTACGCCCGGACCCCCGCCCAAATCGTCTATGACTACAACAAAGGAGCCCCCGTTGCCCACTGGAAATTGGATGAATGCCAAGGTACTACTGTCTATGACGCCTCAGGCAACAACCATGGAACTCTTTCTATTGGCACGTCAGGCACCCAATCCTCTGCCGGTACTTGTCAAACGTCAGGAACCGCCTGGGGTAATGGTGCTAGTGGCACCAGAAACTCATCTCTGAGTTTTGACGGTGCTGATGATTTCATCGATGGTATCAGCCAACTCCCTATAACAACTAACCCCAACTTATTTACCGTCACCGGCTACATCAACCCCAATAATCAAAATTCATTTTTTATTACTCCTAATTCTTGCGGCATGGATCACTGGATAAGCTACAACGCCGACAATCAACGCCTGTATGTTTCGGTTACGGAATCAACCGATACCAACCAAAGAGCCCGTTATTCTACCACCGGTTCCGTTCCCCTCGACACTTGGACTCATTGGGCAGTATCAATAAATAACAAAAATTTAAAAATCTTTATCAACGGAAAATTAAACGCAGAATATAACGAAACAATCGACATTTGCGGCTGGAGTGGCGATTGGCATATCGGCCAGCGGGGTAACGGCACTTACTGGTTGTCCGGAAAATTAGACGATATCCGTGTCTACAACTATGAACTGACCGCAGAACAAGTCAAAACTCTCTACAACAACGGCGCCGTCTCTTTCCAGTAATTCAATTATTTCCCGACTGCCCTTTCTTGCTTCCTTCCTAAGACAAGTAAAGAAGGAATAAAAATGTCTAATTTAGTAAAATGAATATGTGGCCACCAAGCGTTTGAAATTCGATTCACTCTCATACAAAACCCTCTTTATTGTTGTCTTTCTACTTTTAATCGGTATCATTGGCCTTTTAAGATTACGTCAGCAGCCCTCATCTGTCACTGCTAGCTGGTTTGACGAATCCTTCTCTTACCGTAAAGCTATCACTGTTACTAATTCTTCCGGCTCTGACTTAACTGACTTTCAAGTTGCCTTTGACATTGGTACTAGTGCTCTCATTGCCCAGGATAAAATGCAAACTGATTGTGACGACATCAGGATTACCGACCAAAACGGCAAACTCCTCCCCCACTGGATTGAAGAAGGTAATCTTGGTTGTAATTCCCCTGATGGTGATACCAAAGTCTGGGTTAAAGCTCCTTCCCTGCCCACTTCCGGCGCCACTCTCTTTGTTTACTATGGTAATACCATTGCGACTAATGTTAGCAGTATCGAAAACACATTTGGAGCTATTCAAAAAATTTCTTTAAACTCTCCCTATACAACTTCTCCTTCTCCACATGGCTCTTACTCTGATACAAACGGAACACAATTAACCAACGGTGTAGTTCGCGAAGAACTTTTTTCCAACATAGAAGCTACGGTAGGATGGTTAAACCAAACTCCATCCATAACTATTACCTTAGACACTTCAACTTATCTTTCTTATTTTAAATTTCACGCCGGTGGTGGTGGTACAGGAGGAATAAATATGCCGACAAGTGTCAATATTGAATATTCAACTGATAATGTCGTCTATCATCAAATAGGTGTAGGTAGTAGTTGGTCTAATACCGAGCAATGGGTAACCATTAATAGTAAACCTCTTAATGCTGGTAAGTATGTAAAATTTACATTTTCACCAAACTCCTGGATCATGCTGGGTGAATTAGAAATTTACGGCTATCCAGAAGCCAATATTACACCTAATCCACCCACCCTCTCCCTCTCTGCCACCGAAGAATCCTCCCCTGCTCCCATCGCCTATTGGAAATTTGATGAAGGGGTTGGGACTACGGCTTATGATTCCATTGGAAAGCATCATGGTAGTTTTGGGACCGGTAATTCTTCCCCTTCATGGCAATCAGACGAAAACTGTATTTCCGGAAAATGTTTGTATTTCGATGGAAACGAAGACTATATAGACACAAACTTTGACTACAGCATGACCTATACTGGCGGCAGTACTTTCTCACTTTGGTTTCGTCCTTCTACCACAAACACTAGTGGCCAAATAAAAAACTTAATTTCTAAAAATTCATTTGAATACTCTATCTCTCAACTTGATGATGATCTTAAAATACAACAATGGAATCCGTCCGGATCTAATGCTATTAGTATCACTGTTGAAAACATACTAGAAGCTAATAGATGGTATTTTCTCTCTCTTGTATATGATGGTTCTTTGGAAAAGTCTTATCTGTATCTTAATGGCAAGACAATTGCTGAAGAGAATAATTCACAAACTTCTTTTGTGGATAGGACAGAAACTACAAAAATCGGTTCAGGCTATGGTTGGGGAGGCTCACCTAACCCAAAGTTTAACGGTTTCATTGACGAAGTCAAAATCTACCCCTATGCCCGCACTCCCGATCAGATCAATGCCGACTACAACGCCGGCCTCTCCGGAGTTTCCTCCTCCAAAGGCTCCTCAGCCATCTTAGGTTCTTCTTCAAACAAGCCTCTCTCTGACGGTCTGGTCGCTCACTGGAAAATGGATGAAGCATCATGGAATGGTACTAGTGGCGAAGTCCTTGATGCCTCTGGTAACAATAATCATGGTACCGGAGTCAACAATGTTACTACTGGAACAGGAAAATTTGGGAACGGAGGCAATTTTGTCAGTGCTAGCAACCATTATGTCGATATTTCCGACTCTCTATTTGATCTGCCTCAAAGAACCGTGTCTCTATGGATGTATAACAACGCAGCCAGTGGCGATCGTCTTGCCTTTTCCTCAGGAACAGGCTCCCCGGTTAGGTGGTATCAGGGAGTATCTGGTGGCTCTAATCTTTATTTCAGGGTTGGAAACGGTGACTTAATTACACTCCCATTCGAAAACCTGAATAGATGGGTTCACTACGTCATTACTTACGACGGAACTACGGCCAAGGCATACGCCAATGGCCAACAGCTCCACTCGTACGACGTGACCTTATCCGGCGCTACCCAGGTGGGCATAGGCGCATACAATAAGGGTAGTGGGTTTTTCTTTAGCGGTTCTATTGACGAAGTCCGCATCTACAACCGCGCCCTTTCCCCAGATGAAGTAAAGCAACTTTATATTTGGGCTCCGGAACCAATCGCTTACTTCAACTTTGAAAATACAATAGATAACACTACTTATGACGTTTCGGGTGTTGGTAACACTGGCATTATTACCGGCGCTAGCATATCTAGTGGTAAATACGGGAAAGGCCTAAAGTTTACACAACCTGCTCACACCATAAACTTTGGCAACAGTGACATTTATAAACCTAATTCTAAAATCATGACACTAGGACAATGGTTTAAATTTGATAATTCTGATGCTGATCAACAATTGTTTTTTATCAGCACTGAATATACTCTCTTTAAATATGCCGGAAGCAATAATCTTGTTTTCAAGCCACGGCTTAATAATTCCTGGGGCTATGGCAACATAGCAACATCAATCAATGTAAACGACGGCCAGTGGCACTACATCGCTCTTGTTATGGACTACTCAAATTCAACAAAAACATACAAACTTTATATCGACGGCCAATTAGCAGGCACTTCTTCATCATCGGAAAGCTACACCCAAACAAGCGACCCTTTGAAAATTGGTTATTGGGGAACCGACCCCAGGCATTTAATCGGCTCAATCGACGAAGTAAAAATCTACAACTACGCCCGCACCCCCTCCCAAATCATCGAAGACATGAACGCCGGCCATCCCATCGGCGGCTCCCCTGTCGGCTCTCAAGTTGCCTATTGGCGAATGGATGAAGGTGTTGGTTCCACAGTTAACAATTCAGGAAATGGCGGCACGGTATTAAATGGAAGTTTAACTGGATCCGTGCCTCCTTCTTGGTCAAACAATGGAAAATTTGGCAAAGCATTAGATTTTAGCAGTGGCTATGTCCAAACTGATCCAACCACCATATCAAACACATCCACCTATACAGCTTGGTTCAAGGTCGATTCTTTTAATAACTGGGGGGCAGTAATCACAAATCTATATCATAGTGCCCCAGCAAGCGGCTTTAATATCATTCCCTACCCCGATGCAATTCGAGTCTGCTATGGTGACGGCGTCAACGGCTATGCCTACAGAACCTTTTCTGTACCCAATCTTACAACTGGTACTTGGTACCATGTTGCTGTTTCTTATGATGGCAGTAAATTTAGTTTATATTTCGATGGTAAACATATAGACGACCACGCGGCAACTATGGTCCAAATTAATCAGTTCTTCCGTTTGGGTTTATGGGCTTCAAGCTACACTCAATACTTTTTTGACGGTCTCATCGATGAAGTCAAAATCTACAACACCGCCCTCACCCCCGATCAAATTAAAATCGATATGAACCAGGGTAAATCCATGGTCCTCGGCTCCAACTCAACCAACACCGGCACTACCGCCCCGCCTACCTCCGCCTCAGCCGAATACTGTATCCCCGGTGATCCCTCATCTTGCTCCCCTCCTGTCGCCGAATGGAAGTTTGATGAAGGAATAGGTACAACTGCTTTTGATACTTCAGCCAATAATAATCACGCTAATTTCGGAGCTGGCGGTTCAAGTCCAATTTGGGTCAAAGGCAAAGAGTCTGCAGGACTAAAATTTGACGGTAACGATTACGCTCTCACCGGAAACGCCGTATCCAGTTCAGCCTATACCTTTTCAAGCTGGTTTAAAACAACTCAAAACGCCCCCAACACTGATGAAGCCTCCCGAATTCTCACCATCCATCGAACCGGAACTCTTGCCGGCAGCAAAATTGCTATTGGCATGCGAAACGGCGGCAAAGCTTATTTCCTTTGGCACACAGGTTCTGCTTTCGTCAATCTTCAAAGTGACGAAGATTATAATGACAACAAGTGGCATTATCTTTCAGCCGCAACCGACGGTACTAACTTCAAGTTATATATCGACGGTGTATTGAAAAAAACTACTACCAGCACCCTGATTGCCACAACTACAGACCAAATTATCGGCGCCCAAAATACCGGCTCCAGCTTCTGGAACGGCGACCTTGATGATATTCGTATTTACGACTACGCCCGCTCCACCGCCCAAATCGCCCTAGACTATAATCGCGGCGCCCCTATTGGTCACTGGCGTCTCGATGAATGCCAAGGCACCACCATCAACGACTCTTCCGGCTTTGGTAATCACGGCACTCTCACAATTGGTGCCGGTGGTACTCAAACATCCCCTGGCACCTGTCAAACTTCCGATACCGCTTGGCACAATGGCATAAATGGAAAATTTAATTCGAGTATAAATTTTGACGGTGTGGATGATTATGTTTCCATCATCAACCCCTCGTCCGATAATTTTGGAACTGGACCAATGTCAGTTTCAGCTTGGATTAAAACAACAACAACTTCATCATTTTCAACAATCATCGACAATAAAACGGCTGGAACAAACAACGCAGGCTTTAATCTACAACTTGACGGTAATAAACAACCTTATTTCAGAGTGGCTAATGGAACAACCCAATTCCCTGTTGTCGCCACCGGGAAAACTCTTAATGATAACCAATGGCACAATATCATTGGGGTTTTCGAGAGAACTGGTGGTGTTAACGATAAGATTCACATTTATGTAAATGGCAAACTTATTAACACATATAGTAGTGTTCCTAGTGGTTGGAATATTACTTCAAACCAAAATTTGTTAGTTGGGCAATATGGTGGAAATGGCTACTTCAACGGCCAAATCGATGATGTCCGTATTTACAACTACGCCCTTACTAGTGAACAGGTCAAAACCCTCTACAACAACGGTGCCGTCTCTTTCCAGTAAAGACCTCCCTTTTTCCTTCTCCCCATTCCCGTCTAATATTTTGGAATTTAATTTTAATTTGAATACCTACTAATTGTTGATGATGTTTGAATTGAGCTTGTCGAAAATGAGTCTCATCAACATAGATAAAAAATTAAATATTAAACCGAAAAATATTTCCAGGGTGCCCTTTCTTGATTCCTTCTTTTGGGTAAACAAAGAAGGAAGATAAATAATTTAGTAAAATGAATATGTGACCATCAAGCGTTTGAAATTCGATTCACTCTCATACAAAACCCTCTTTATTGTTGTCTTTCTACTTTTAATCGGTATCATTGGCCTTTTAAGATTACGTCAGCAGCCCTCATCTGTCACTGCTAGCTGGTTT
>JBMNON010000048.1:0-2604 GCA_050943115.1 Patescibacteria group bacterium
GCTCTGGGTGCTTGGTCTACCCTTCACATCGGTTAGTGATTCATCCAACAGTTTTTTCAGATAATAACCTGTAGTGGTATGTCCATAGGTATATGGTTGCTCTCTGTATGCCATGAAGGTACCATTGGTGCCATTCACTGAGTTCTGCATCACTTTTCCTTTCCAAGTGCTTCCCGGATAAATTACAGTCGCTTTGAAACGTGGCTCCAGATCTTCGTAGGGTGGTCGTGTAGCTGTGGCGATATGATATGGAGTCCAGTCCATTTTTGTGCCGTCTTTCTTTTCATAGCTTTCCACCATTTCTTGTGTAGGAGTACCTAACCCTCCAAATTCATATCCATCACTCAAGGGCACATAATCTTTATCGAATGCATGGTTTGGTCCTAGGATATTGTATTTGAACTCAAGTATTGTTTCCTTGTTGCTACCCTTCCAAGCTTGCTCATAGTCGCTTACCAGTTCAAATTTCCCTGATTTTACAACAGCATCTGCAGCGTCATAAGCCGACTGCCATCGTTCTGCAAAAAGCATCGCTCTCGATTTAAAAGCCAAGGCTGCATATTTGGTCAATCTTCCTTGATCTTGCCCTGTCCATGACTCTGGAAGGTTTGCGATAGCAAAATCGATGTCGCTTTCAACCTGATCCCATGTAGCTTCATTTGAGCTGCGAGCTTTATCCTTTTCCATCTCAGCCAGTGAAGTGTAAATGATCACCCCGTCGTGGCGTCTTGCCAGTTGGAAATATATGAATGAACGGAAGAACAATATCTGTGCTTTCCACTTTGTGTTCTGCTCTTCAGAGAACTTTCCATATTTTTCCATGGAGTCAAGGAATTCATTCATTCTGCGAATCTTGTTGTAGGCATCGCTCCAAACGCTGTAGAATCCACCTGTAGCAGAAGTAATCAAGCTTGGATCAAACACATAGTTGTTTGGATGACCTGCTTTGTGGCCTGCTGCATAAGAACCATATTTGAAGGTATTGGTAAAGCTTTCAGACAAGTTGCCACTTGCTTGTGCCGATCCAAACTGACCATATTGGTTCAGATATGTATAAAAACCATTTACGTAGAGGTTTACGCTCGACTCATCCTCCCATATCACTTTGTCGGTCAGTTTATCTGTAGGAGTTAGGTCCAGCCAATCCGAGCAACTGCTGAAAATGATCACAGCAGTGGTCAAGAGTAATGTCCGTATTATTTTTTTCATTTTCTGTCAGTTTTGAGTGATTATAATGAGAAGTTAAGCCCAAATGAAAGGGTTTTCTGCTGTGGATAGTAACCGTTGTTTACTCCCGGTTGTTCTGGGTCGATGTTATACTTGGTCAGTTCGCTGAATGTAAAAAGGTTTGATCCTTCTACGAAGAGTCTGAGTTTATCTACACCAGCTTTACGTGTGATAGCACCCGGTATGGTGTAACCCAACTGGAATGATTTCACGCGAAGATAGTTTCCGTTTCTATACCAGAATGTTGAAGAGTAGGCGTTGTTTGTGCTGACCGTAACCATTGAAAGACGTGGAAATTCAGCATTTGTATGTTCTGGTGTCCAAGAGTTCTCAGGTAAGAACTTTGGAGAGTTTCCTCCATGATAGAAGACCTTTGTGAAGGCGGTGTTATCCATTATACCTTCCGATCCTGATGAGGTGTATACACCGGTTAACGCAACTGTACGTCCCAGGCCTGATTGCAACAGTACATCGAAGTCGAAACCTTTCCAGTCACCGTTCAGATTCAACGATGTCTGAAATTTAGCATATGGGCTTTTTCCTACATAACCCAAATCTTGTGCATAGGTAATTTTACCATCACCGTTCCGGTCTTTGTATTTGATATAACCTGGCAGTACCGGAGAACCTGGAATTGTTGGAGCGTTGTCAATTTCTTCCTGTGTTTGGAAGAGTCCTTCAGCAATGAAACCGAGCTGAGCCCCTACTTCCTTACCAGTAAGTTTACGATAATCGGGTGTATTTTCAGAGTCGCCTGCATAGTATAACCATCTGCGTTTAGCAAGAGTTCCAATCCATTTTACACCATAACGGAAGTCTCCAATTTTATTGTTGTGTGTAATAGTGAAGTCAAAACCTTTGTAGTCAATTTTGTTAACATTGTCTGAGCTGAAATAGTAACCACCCATAGATGGAGGATAAGAACCACCTACACTCGCCAGCAAATCATACTGATATTTGTAGAACAGGTCCATTTCCACGCCGAGTAGTCCCCTCCATGCCATGAATTCCACACCGGCATTGTAGGTTATTGCTTTCGCCCAAGAGAGGTACGGATTTCCCAGTGTGCCAGAGTAGATCATACTTTGACTTTGTCCGTTCAATATCAAAGCATTGGAAGATATGGTCATCAGGTTCAAATATTGGAATGCACTTACTGCTGAAGTTGCTGTTTTTCCAATACCACCTCTAAGTTTGAGGTTATCAATCCAGTCAGCTTCAAAAAATTCCTCGTTATTCATTCTCCATCCAGCAGAGACCGCCGGCAGGTTAACCCATCTTGATCCGGCCATACCGCTGAAAAGGTAGCTACCATCACGACGAAGCGACGCCTCCAACAAATAGCGGTTATCGAAATCATAATTTAATCTTCCTACG
>JBMNON010000049.1:0-2590 GCA_050943115.1 Patescibacteria group bacterium
AAACACAATTTATGTCAAAGAATTAAAAAACAAAACCCAGGTATTGAAGAAATATGATGAATGGACTAAAAATAAACCGAAATTAACTATTAACTAAAGACGTTTTATTCAAATTAATAGATGAAATTTGAAATATATCGTTAAATTCTAAACTTTATTTTTACAATCTTATTAATATATTTATTTCCCTTGAGGTACATTAATAATTCAAGAATTTAACAAAAAATAAAACATGATAACAAATTGAAAGTCATCGTTTCTCTTGGGGGGGGGATCCCCCCCAAAGTTTACGAGTATAATTTAAAATACAAGTCTGAATAAGTTCAAGTTAACGGAAGCAACACCGTTTACACCAATTGTAATAATCTTAATATAACCCTGTTTAAGGTTAATTGCTGCGCCAATATTTGTTCCGTTTTCTCCTGACTTAAGATCACACTTAAGGTAACCGCTAATGTTAGAATCGTAATATGCAAGTGGTAAAGTGTTAGCCGTTAAGCTTGGACTGAATGAAATGAGACCCATGTTCTCGATCAGCGGATTAAGATTCATTTGTGCTGGATTTAGAACGTTAAGCATAGCCCAATCATAAATGGTCGTGCCCTGAGATTGCTCGTTAATTAGTCTCAATCCAGCCAGTAATGGAAGCTCATGATCAATCATATGGCACGGATAAACTCTAAGACTTTCCAAATTATTATTATCTGTCGGAATAATCCACATGATAATACCTTGGATATACAAATCATTGTTGATATCAAATGTTTGTTCATTAATTGATCTATCCTTATCATCCCATTCTGTTGTGATGTAGATATTTGGTAACTTAGCCAGAAATTCGCGGATACATGGAAGAGTTTGATAACCGACCTGAAGAAGTTTAACACCAATTTGTTCCTTAACTTGGTTGTAGTATGTGGGATCAACAATGGACATCTTAAATGTAAAGTCTGATTTTCCGGTAGAATCTGTCAATCTATCGTTACGTCCAGCTGATGTTAGATCTGCTGTTGTTGATGTTCTCTGTACTGATTGCCAATTACCCTTTGTTCTAAGTGCTGCATGAGCGTTTGTAGCCATACCACCACGACCGCCTGGTCCACGATATAGACCCTTTGTTCCAGTAACAGAATCATCATCAAATGTAACAGTCGTTGGAACGATGTTTTCCCTATTGTTAAATCCTACCGGTGTATTAAGAACGTTTCCTGGTGTTGAGAATTTATGGTTAGATTCGAATCCATCAACTACTTTATCACCATCCTTATATTGTGTTCTTGTTGCTTCAAATTTAGGATCACCGAAGCGACCAAGTGACCTTTCATTAACCCAACCCAAACGTGGGTCATCAACTGAGCTCGGATCATTAGGATCTGCAGCATTAAGAGTATCACCGTTTGGTGTTGTATCACCCGGTTCATAGTGAACGTGATTAACGATTGGGTGAAGTGATGGGATGTCAGAAACCTTGGTGAGGTAGAATGCACGATCGAGCCAATCGGAATGAAGAGTAATCTTAATAAAACCACATTCACCACTAAGGGCTGCCGCTGGTAGTGAAGATGCGATTGAATAACCAAATGGTAGGATATCTAATGGAATGATGATATCCTTAGCTTGATGGAACATACGACGTGAGTGAATGGAGTGACGAGCGTGATAATTCTTTGCAACTGGGGCTTCATACCAAACGTTTCTACGATATACGTTTCTGAATTCTTCATTATCCATTGTTGTATCAAGTTGGAAGTAATCAATGATACCATCTGTTGCACCCAACACGGTTGAAGATGGTGTGTATGTTTGGAATCCATTTGGTCCTTCAGTGATATTATATTCAGAGAATGCATCAATACCCTTGAATGAAGCGATACCCATTGCTGAACCATCAACTCTGTATGGATCATAGCAAAGTTCAAATTTATCTTCACCAGCCATTAGATCATTCATTTCCTTATTAGCATTTCCGAAGAGGATGTTGTGAACGAAGAGGTCATAACCGCTATATTCAAACAACTTATGACAGTTTGAACGTGGATAGAATGAAATATTTTGAATAAGACGTGGGATAAGATCACGATGCCATGCGCCAAGATACATATGTTCCGGATCGGACATGATATCGGCGTTTGAGTTAATTGATGGATCGACAATTTGAGAAGTATCAATTGCTGGAAGAATGAAACGAATGTAGTTACGACCAATAAAGTCTACCGTACGCATGAGGTTAAATTCCCATGAAGTGTTGCCGACTTGAGACTTAACGGTGGCTTCTATAATTGTCCACGGTATTGGGCAAGTTGTGGGCACCGCCATATTGAGAGGAAAATTCCAGATATCATCCAGTTTTTGCGTCTCGATTCTACGTAGTACAACA
The DNA here is from genome assembly GCA_050943115.1 of Patescibacteria group bacterium. Classification (GTDB taxonomy): domain Bacteria; phylum Patescibacteriota; class Microgenomatia; order UBA12405; family UBA12405; genus CAZFAI01. The sequence continues at coordinate 2,378 of JBMNON010000049.1, forward strand.
GCGTCTGCAAATTTACGAGGGGCAGCCGCTTTAGAAAAGATTTGAACTGTTTCTTTAAGTGATTTTGGATCATGTACGAATTGAGCAAATCCTTGAATCATACCATCAGCAACACCATTAACGTTGTTGATAATAATATCTGCAAATGTCGTTCCCTGAGTTGTAGCACCAATCTGAGTTGAATTACTTAGCATGTTTTCTTAGTGGTTAAAA
>JBMNON010000050.1:0-2586 GCA_050943115.1 Patescibacteria group bacterium
CCATTGCAACAATAGTACCCGAGATTTGGGTCACGTTATAAGGTTGTTTACAGGAGAGCAATAAAATTGCCAGACAGACAACCGGGATAATTTTTCTTTGCATGTTGTGTAGATATGAAAGCCTGATACCTTTTGGAAAGTCAAAAATAATTATTTTTACCGGCACTGACAATAAGAGCTTCAAAAATAAACATTAAATATTATTTTCATGCTGTAGATTTAGGAATTATTGCTACCTTTGCATCCGCTTTGCGTAATCTCTGTCGGCATGTTTTCGGCATATTGCGTTCAAACAAGTTAATTATTAACATAAAGCTTTATAAAAGATGGATTTATTAAAAATAGCAGAAGCCGCTTTCGCAAGAGAGAAGAAGGAGTTTCCTGCTTTTAAAAGTGGTGATACCATCACTGTTGCTTACCGCATTGCGGAAGGGAACAAAGAGCGTATACAGCAGTATCGCGGGGTGGTCATTAAGATTGCCGGACACGGAGATGCAAAACGTTTCACCGTGCGTAAGATGTCAGATAACATCGGAGTAGAACGTATCTTCCCGATGAACTCTCCCTTCATTGAAAACATTACCCTTAACAGTGCAGGAAAGGTTCGCAGAACAAAACTTTATTACTTGCGCAACCTGCGTGGAAAAGCTGCTCGTATCAAAAAGAAATTGTATTAAGCAGTATTGCAAAAGAGATAAAAAAGCTTCGGTATTCATACCGGAGCTTTTTTGTTGTTCGTATCAAACCTATGTGACTCCTTGCTGTTGTTGCCTTTCTTCCTCATTTTATCTATTTTTGTGTTGACTATCTTAAACGTGTAACAAAAGATTATGCTCCATAAAACCGAAGGAATTGTGTTGGGTACATTGCCTTACAATGATATTTATAGTATTGCAAAGGTATATACACGCGACTTTGGCAAGGTTTCTTACCTGCTTCCCCGTTCGCACGGCAAGAAAGCGAAAATAAAAGCTTCCCTTTTCTTTCCGCTATCGGTGTTGAACATGGAGGTAGAACACATGCCTTTGCGCGACCTGCAACGACTGAAAGAGGCGGATAGGCTGTTTCCATTACAAGATCTTTGTACCCACATAAGCAAGGTGTCGTTAGCCTTCTTCCTTTCGGAATTTCTGATGCGTGTACTCCATGAGTCTGAAAACAACGAACTGACCTACTGCTTTGTGAAGAATTCCATTGAGACGTTAGAGGTAGCGGAAAAGGGATTGGCAAACTTTCACTTGGCTTTTTTATTTGGGTTGACCCGATTTATGGGTATATATCCGAATGTGGAATGGATGGGGGAACACCATTTTTTTGATCTTATGCAGGGGGAGTTTGTAGAGCATATGCCCATTCATTCGCACTATCTGACCCGTCGAGAGAGTGATTACTTAGTATTACTCCGACGCATGAATTATAGCAATATGCATCTATTTCGTTTGTCACGCAATGATCGAAACAGAATCTTGGACCATCTGCTCGACTATTATCGATTGCACATTTATGACTTTCCGGTACTTAAATCAGTCGAGATCTTACGTGAATTAGTCTGAATGTGTCGCAGGTTGCAGGGCTAAATAAAAATGCATTTATCCGTTCAGCGGTAGACCCTAAAAACAATCACCCTGCCATTTGATTCCACGGTGAAATGTGTACCCAACGATTCATTGAGGGTGCCCTGCCACCAATTGGTCAGTATCCTGTTGGTAAGAGGGTATTTAAGGTTATGTGTAGTAATAGCTGCTGAGTCTATCGAAAAGAGTGAGACCTGTTGTCCGGGGTGACTTGAAAATTCAACCACACCACGCATTGGTGTGAAGATACCATAATTGGTCACCATCATTACGGTGGCTGCCTCCATATAGTCGGCTAGTAGCGATATGTTACCCAGTGTATGATCCTCACGGTAACCTGTGCCGCCCACAATTGCAATCTCTCTTCGTCCGTTTTGTATGCAGAAGTGAACCGACTTTGTAAGGTCGTTTGTCTCCTGGTCGGCACTAGGGTGAAGGATATTTGCATAAAGGATTCTGTTCTCTACTGAGATGGAATCACAGTCTCCTACAATAGCGTTGGGTTTGCCACCACGAGCTATGAAGTCGTTAGCCGCGCCGTCGGTACAAACAATATATTCCGCTTTTTCAATAAGAGAAAGAGGTAGAGGATGATCGGGAAAGCGACCATTGGCTAAGATAATAGTATCTACTGTGGATAAATAATCCATATGTCTTTTCTGTGTGAGTGTGGCAAAGATACAAAAGAAGCGGCAATTATTGCCGCTTCTTTTCATTGGATGAGTTGTTATTTCAAGCTGTTAAGGTCTCTTCCAAAGCAATTGATTTTGGAAAAAGGATGTTGTTCTCGAGATGGATATGTCGATGCAAGTCCTCCTCGAATTCCTTTAAAAGACTCAGTGTTACCCGATAGGTGTTGCATGCATCCTCAGGTGGAGTAAAATAATCGGTGAGTTCGCTAATTGTTCTGAAACGATCTCCTTCCGCCTCATGCTCGTGCTCCATTTGGTTGATCATTGCTGTTGCTGTTCCCCTTTTATCTTCAGGAAGTTTTGATCCAGCTAGTTGAACT
>JBMNON010000051.1:0-2557 GCA_050943115.1 Patescibacteria group bacterium
GACCTTTTCACAAGCATTGACGCTGGAGAATCAATGGGAAGAGTTACAACAAAGCCTGTCCCAAGAAAGGGATCAATTTGCAAAAGATAACAACCAAGAAGCCCTTCGTACATCCATCCTCAGCAAGGAAAAAGAGAGCGACAGACTTTATAGGGAGATACAACGGTTGAAGAGAGCAGCTCGAAACGAAGAAATACGTGCCAATTATTCACAATATTAATCACATATGCCACTCGACCTTATCATTGTAATTGTACTTCTTGCGCTGGGCGTAGTATTTATGCTCATAGAAATTTTCCTACTTCCCGGCATCAGTATCGCCGGTATCGCGGGAGCCATATTCCTCATCGGAGGAATCACCTATGCCTATCTATTTATGGGTACTACAGCCGGAAATATTTCCCTTGCCTCCTCTGCGATAGCACTTGGTGGCTCATTTTTCTGGCTACTTCGTTCAAAATCGTTGCAGAAGATATCGCTTAACACCAACATCGAGAGTACCGTCGACAACAGCTCCTTGCAAAAAATTGCTGTTGGAGATACCGGCACCGCCATTTCCCGATTGAATCCAATTGGTAAAGTGATGGTAAATGATGTTGTGATTGAAGGTAAATCGGTTAATGGTGAATTCATCGACGAAGATAGCGAAATTGAAGTTGTGAAGGTAGAGACCTACAATGTACTTGTTAAGAGAAAACAAATAACCGAAAACTAACGTTCTAAGTGCAAATTTAAACACCAAAAACAAATCATCATGGCTTTTTCATTTCCGTTGATCATTACCATTGGGGTAATCGTCATTTTCTTTCTAATCTTTTTTCATTATGTCCCGTTCTTCCTGTGGATTAACGCATTATCTGCCGGAGTACACATCTCACTGGTTCAGCTCTTTTTGATGCGTCTACGCCGTGTTCCACCTCACACAATCGTCTATGCAATGATTGAGGCCCACAAGGCCGGTCTAAAAGAAGTTTCCCGTGATAATCTGGAAGCTCACTACTTGGCAGGTGGACATGTAGAAAAGGTAGTACATGCACTGGTATCGGCATCTAAGGCAAACATCGATCTTACATTTCAAATGGCAACAGCCATTGACCTGGCAGGTCGCGATGTGCTGGAAGCCGTACGTATGTCTGTAAATCCGAAGGTGATTGATACCCCCCCCGTTTCTGCGGTGGCCATCGATGGTATTCAGCTAATCGCCAAAGCACGAGTAACAGTACGTACCAACATCAAACAATTGGTTGGTGGTGCGGGCGAAGAAACCATCCTTGCCCGTGTAGGTGAAGGTATTGTCTCCTCCATCGGTTCGGCGGTATCGCATAAGTCGGTATTAGAAAACCCAGATTCAATCTCTAAGCTGGTACTCAAAAAAGGACTTGATGCAGGCACAGCCTTCGAGATTCTCTCAATTGACATTGCCGATATCGACATAGGTAAAAACATTGGTGCCGTATTGCAAATGGATCAGGCACAAGCAGACAAGAACATTGCCCAAGCACGTGCCGAAGAGCGTCGTGCCATGGCCATCGCCCTCGAGCAGGAGATGAAAGCCAAAGCTCAAGAAGCTCGTGCCAAGGTTATTGAAGCCGAAGCAGAGGTTCCTATTGCAATGGCAGAAGCATTCCGTAATGGCAATTTGGGCATTATGGATTACTACAGAATGGAGAATATCAAGGCCGATACCGACATGAGAGACTCCATTGCCAAACCGCAGAGCGGAGGTGGTAATAAATAATAACAAAAAACGGTATTTATAAACAAAAAACTGACTATGAGAATTATACCCGAGTCGGAGTTGATCATCAATTCCGACGGTAGTGCTTTTCATCTCCACATCAAACCTGAACAACTTTCCGACAAGATTGTTATGATGGGAGATCCAGGTCGTGTAACTATGACGGCTTCGTTTTTCGATGAAATTGAATGCGATGTACAAAGTCGTGAGTTTCACACCATCACCGGTATCTACAAGGGAAAGCGCATTACAGCCCTTTCCCATGGCATTGGTACCGACAACATCGATATTGTATTGACTGAATTGGATGCATTAGCCAATATCGATTTTAGCACACGCATGGTGAAAGAACAATTCAAACAACTAACTATCGTACGCGTAGGAACCTCCGGTGGAATGCAACCTCATTGCCCTGTGGGTTCATACGTGGTGTCTGAGAAGTCAATTGGTTTTGACGGATTACTTCACTATTATGCCGATTCGAGGTCCATCTGTGAAGAGGATTTTGAAGTTGCCTTTCAAAAGCATGTGAACTGGTCTCCATTTCATTGCTCCCCTTATGTGGTGAGTGCCGACGAAGAACTTGTTGACCGCATTGGTTTCGACATGATTCGGGGTGTGACCATCTCTGCCATCGGTTTCTATGGCCCACAAGGTAGACATGTGCGTCTACCATTGGCCGATCCTAATTTGAATGCAAAGATTGAGTCCTTCCGTTTTGGAGAGTATGCGATAACCAACTACGAGATGGAAAGCTCTGCAGTTGCAGGGTTGAGTAAGCTCATGGGTCATAAATCAATGACTGTATGTGCCATCATC
>JBMNON010000007.1:0-53150 GCA_050943115.1 Patescibacteria group bacterium
CTTAAGATAAACGGAAAGGAAGTAGAAGATAAAAAGATTTATTCACTAGCACTTCAGGGTTATCATGCCAATAATTGTTTGTCATACTTAAATATTAGTCCAGAGTCTCTTCTGGAAAACGGCAGCTCTAAAGTAGTGACAACGTCGGCCCAACAAGCTCTAGAGGAGTATTTGAAAACGAGACAAAATCTGGAAAGTCAGATAGAAGGAAGATTGTTTTTCGTGGAAACTAGCTAGTTATCAGTTTTTTGAGGCCTTCCGGATCGAGGATAGTTATCTTGCCGCGGCTGTAATCAATTAAGTTTTCCTGTTGCAGAGTTTTTAAGGTCCGGGTAACAGTTTCTCTTCTGAGGGCAACGGAACCAGCTAATAGTTCTTGGGTAAGAGGGGTGTAGACAACTAAACGGCCACCAACGTTTTGGCCAAAACGCTTTCCATAAAACAATATCCTACTGGCAACTTTCCTTTTGACATCAGGAATCGATAGTGTTTCAAGTGCATAGATATAGTAGAGGCAAAGATTGGAAAGTAAATCGACAGTTTCAAGAGCGGCTTTGGAATCAGATTTTAAGAAATTTTTAAAATTTCTTCCGGAAACAGAGTAAATTTCACAATCAGTAAGACAGGAAAAATATATATCCCCAATATTTCTTTTTAAAACCCACATAAGAGGAAAAATTTGTTTGCTCTTGTAGATAGACAATAAAATATCTTTACCCTCTAAAGCCGACTTAAAGATACCCACATAACCTTTTTTGATGAAGTATATATCTTTACTTTTTGATCGGGAGTCAAAGGCTATAGCACCTTTTTTGTATTGTTTAAGCTCGCCGTTTTCTTCAAAAAATGATTTTATTCCTTTTAGGCTGGATTCAAACATGAAGTCATGTTAACACAAGGTGTCCGGCTTTAGGAGAATAGTCTTTGATGCAGATTTCTGATAAAATGTGTGTCTGATTAATATTTTGCTCTATATTTAGGTAATTTTTACATTTTTGAAGCTAATTTTATCTGCCTGAGATGTGATTATAGCAATAAGACTGGTTGTAAGTTTTGGCTTTATTTATTATGACACTTACTCATCATTTTTGACCCAATTGCCCTTGTCGTTTTTGTGATATTTGCTTTGAACAGCTGACCAAGCAACTGCATGGGCGGTCTCTTCTCGGGAGCGATTCCCTCTTCTGTCTTCAGAGTCCTCGTATTGTTCCCAGGCACTGTTGTAAGCTTCCCGGTAAATATCTTGGGCGTGCTTTGGGATATTGTCTTTAACACGGCCAGGTAGTTCGTCGTTGCTTTGATAAGGCATGGGGTATTGAATCAAAACGAAATTAATAAAGGCTAAATTTTAAATTAGAAGAAAGTAAGAATTTATGGAGTAGCCAAAAGGAATATTTTGTCGTCATTATCCTGAGGCCTTCCCCTACCGTCAGTGTTATTGGTAGCAAAAATTAGGTTTCCTGAATTATCGGAGATAATATCCCGAATCCGGCCGAACTCCTGCTGAAAATAATTGCCAAGCTGAGAACTTAGTGGATTATAGTTAAAGACAGCCTGCCCACGAAGACCAGAAAAGTAGAGCTGTCCATCTTGATAAGCCAGACCAGATGGGGCCCAGGTATCACTACCACTTTGAATTACGGGAGGTGTAATGCCCTGACTCTGCTGACTGCCGGTAATTAGGGGCCAGCCATAATTGTTCCCTGGTTCTATCAAGTTGAGTTCATCCTGACCTGAAGACCCGTGTTCCGTGGCCCAAAGGCGGTTTTGACCGTCCCAAGCCAATCCCTGGGGATTGCGGTGACCGTAAGAATATACCGGGTTGCCGAAGGGATTACCCGGTGCTGATTCCCCTTCATCGGTGAGCCTGAGAATCTTACCGGCCAGAGAAGAAGTGTCCTGGGAGGCGTTGGGGTTCAGGGCGTCGCCGGTGGTAACATAAAGAAATCCGTCAGGACCGAATTTAATCCTTCCCCCATCGTGGCGATTGGCACCGGGAATGTCCTGAAAAACAACTTCCCTGCTAGAAAGGGTGTTGTTTGCAAACCGATATCTGACAACCCGATTACGAAGATCACCGATTGAGTTTCGATAGGTGTGGTAAAAATATACGAAATTATTGGATACAAATTCGGGATGGATGGCAGCGCCTAAAAGACCACCCTCGCCGATTTCCGTCACCTCTTCGACCTGACCAATTTGAGTAACATTTTCAGAAGAAACTAATTTTACATTACCGGGGCGTTCGGTTACCAAATAGCCACTGTGGGGTAAGGAAACGATTGACCAGGGGGTATTCAGGTTAGCGGCAATTTTTTGCGGGACTAGAGAAGTTGGTGTGGGGGTGGGAGATGAATTGAAATTGCTGTCAGGTAGAGGTAAATTGAGGTTGGGAAAGATAATAAAAGCGAGTACTATGAAGGCTAAAACAGATAGTAAGACGGGCCAAAATTTCTTGATATCCATGCATGAATTTTACGATTACAACTTTAGGGATGGATGGAAATGAAGTAAGAAGTTGGTAAGCCGATTAGATTTCAGCAATTGAAATGTCCAGAATACGGACAGCTTGACCGTTAACAAAAACCGTTTCCTGGACTTTTTTCCCAAATATTGCAAGGCCAAGAGGACTATCACAGGAAATCCAGTCGGATTGGTAGCGAGAGTCGTGCCGCCCAACGAGAGTAATAGTTAGTTCCCGATTATCACTTTCGTATAGTACAGTAACACGATGACCGAAATCGACTTTATCAGTATGCTGTGGGGCGGTTTTAACAGTTACTTCTTTTAAATCAGATTTAAGCTCCCCTATTTGGGATCGAAGGACTTCGGCCCTTTCCCCTAAAAATATGTATGCAGAGTTTTCCTTTAAATCGCCTTCAGCGGCGGCCTTGGCCCGTTCTTCGACTGTTCGTGCCAGTTCGGATTCCAGATTGTGAAGCTCTTCTTCCAGTTTTTGCTTGCCAAATTTTGTAATCATAAAGAATTATTATGTTAACAGAAAATGCCGTAAAAAGAAAAGACGGGGTGTTTAGTTTGATATAATGAATTAAGTTTTGACTGTCGTGAGAGTGATTTATTTTTTGAAAAAGATAGGAGAATAGAAAATGGACAAGTATGCAATTGGCGATTACTTGGTTGACTCAAGCAATATATACAAGATTGTTGACATTCGGAACGGGACTGACTTTAAGGGGAAGGAGTGTGTTTTGGTGCATTATAAGCCTGTGTGGAAATCAGATTCTGCTTATATGGGGTCAATACCTTTGAATAATATAAGCAAAACCGGAATGAGAAAGGTATTAAGCAAGAAAGAAATTAAAGTAATTATAGATAGCTTGCCCAAAAATGAGGGGCTAGAAAATGTGGATATTAATTCAGCCAGGGAAAAAATTTATCAAAATGATCCTGAAAGTGTCGCTATAGTACTAAAGATATTTTGGCTCAACAGGGGAAATCCAAATAGAGGAGATAAAGATTTAATGGAAAATATTATCGATAATTTAGGCAGGGAAGTTGCTTTTGTAAATAAAATTAAGTTTGGGAAGGCAAAAAGCGTAATCGTAAATTCTCTCGAGAAATTGAGATAAATTACCATTAAATACATTATTTTTAGTTTTCATGATATAATCAGAAAGTAGAGATGTTTTCAGGAAGAAGATTTAGAGAAGGTCGCTACGTTTATAAATTTGCATAAATAAATGGCAAAAAAATTGTATGTCGGCGGCCTCTCGTGGGATACGACCGATGAAAGTTTGAGAGCAGCATTTGCTCAAGCCGGTAATGTAGAATCGGCTACAGTTATAAAAGATAAGTTTTCCGGAAGGTCCAAGGGATTTGGTTTCGTGGAAATGGCCACTGAAGAAGAAGCTCAAGCAGCTATCGAAATGTGGAACGAAAAAGAACTTGACGGCAGAACCGTTAAAGTCAATGAAGCCAGGCCAATGGAAGACAGACCTCCCCGAAGAGACTTCGGCGGCAACAACCGCAGAGGGGATCGAGGTGGTTACGGCGGCGGAAGATATTAATCTTCATAAAAACTAATTAAAAATGGCCCTTTTGAGGGCCATTTTTTATGGCATCAAATATTAACTTTTAATCTATTTATCTGAGGCAATTCGAATGGCTTTACCGTTTATCAGGGCGTCGGCGATTTTTTTGTAAGTTTTATCTAAAATCCTGGCGAAGGTGGGCTGAGATACTTTCATTTTTTCCGAAGAGGTAACCTGATCCAGTCCATCAACATCATGGAGCTTTAAAGCTTCAAGTTCATCAGGAAATATTTCGATTTCTTCAAGCTCCCGGAGTGGGATACCCCGCGGCTTAAAGTAATAAACGCTTGGATCGAAGCGAAGTTCGCGGGGTATTTTTGGTCTGACCATAAGTTATTTTAACCCAAGTTCTTCCTTTTTGACTTCTTCGAGCTCTTCTTCAAGAGCTTTCCGATAGTCGGCAAGAGCCTGTTTTTGATCAACTCGAGTCATAGGAGCATTCCAGCCGAAAAAACGACCGAATCCTCTTCCCCAACCCAGGCTTCGCCCGCAAGGACCAAAACCTCGTCCGGTTAAAGGACCAAGACCCATAGGACCTGTTCCGTCTCTAATTGGCATTTTGTTTCACCTCCAGTTTAATAATGAATATATATTCATTATAGTACTGATATGTGGAACTGTCAACATTTAAGTACTGGCAAGGGGTGTTTTGTTTATGGTAGTCTTTTCCAAGATGGAATTCGGAAGAGACCAAGCTTACCGACTTCAAGCAATACATATGGCTAAATGTGCCGGGCTTAAAAACTTAACGAGTGAACAAATAGATTGGTACGCGAAAATCAGACAATTAATGCCGGGACAAGCAGAATTTGAAGACGGATTTGAGCCTTGGAAGTTAGGAGACCAGGAAGTTTTAGATAAAATTTTAACTAACGAGCAAAGAGAATCTTACAGAAAATTTTTTGAAAATATTTTCGGCAAGCAGGAAACGGAGGAGATGATATTACCGGAATTACCGTTAGTGCGTGTCGGCGAATAAAAAAGCCCGCCCCAAAAAGGGCGGACTTGTATGCAAGTGAGCTTGAGGTTTTTGTTTAGAAGCCGTGCCTTCCGTAACCCCTACCACTTCTCATCCCAAAAGCTCCTCCAAAGAAATAGCCCATATCAATACCATTATCTTTGGCCCAGTTTTCAAGTTCAGTTCTCTTTTCCTGCATCAGAGACTGCTTTGATTCCGGCGACAGGTTTTGCCAGTTTTCCGGCTTTTCGTACCTTTCCCTTAATTCATTATGCTTGTCGATAATGGCCTGCTTTTGAGATTCGGTGATCTTACCAGCTTCAACATCTTGTGCAAGCCGCTGCTCGAAGCGGGATTGCATTTGATCCTGGCGTTCAAGTCTGACTTCGCTAAATACTGATTGGACTTCTTCCTGCTTAAGCCCAAAACGATTGGCGATTTTCTGGACTAAAGTATCGTGCCAGGGAGATTCGCCTTCGGCCAGTGCAATCCGGGAGCTGGTAATAGCCATTAAACTTAATGCTGTAATTGATGTGACCACTAATAATTTTTTGTTCATTTGTCATCACCTCCTTTTCAATTTTTACTTTATATTGTTAAACTGAAAGACAACTGAAAAGGTACTACCTTTGTTAAGTTGACTTGCCACTTTTATTTCGGCGTGGTGTACTTGGGCAATTTCTTTGGCAATCGAAAGACCGAGGCCATAACCACCGGTGCCATTTCTTGCCCTGGCGTTGTCGGAACGATAAAAACGGTCGAAGATACGTGGAATATCTTTTTTTGAGATGCCAATACCGCTATCTTCAACTTGAATGACTAACTTCCCATCATATTTATTTGAATTTATAAAGATATCAGACTTTGACGGACTGTATTTAATGGCGTTATCCAGGAGAATGACAAATAAGTCAACTAATTTATCAAGGTCTCCATAAACGTCAAAGGATTTGGTGTTGTCTATAATATTGATATTTTTTGTCGCTGCAAGAGATTTAACACGAAGAATGGCGGGAGAAATAATTTGCTGTAAATTAAGCCGTTTTGGATTAAAAGTAAACTGGGGATTTTTAAACCTAGCAAGTTCGAGCAGACTATTAGAAAGATCCTGAAGTTTATCAACCTCCACAATGCTTTCCTTTGCTAAAATTCTGGATTCTTTTAGGGTAGCTTTTTTGTCACGCAAATAAACTTCAAAGGCGCTCTTTAACGAAGTGAGCGGGGTTCTGAGTTCGTGGGAAGCATCAGAAATAAAGCGGTTTTGTTCGTCAACCATATCCTTTATTGGTTTTAGGGTCCGACCAGCCAAAATATAAGATAGTACGCCGGAAACGGCGATAATAGCTCCGTTTATGGTCAACAGATTTAACAAGAACCGATTTTTTGTCTCGTCAACAAGGCTAATAAGATCGGGGTCGATTGCTGGTTGATTATTAAATCTCCACATTCCCGGCTGAAGCGGTCCATCCTGTTCAACTTGGATCCGGAAGCGCGGAGAACGGGCAAAGCGATCAATTTCAAGACCAATAACCCTGTAAATTACTAAGCTAAAAGCCAGACTAATGAGAGAAATAATTAGAAGATACCAGGCAGTTAGCTTAAGCCGAGCATTATTAAACATCTCCCCTCCCCAGACGGTATCCAAAACCGCGGATAGTGTGTATTAGCTGATGACTGTCCTTAAACGGAATATCAATTTTCCGGCGTAAATTTTTGATATAAACTTCGATAGTATTGGGTAATATATTGGCATCATAATCCCAGACGTGATCAATAAGCTGCTGCTTGCTAATAATCTTCTCTGAATGGCGCATAAGATATTCAAGTAAAGAAAATTCCTTACCTGACAATTCAATTAGCTTTCCGTTTCTTTTAACCTGGAACCCTTCGAGGTTCATGGTTAAGTCTTCAACGGAGAGCTGGGATGTTTGCGGAGTCTGAGGACGGCGAAGAAGGGCGCGGATTCGAGCTAATAATTCTTCAAAAGCAAAGGGCTTGGTCAGGTAATCGTCGGCGCCACAGTCAAGACCATCCACCTTGTCCTCTGTTTGACCTTTGGCGGTGAGGATGAGGATGGGGGTATGAATGCTTTGAAGCCGAAGATTGCGACAAATAGACAGGCCATCCATTTTGGGAAGCATGAGGTCGAGAACTATAAGGTCATAAGTGTTAGAGGCAGCCAAATCGAAACCGTCTACACCATCATAAGAGACGTCAACAACATACCTCTCCTGCTCCAGACCTTTTTTAAGAGACGCCGCAATACGGTGTTCGTCTTCAATAATTAAGATTTTCACTAAGAATAGATTATATCTTATTTGCTGAAAATTAGCTGAATTTTTGCTTATGTTTCGTCCTTGGCAGGACTCGTCAGTATAGCTTTTATCTATAGACATAAACATACCCACAACCCCAAGACCAAGAAGCAAACCCGCTTCGCGTTGAGGCGGAGCCTCTTGGTCTGGGTTGTTGTGGGGGTGCTTAGCGGCGATTCTTCTCCAGGTAATCGTCAAGAGACGATCGGGTGATCATCCACTTGTGGCCAATCCGGCGGGACATGAGCTCCTTTTCGTTGAGGAGTATGTAAAGCTGCTCCCGAGTGATGTCGAGAACTTCACAAACCTCCCCAGTTTCGAGAAGCAACTTGTAGATTACGTGGGCTCTCCCAAAAACGTCGATGTTGAATTCGTACCCCAGGGTAGTTAAGAGTTGTCGCACTCGCCTCGGGTCCGCTTTGAAGAGGAGGTTTCTCGTCTCCAAACGCGAAAGGACGACCTTGACTTTTGTCTTGTGGACAAAATCCAGAGCGTACACCGCAACGATGTTGGTGATGGATAAGGCCGCGGCCCTTGATGCCTCTTCGACCTTAACATCAGTCTCATCCTCCATTTTTGCGATTTTTTGGGCTAGAGTCGTCATCTTACTGTCCTTTCTTGTTTCCTCAGTTGAGGAGATGGCACCGCTTTGTCAACGTACTAAATATAGGTTATTGATTCAACCGATATTTGGAGAGTATTGTAGCATATTATTGCTAATAAGTCATTTCTATAGGACATTATTGGTTGGAAAGACTTTGGATACTGAGCGAAAAGAAACTTTGGAAAAAACCAGATATGAATTAAGAAAAGCGTTTGGAAGAAAATGAAAATCCAGTGATAGAATAAAGACAAACAATGACAAGATTCCGTTATATTTTTGGGGTAGTTTTTATCTTTACTGCTTTCTTACGAATTAGCTCTCTATTGTCAAATCCGCCAAGCTTATTTTCTGACGAAGTCGATGCCGGTTATCAGGCATATATTTTTAATAAGTGCAGAACAGACACTTATGGTAATAAGCTACCGGTACATTTTCAGTCTAGCGCTGACCAAAAAAGTCCTTTAAATATCTATGGTATAGCCCTACTCAGAAGTATTACAAATAACCCGGAACTGTCAGTAAGGCTACCTTCAGCAATTTTTGGGATATTGGTGACTCTGTTCTTTTTTTTGATACTGAAGGAGTATGTTGGAAAATGGATGGCGTTAGTCGGATTTACGGTGTTCTCGCTTAATCCTTGGTTGTTTCATTATTCCAGAGCCGGATGGGAGGTGGTGGGTATGTTATTTGTGTTGATGGCCGGAATTTACTTTTGGATAAAATACCTTAACAGTAAAAAGCTTCTTTATTTACAGGCATCGCTTTTAAGTTTTGTTTTATCTTTTTATTTTTATTCAACAGCAAAATTGTTTGTCATATTTATCGGGGCCATCGTACTGGGGGTGTGGATTAAGGAAATTGTGAAAATAAAAAGGAATCACTGGCTTTTGGGAGTGGGATTAGTTCTACTGGCTTCACTGCCAATGCTAGTTGATACATTTAACGGTAAATCCGGCTACCGATTTTCTTATATTAATATCTTTTCAGATCCAACAACACCAAGCGAAGTTGATTTTGCCAGGTTTGAGGATGCAACCGTGGAATTGAACGGCCAAGAAAGCCTGGGGATTCGTCCAAGTTTGGTGACAAAATTTATTCATAATAAAGCTGGTGTCGTAGCCTCAAAATTTATAAGGAATTACTTGTCTTCATTTTCTACTGATTTTCTTTTTGTCAGAGGCGACGCCAACTTGAGGCAAGGATTCGGCGGACAAAAGGGCTATCTGTATTATATTGATTTACTTTTCTTGGTGTTGGGTATTAGTGGCGCGATTGGGGCGGTAATTTATGGCAAAAAACAAGGAAAAGAAGATAAGCTAAACATATTTATGCTGCTGTTTTTACTGACAGCGCCTATACCTTTCTCGCTAACCAGAGATTCTTCTACACCGCATAGTACCCGACTGATAATTATGATCATTCCACTAATGTATTTCTTGGTAAAGGGGGTCGGAATACTCTTTAATAAAATTCAAAAATTCAATCAAACCTTAGTTTTGGCACTCTCAGGACTCGTAGTGCTTGTTTATGCTCTTCAGGTTTTTGATTTTCTTCATTATTACCACTATCATTATCCGCAAATATCAGCTAGAGACTGGCATTTTGGAATCAAGGAAGCAGTAGTGAAATCAAAGGAGCTTGAGGGGGATTTTAGCCGAATATATTATGCAAAGACAGGAGAATCTTTCCTACCGTTTTTTCATTTTTATACCGATTATTTTCCTAGTAATGGGAGTTGTGCGCCGGTTCTGAATAGCCAAAGACTAGCCGATAAAAATTTTGAAGGAGAAATTTTAGAAAACAGATATTATTTTGGAGTGGTTAATTGGGATAACTTGGTGAACAGTGAAGCGGAATGGGATAAATTTTTATTCGTATTGCCAGAAAATGAATTAATAAAACTAAATAAATATATTTCCGAAAAAGATGACGTCGAATTAAGAGTACTTAGCCAGGAAAAGAAAATATTTAGAGAACAAGATGTGATTTCATTGGTGTCTCTGGAAAAGATCGAATAAGGATTATTTTTTATCCCGGAGAGACCCGATAATGACTCCGATAAGAAGCCCAAAGGATAAGCCCAGAGGAAGACTATCCAGCAGTAATCCGAACATGGTTCCAAAGCTGAGACCTAAGGCTATCCAAGTACCCATGTCGTACTTCGGATTTCTATTCTTCATTCTTTGTCCGTCCATATTATTATGATAACAAGTCTTGCTATTGACCGGTTGCTTGTTTGAGTTATAATCGTCTAAATGCAAAGAATGGAAAGAGTGATTCTGAAGGCAAGCGGGGAGTTATTTGGCAACGGAGGCATAATTAGTTTTGAGAAGTACGATACGGTAGCAAGGCAAGTTGTCGAAATCAGGAAAAGTACCGGAGCACAAATGGCAATGGTCGTCGGTGGAGGCAATATTTTCCGGGGACGAAACGCCCAGTCAGAGGTAGATTCTAAAGTCGATCCAGTTGAGGCGGACCAAATGGGCATGTTGGCAACAATAATGAACGGTATAGGTTTAAGAGAAGCACTACAAAGAAACGGAGCTAAGGACGATTCCCGGCTGATGGTGGCCTTGGAAATGCCGAAAGTAGCCGAGCCATATTTGGTCCACAAAGCCAGAAAACATTTAGACGACGGCATGATTGTGGTTATTGCCGGGGGTACAGGATCACCGGGGTGTACAACAGACACCGCCGTGGCCCAATATGCCTGGGAACTGCAGTGCGATATGATCCTCAAAGCCAGTACCGTCGACGGTGTTTATGACAAAGATCCCCACAAATTTCCTGAAGCCAAAAGATACGAATCTTTGAGTTTCAGGAGAGCAATTGAAGAAGAACTAGGGGTAATGGACGCAACCGCTTTTACCATGTGCAATAGATGGGAAATTCCAATATTTGTGTTTGATATCAAAGATTTAGAAAAACTGCCGAGAACTATTAAAGAAAATGATTTTTCTTTCGGAACTCTTATCACCAGGGACGGCAAACAAGAATAAGCAAAAAGTAAAATCGGCCATGCTATAGTTAATTATGAAAAAAGTAACCGGGGATTGGCACCAGCGGCACAGAGAAAAATCGACGAGCGGACAAAGGGTGGCAGACAAAGTAGCTGAAGTTATGGGGAGCTGGCCTTTTATAATCGGACAAAGTGTAATAATTTTAATATGGATTACCCTGAATTTTACAGCTTATGTCAAGAGTTGGGACCCTTATCCTTTTATCTTGCTAAATCTACTTTTTTCCACCCAAGCGGCTTATGCAGCACCGATTATTATGATGTCCCAAAACCGTCAGAATGAAAGGGACAGGGTTCAGGCTAGAAATGATTATATTACCAATAGGGCGGCTAAAAGAGAAATTGAAGCCCTACACAAGTCACTATCAAGAATTGAAAGAAGAAAGCTTGACTTGATTCTGGAATTATTACTAAAAGAAGAGCCAGTAAGAAGCAAAACCCGGTAGACTATTCGTAGCGAAGGGCATTTAGGGCAGTAATCTTTTTAGCACGGCGGGCCGGATATACACCGGTGAAAACACCAACCAGAAAGGAGAGAAAGATAATCAGGATAGCAAAAGGAATGGGAATACTTACGATGGTAAGAAATCCAGCGCCTTTGACTACCGAAAAGACGGAAAGGATAACTTCTAGAACCAAGCCAACCAATAGGCCAACGGTAATGCCCAATATCCCTCCCAGAGAACCCATAATCATTGATTCAGCCAGGAAAAGATCACGAACTTCATAAGATTTCATACCCATAGCCTTGAGCAGACCAACCTCCCTGGTTCTTTCAAGAAGAGATACCGTAAGGGTGTTGAACATACCAAGGGCGGCGACACATAAAGCCACCATGCCAACCAGGGCCAGGAGCATCCGAAGAGTTGAGAATAGACTGTTTATTTGAGAGACAGTATCGGCTACAGAAGAAGTGGTGTAGCCATAAGATTCAATTCTTTCCCTGACTTCCATAAGATCGTTCTCTTTCCCAACGACAACTTTCGTCTGAGAATAATTGTTGATTCCGAGGTGACGAAGATGAATGAAGGGAACATAAAAAAGAGGTGTCCTTTCGTCCGGGGTGACTCCGACAACAGTATACTCAAGGGGCATGGACTCAATCCTGTCCTGGCCTTCATCAAGGAGTTTACCCGTAGCAATATAAGTAACTTTAAATTTTTGTCCGACGGCCTGAGACTCTTCTAAATTAAGAACTTTCAAGAATCCCCTATTGACTACGGCGTTGAGATCGGTAATAGATTCGGGGAGCTTCACTTTAGAAACGACCAATTTTTCGGCAGTATCGCTTTCCCCTTCCACCTCGACCCACTCACCATCATCAGTGATAATTTCATTGGTTGCCAAATCATTGTCATCGGCAGGGCTAACAGCAACATTAATCTCGGGGATATAACCGTTGACGGTCACTTGCTGCTGATTATCATCTAACAGGGGCTCGTAACCCTGATCGGTTTTGGACCAGATAGGTGTCCTCACTTTGACCCATTTGCCAAGCTTGCTACCGCCAGCAGTCAAACCAGACGAACCGTTGCCGGCCGAATCATCATAAGTCCCTCCCCAAACTTCATCGGCCGTAATCCTACCTGCTTCACTAGAAATATAGCCCAAAGAGCTGGAATCGTTGTTGGCATATTGTTTGACCTCTACCCATTTGCCGCTATTAACCGCGAAATTGACAGATCTTATAGTGGCTCCGGCTTTTGCCTCACTTTGAACATTGCCTTTCTTATCAGTTTCCACATCCTGGGTGACGATTGTAACTTCACTATTAATATCATTGTTTTCAAAAATCTCACCGACAACGGGGGCGATAGCAGACTGTTTTAAATAGTTGCTGGTAACCCCGTAGGCAGCCATATCAGTCAGGGAATTATTGAAATTGACTTTACCGACGACGGCAATCTGGGGTAAAACCGTTTCTACCTCCGGAAAGGTCTCGATAACTTTGATAACGTCCTGATTGATGGTTAATTTGCTGCCGGGTTGGGTAGAAACATCGGTTTGCCGCATCTCTTCAAGACGGGCAACACGATTAATAACCAAAGCCTGAAGTCCATAACCAATAGATACCAAGAAAACAATAGCAGCGATGCCAATAGTCATGCCGCCGACAGTGATAACGGTTCTAGACTTTTTGGATTTCATGTTTTGGAGAGCAAGATCGATCAATTCAACCCTTGAGATGCTGTTGGTTTGGTGACGGTCCAAGGCGTGGACTAGTCTATATAGACTTTTTTCAATTTTGACAAAAAAGGCGGCTTTGGTAGAAAATTTCCGGACAAAGGATAATACGGTGTAAATACCGATAAGTACCATGTAGGAAAGAATGTGGCCAAAATTACCAAAAAAGGATAGGGTTCTTTTTATAAAATTTTCGTTGGTGGAATTATTGTTTGATTTGGGCTGCATTTGGAGAACGTTTTTTGAAAATATTATTTAACTCGGAAGGATTAGTTTTGGGGTTAAAGACATTACTAACTTGACCATCAAAGAGGTGGATAGCCCTGTCGGCATACTTTAAGTAATCAAGTTCGTGTGTAACCATAAGAATGGTTTTTTGGGTTTCCTGGGTGAGCTTCATCAGGAGCTGCATAAGTTCCTGACCGGCTTCATAGTCCAAGTTTCCGGTAGGTTCGTCAGCGATAATGATATCCGGATTAGTAATTAAGGCGCGGGCCAAAGAGACACGTTGTTGTTGGCCGGAAGACAGTTCGGCCGGATGATAGAGAGCCCAATCAAGCATGTGAACGGTTTTTAGGACTTCTTTGGCCTTTTCAATTCTTGTCGGTTTGTCCTCACCATGAAGTGCAAGGGGGAGGGCAACATTTTCAACAACGTTTATGGCTTTGACCCAGTTGGCCTGCTGGTAAACCATACCAACATGGTTTTTGCGGAAATCCGATAGATCATCTTCGGTATGATTTTGATAGAGAACAGTCCCTAAGATATTAACAATGCCGCTGGTGGGCTTCTCCAGGCCAAGAATAGAATGGAGCAAGGTTGACTTTCCGCAACCCGAAGGGCCATAAATGATGGCAAATTCACCGGTATTAATTTCGAAACTAACTTTTTTTAAGACCTCAACCGGCTCACCGACAACATCAAAGGTCTTGTCCAGATTCTCGACTTTGATAATTATGTTGTTCTTTGAGGGCATAGTTATAGATTTCCCAGGAAGCCAAAGACTTCTTTTAGGTTGGTAATAACCAAGTCGAAGGCATTATCGGTGGCTTTTGGAGTAATAGTAACCGTATCAATTGATTTACTAATGTTACCAGCACTATCTTTGGAAATGGCACGTAAATGATAAACCTTAGCCGGGGTGAGGCCGGAGATAATTACAACGTGATTGTAGGAAAGGTTTTGATCTTCCTGTGACAACTGGTTGTAGTCGGTACCGGACCCTTCGCCGTACTCTACCTGACTGGTAGCCGGCTCATCAGTATTCCAGCTAATAATTAACTGGGAGAGGGCGGGTTGAGCGGTAGAATTGGACGGTGGGCTGTTAGCGCCTTCCACACTCATCTCAGAAATTTGCGGAGCACGGGTATCAGAAGCAGTGGTAACCCTGACAGTGTCCGAGACAGCCTCGTTACCGATAATATCCTGACCCCTAACCCTTAACACGTAACCGGTATCAGGGAAGAGACCTCGGATGATCATGCGATGATCGCCATCCCTTAGTTCAATATCAACATTATCCCGGACTAGTTCGGGGTTGTTCTCGGGATAGTAAGTGACGATGGAAGAAATGGCAGTATTGGACTCCCAAGTAACAAGTAGGGTTGATTGGGCAGTATTGGCTACCTGCTGAACACGGACATTGGTGACTCGGGGACGGGGAAGGGTTTCGAAATCAAGGATAGTGCCCTCGTATTCAGTATCCTCTTCATCGAAAGTATTGATTTTGTAGTAGTACTTAGTGCCATCCTCCAGCTGATTTAATTCAACAGAATAGGAAGTTTCCAACTTCGAGGTACTGACTTCCTTGGCGCCGCCAAAACTAGTGGTAGTTCCGTAATAAATTTTGGCTTTGGTAGCATTTTTGGTGGTAAAGTTGACCAGAGCGCTGCTAATACCAACGTTACTCAGCCTTACCTCCTTAACTTCAGGCGGCGGTTCGGTAGTAAAATCCATTTCGTCACTTTCGCCGGTGTTACCATCTTCATCAGTCCAACGGGCTTTGAAGTAATATTTCGTGCCTGGAGATAAGTTGGTGAGCTGGATCTCGTGATCGGTTATGTGAACGGAACGATAGGCTTCGTCATCAAAATAGTTTCCGCTTGCCAAACCATAAGCAACCTTACTGTCACAAGTACGGCTGGTAGTCCAACTGATTGTAGCTTTTGAGGTGGTAATGGAGGAGGATGCGGGACCGGAAGTTAGTGGTGCCGGGACGGTATAGGAACCTTTGGGAATGATGGAAACTGCCGAAGAATAAGACGGACTGGCAATCGATTGATCAGAATTGTCGGTGGTGCCAACCCGCCAATAATAGCGCTTGGATTCTTCGACAGTGTCAACATAAGAAAAGCTAGTGGTTTGGGCCACTTCTTCCCAGGTCAGAGCATCTTCAGAGCGCTCAATATGGTAAGTCAGGTTTCCTGTGCCTTTATAGGTGGGTTCACTCCAAACCAGGGATGATCGCCAAATAGAAACATCTTTGATAGAACTGTCGGCGACAGTTAGATTAGTAGGAGGATCAGGCAGTTCGGAATAAAGGTAGAAAGTGGCAGAGATGGTGTTGGTGGGTGAGTAGTTACTATTGCTGTCAACAGCAACGACATAAATAGTGTTGGCACCTTTTCTCAGGCCGGGAACCGTGAAGGTATCAATAGAAGTAGATTCAGTAGCTATATAGGTGGCTGAGTTAGAGGTTATGGTGGCGTAAGAAACCGGTGGTGGAGTATTAATCATGTAATAGTAGGTGTCAATAGTGTTGCCGGAGGAAGGTTCCGCCTCAGGCCAACTAAAGGCAAAACTATTGGTATCGTTTTGACCGGGAGTAACGGTAATAAAATCTCCCTGGGCAAATTTAGGGGCCTCACCACCGTAGTTAATAAAAGCAGTTCTAAGTTCTGAAGCGTTGCCGGCACGATCGAGGATGCGAAAGAAGATAGTATTCTGGCCTAGCTGTATCAAGTCCTGAGCGGATGCGGGAAGATAAAAGGGTTGAGCAATTCCAAGTGAATAGTATTCAAGATTGGTACTGGGATCAAGCGTTTCCCCTATCCAACTATCCCGGGAATTTATGGCGTATTGGAAGCCAAGAACCTGGGAATGTTCGTCATTGCCGGCAGTGCCATTGGTGGTGGGCCAAGTAAAAAACATATCAGAAGTGCTGGAAAAGGTACCGCTAGCGGCAGAAATGGCAACTACGTTTTCGGGAGCTGTGTTATCAAAGTAAAAGGAAATATAGTTGGTTTCGTCAGGACCGACATAAGTGTTGTTGGCAATATCAATAGTTTTGATCTTGAAATAATAAAGATCGTCGCTTGAGGTAAGCCATTCGTAGCTGCGAAGGGCAGAGTTAGAGAAATCTATTTCAGTATCGGCAGTTATAAACTGGCAAGTAGTGCCGGTAGTGCTGACAGGTGAAGAACCAAGCAGTCCTTTTTGGGTAGCCGGATCGCCTTCAAGATCGTTACCTAGGTAAACACAGTAACCTTTGACTCCTTGGGCATCGGAACCATCATCCCAGCTAAAGAAAAGATCGTTTCGATTAAACCAAACCGGCTCGTCAGAATGGGAGTATTCATGCAAAGCTTCGTCATGCGCTTTCATCTTCATATTGGCACCATTCGTCGGTCTTGATTGATCAATGATAAAAGAAGGTGTACCCGTTGCGGTAGTCCAATCTGATTCTCCCGATTTATTATCAATGGCTTTGACGCGCCAATAATAGTTATCGGTGCTGAGTTCCTGACCTTCAGAGCCTTCGTTGTATGTCCCTTCGCCAGCAGCCTGACCAACAGTAAAAGACTGAGTTCCCTGGGCTGCTTGGACAGAAACATAATCAATTATGGGAGATCCAAACTCAGATTCAGTATCGACTTGGATTCGGTATCCGACAGTGTCGACTGCGTTAGGGTCACTCAAAACAAAGGAGAGCATCGGTTGAAGGCTATTAGTATACTGGCCGTTGATAAAGAACGATGATTCCGGGATGACAGGAGCTGAGGGAGGTGTGTTCATCACAACTCTAATATCAGCTTCGTCTTCAGTATTGTTACCATAGCTAACCCAATCGGAACAAAGGTTGGTAGCATCACAGGCACGAGCTTGCCAATGATAGCTCTCGGTATCGGCAAGACCATCAACAGTAACCTGAGCCGTGACAATAGCACCTGTATATACTACGCTGGCGCCGATGTTTGTGGCAACATTGGAAAATGGAGTTCCAAGTGTTTGAATTTCGACTTGCGGAGTAATCGTGTCCTCACTGTCACCATCCTGAACCTGAAAAGTAGCAATAAATGATGATTCATCAGTGTTTCCTCCCTGTCCAATAGCGGTGGTATTATCAGTTTTAAATTGACGTAGATTAAGTGGATCAGATGATTTTCCACCTAAAAATATAGTACCAATTCCGCCATTTTGGGCACTAGCACCAGATGCAACACCCCCATTAACACTCAATACTGAAAAGTTTGTGGTGTTTGTTCCGTAATACAATGCAATTCGACCACCACCACCAGCTCCACCATCGTATGTATAGTTGGCCGTGTTGCCTCCATTTGCAGTAACTGATCCGGAACCTATTAATGTTTCTGTAGTAACCCAGATTGATCCGCCTGATCCTCCACCATTACCATGGTAGTTGTCATAAAGCCCACCGTTACCCCCATTTGCTGAAATCACTCCATTCAGAGTGGCGGTGGCACCAATACTAATCTTGATGACACCACCACCATGACCAGCAGCATATCCGTGATGGCCACCCCCTGAGCCAAGTAAATCAGGAGAACGTTCTTCACCATAAGGCACTTTGTTCCCCGCCCGACTTTGTCCATTACCTCCTTCACCGCCATAAGCAGCACCGCCGGCTCCGTTAGAGCCGCTAACTCCGGTTCCCGGTCCATAACCATCCGAGTAGCCTTTTCCGTTAACATTTATTGAACCAGAAGGATTTACGGTAAGGTTCTCGTCAATAGCAAGTATAAGTTTATTAACTTCTTCATTGGTATTTTCTGAATGGCTTAAGGTCCCGTTTACGGTAACATTATCATAATGTCTGGCAATATTAGTTTCGAGAGTAGCTCCTGAAGGAATTGTAAGATTACCACCCGTACTAATAACAGCAAAATCGCAGCCATTGTCAACTAATATTGCTGACCAGTTAAGGGTGGTGTAATCAATAGCTGCCGAACTTTGACAGATAAAGGAAGATCCGTTTAGTAAATTAATGGTATTTACATTTAAGTTTCCCGATAGATCAAAAAATGATTTTTGATCAATAACAATCGTTGATGTGACATTAAGTGAGGAAGAATAATCTATGTTGGAGTAATCAGTAATAGTAATATTGGATACATTAAGTGAGTCTGGCAATACTGTTTTGGCAACTTTAGACCGTAAGGAAGACCAGTTAGGATCGTTGTTGTCAACAATTAGATCACCATAACTTATTGAACTTGATTTGAGATATATTGTACCAGCACCGCCTTTTTGACAGGTAGAGGCTGCGCCGCTAGGTTTCCCTCCATATGCATATATTCTATCGATAGCAAAGGGCAAGCTATCATAATAAATTGCAATCCGGCCACCACCCCCACCTCCCCCATCCTTATCTGAATAGCCATCAGCAGAACCACCGCCAGATGCACTGATAGTGCTGCCACCTTTTACTTCATTGGCATCGATCCATACGGAACCACCGGCACCCCCACCACCACTGCCATCATAACTATAACTTGGACCGGCATTTCCATTTGCAGATATCGGGCCGCCAACGTCAATATAACCACCAACAATAAACTTAATTGCACCACCACCGGCACCGCCGTATCCGGAAACTTGACCTCCCCCACTTCCCAAAGTCACTGGCTGAGTAGCTGAACCATAAGGAACAATACTCCCTGCCCGTGTTCTACCATTACCGCCATTACCGCCATGAGCAGCACCACCAGATCCATCTGCTCCATCTGTACCCTCGCCCGTACCATAGCCAATACCAAAACCTTTGCCATTAACATTGACCGATCCGGATGAACTTATTGAAAGATTGCCGCCAATAGTATAGTTGATTTTGTAAACTTCGGAATCGATATTTTCTGTATGAGTTAGGACTCCGTCGATAAAAACATTACTATAGCTTCGAGGTACATTCGAGTGAAGGGTAGAACCAGACGGAATAGTTAAATCGACACCGCTGCTTAAGATAGCAAAGGTGCCGCCATTATCGACTAATATGCCTCCGTTCCAATCGATAGTGTTATAAACGATATTTGCACCAAGTTGGCTAAATAGGGTGGCATTGTTGTGGACAATTAGATTGTCAGCAGTAATTCCTCCAGATGATTCAAGAAATGATTTTTGGTCGAGTGTAAGGCTTGAAACCACATTAAGGGAAGAAGTATAGTCGATGTTGGAGTAATTAGTAATGGCAAGATTATCCAAAGTAAGCGTGGAAGGAAGTGTTGTTTTAGCTACCCGGGTACGGGAAGTAGACCAATCATTGTCCTTGTTGTCTATTACAAAATCGCCATTAGTTGCCGTAGCGGCTTTTAAGTAAATTGTGCCGGCACCGCCTTTTTGGGTTGCACTGTGATCCCCCTGAGGGATGCCTCCCTTGGCTGATATCTGACTTAACCCAACAGAATTTGTATCGTAATAGAGAGCAATGCGACCACCACCACCACCACCACCATCACCATAATAAGTATTGGTAGCACCACCACCATCCGCACTTATAGTGCTACTACCAGTAATCTCGTTTGCATTAATCCAAATTGAACCTCCAGAACCACCTCCAGAACCGTGTGAATAAAAATCAGAAGTAACACTATCGCCTCCATTTGCAGATACCGGACCGCCCACATTAAAAGTACCAGTGATAATAAGCTTAACAGCACCACCGCCATGTCCTGCCTGAAAAGTATTATTATGACCGCCCCCACTTCCTATCGTTGCTGGCTGAGTAGCTGAACCGTAAGAAATTACGCTTCCAAGTCTGGTTTGACCATTACCGCCATTGCCTCCGTGAGCTGCGCCTCCGGCACCCTTGTCTCCGTCAGCGCCATCTCCAGTACCATTGCCATCAGAATAACCTTTACTATCTACATCGATAGAACCGGTAGAGTTTATTGTGAAGTCACCATCAACGTTATAGTTGATTTTGTAGGTGTCAGAGTTAGTATTGTCGGTATGAGTTAATGTGCCATTTATGGTGACACCTGAATAGCTTCGAGGAACATTGGCATGTAAGGTAGAGGTGGCTGGCACAATTAAGTTACCTCCTCCACTTAACATCGAGAAGGTACCTCCGTTATCGACTAAAATACCACCAGTCCAATCAAGAGAATTATAGTTAATATTCGCGCCAACATGATTAAAAAAGTAGGCATTGTGATGTACAACAAGATTATTAACGGTAGCATTGTTGCTTAAACCAAAAAAGGCTTTTTGGTCAACTGTGAGGGATGATTCTACATTAAGTACCGAAGTATATTCGATATCGGCAAAATTTGTTATTGTTAGATTATCGACTGTAAGATTGGAAGGTAGGGGGGTTTTGGCTAAGCGTGGGCGAGATGTGGACCAAACGATATCTTCATTGTCAACGACAATATCGCCGTATGTCGCAGAAACATTTTTTAGGAAAATTGTACCGGCGCCACCCTTTTGACAGTTGGTGTGATCACCATCAGGTTTAGCGCCTTGTACAGATATTTGTTCCAGAGTGACGCTACTTGAAGAATAATATAGTGCAATACGTCCACCGGCTCCACCACCACCATCACCATAATAGGTATTGATAGTCCCTCCGCCTTCAGCAAGTAAATTACCACTACCATTTAAAGAGCCCGTTTGAATCCAGATTGATCCGCCGGAACCACCGCCGGAACCATGAGAATAATAATCAGAAGTAGAACTTCGAGCACCATTTGCAGAAATTGTTCCGTTAATCGTTGTTGTTCCCGATACTGTTAACTTTACTGCTCCTCCACCAACGCCAGACTGATTATTGTAGTCACCCCCTCCGCTTCCTAAAGTAACAGGTTGAGTTAGCGAACCGTAAGAGATAACCCCACCGGCCCTGGTCTGACCATTACCACCGAAACCACCGTGAGCAGCACCTCCGGCACCTCCGTTACCATCAGTACCCTCTCCCGGACCGGAACCTTTACCATACCCTTTTGAATTAGCGTTTATAGTACCATGAACATAGGCGTTGCCGGATTGAACATCAATGTTGATTTTGCCGACTATTGAAGCACCGGAACCGGCAGTATGGGTAATGTTGCCTCCCGGATAGACAGTTAAATCACCGGCAGCTAGAGTAAGGGCACCAAGGGATATGGCGTCATAGGAGAACTCAAGAGATGAGGCAGCAGTATTATCTATTTTTCCTAATATAAGGGAATTTATAGTGACCGGTGAAGAAAGAATAACAGTAACATTGGAATCTATGAGAACGTCGTCGTCAGCAGCGGGGACAATATCAGTGTCCCAATTGAGAGGGTCAAGCCAGGAAGTACCATCGCCACCACCGTCCCAAATAATACTAGCGGCAGCCCGAATGTACCAAGTATGGAAAACAGGGAAGAGATAGACACTTGAGAAAAGACTGATGAAAAAAGCCGTCAGAATAAATACTCGTTTATTAAAAAGTTTCCTAATTTTCATTAAAATCGTAGTAATAGCTAGCTTGTTTTATTAAACCATAGCGGTTTAATAAATTAAATAAAAAAAACGAAATTGAGATAGTTTTAACTAGAAATGTTAACAAAATCACATCCTACTTAACAAAGTCAAGGAACTCTTTTATCTGGTGCTGAAAATCAAGGTCGAGAGTAATCCCCTTCCATGGATCAGTTGAATGGACCAAATTGACAACAACAATGTCGGCACCGTTGAAAATTGCGGAACGCAATTCTTTTTTATCAATGCCCCCGGCAGCACCAACTGTGATATCCCATTTACCTTTAATTTTGGCAATATTTTTGTATTGGATAACCGCACCGTGGGATGATTCCTCATCACGACCTCGGTGGATCATGGCGACATCAGGAGTAATATTGGCTTTCCAAAGAATCCGCATCGGATTTTGAGTGTTTATCATATCAACAACAGAAGTAATATTAGAACGGCGACAAGTTTCGACAAATATTCGTAAAGTTTCCGGGGAAGCCGTGCCAACAGCGGTAACAAAATCAGCCCCGGCATTTTTGGCAGCCAAAACCTCACCCTCAGCCCCGTCAACGATCTTCATGTCCGCATAAACCAAACCCGGCCAATGATATTTGATGGAGCGGACAACATTGATACCTTCACGTTTTATCAGTGGTGTTCCGGCTTCAATAATAATGTTATCGTTTCTGGGTATGTCACGGATAGAACTCCTAAGCTCAGACAGAGTTCCATTAAAGGCCAGTTGTAGGTATCTTTGGTTATTCACGGGAGATGATACTCTTTAGGTCAAAAAAATCTCCCGGAAGAGTGACAATTATTTTCTCCGAGGGATCAGCAGATATTTCTTTTAAGGTTTGGAGGGTTCTCAGAGAGAGGGCGCCTTTGGATTTGGAGAGGGCTTCAGCAGCTTCCGAAAGTTTAATGGCGGCCTCCTTTTCCCCTTCGGCTTTGATCACCCGGGCCTTGCGGTCACGTTCGGCTTCAGCCTGTTGGGCCATGGCCCTTTTCATGTCAGCCGGGATTTCAATGTTTTGGACTTCAATGGCAGAAATATCGACTCCCCAGTTTTCAGCAGCAGTATCAACAATGGATTTGATTTGTTCGGCAATGTGAACACGCTGCGAGAGAAGTTCATCGAGAGTAACGCTACCAATAATATCGCGGAGAGCGGTTTGGGATTTGGCAGAAATTTGGTTCATATAGTTTTGAACTTTAAAGATGGCAACTGAGGGATTAACAACTTTAAAGCGGACGATACCATCAACCATGCAGGAGACATTATCAATGGTAATGGCTTCCTGAGAGGGGATGTCGCGGACTTGTTCCCTGATATCTACGTTCTGAATGGTCTCCAAAAAGGGAATTATAAAATGGACACCCGGGCCGAGAGTCCTGGAGTAGGTACCCAAATTTACAACTAATCCCTGATAACCTTCCTGGACAATTCTAACGGAAATTATGGCTACAAAAACCAAGACAAAAAAGAGGAATATCAAAAATGTCATATATAAGAAATATAGCATGGGGCTGGTTGAGCTGACAATCTTTGGCTAAAGATTCAGGCGGTTTTTAGTTTGATGCTTCTTATGCTTAAAGCATTTACAACTACAATGACACTGGACAAACTCATGAGCAGAGCACCAACGGAGGGAGTAAGTTGAAACCCTAGAGGAATAAAAAGACCAGCAGCTGCAGGAATGGCAAGGATATTATAGCCAACTGCCCAAAAAAGATTTTGGATCATTTTTTTATAGACTTTTTTAGAGAGAATTATGAGGCGGACTACATGCTGGGGGTTGCTTTGTGTAAGAATGACATCGCCGGCTTCAAGGGCGATATCCGTTCCGGCACCGATGGCAACGCCGACATTCGCCTGGGTTAGAGCCGGGGCATCGTTGATACCATCACCGGCCATGAGCACAGTATAACCTTCGGATTGCAAATTTTTGACGTATGTATACTTTTCTTGAGGCAGAACTTGAGCGAATACCCTGTCAAGTTTTAGCTCATGGGCAACAAAGTCGGCAGCTACAGTGGAGTCACCGGTAAGCATGGCCACTTTTATGCCTATATTATGGAGCTGGCTTATGGTCTGATAAGACTCATCTTTTATTTGATCGTCTAGAATAATCGCCCCAAGTATGTGGTTTTTGTCGGCTACATAAATAACAGTAGAACCTTTCCCGTCAATCTTAATTGTGCGTTGTATTTCAGGTGTTATTAGCTTCTTTTTTTCCATAAAAGAGTGACTGCCGATAAAATAAGTTTGCCCTTTTAGCATAGCCCTGACACCAGAACCGGGAAGATTTACAAATTTGTTAACATCATAAAGGGGTACGTTCTTTTGTTTGGCATAATTAACAATCGCCTGACCAATAACGTGCGAGGACTGGTTTTCGATACTGGCAGCAATAGAGAGAAGTTGACGATTGTCAACCGAGAAGGGCTTGACTTCTGTTACCCCAAATTGACCGCGGGTAAGAGTGCCGGTTTTGTCAAAAATTACGTAGTCGGTATCCTTGGCAGATTCTATTTTGGCCATGTCTTTGATAAAAATTCCGTTATTGACAGCAAGACGGGTGGCAATTGTGGAAACGGTGGGTATAGCCAAACCCAACGCATGAGGACAAGCAATGACGAGAACGGTAATAGCGAGAGTAATCGAAAAAACGAAAGTCCGCCCAAGAACCAGTGACCAAACGATAAGGGTGGCAAGGGAAACAGCAAGGGCAGATAGGGTAAGCCATCCGGCCACCCGATCGGCCAGACGCTGAACAGCAGGCTTGGTTTGTTGGGCTTGGGAAACTAACTGTCGGATTTGACCAACAGTGGAAGATTCACCCACACGAGATAAACGCACTTCAACCGAGCCATCTAGATTTATGGCACCGGCAGAAACAGAATCACCTTTGCGTTTTTCCACAGGAAGGGATTCACCGGTAAGATGCGATTCATCAAAGTTACCAAAACCTTTAACTATTTCTCCATCAGACGGGACTTTTTCACCAGGCCTGACCAACACCCTATCCCCTTTCTTTAGGGTGACTGCGTCAACATCTCTCACACCACTTGTTGCTAGCAAATGAGCTTCCTTGGGAAGTAATCTGGATACTTCTTCCAAGGCATTACCAGCAGAAGTAGACGATCTGGCTTCCAGGTAGTGGCCAAAAAGAAGCACCCAAATAAGTGTAGAAATCTCCAGATAAAATTCCGCTTCAATAACGGGAGACAGAGTTGAAATTAGCGAAAAAAGATAACCAGCACCCACACCAAGAGAAACCAAAGTCATCATGCCAAAGTTGCGCATTCTAATTTCATGCCAGGCGTGTTGAAAGAATATTAGGCCATAATAGAAAATGATGGATGCCAGAATAATCTGAGTGATGGGTCTTAGAGGAAAATCAGGAATATTAAGGACTCTAATGCCGGGAACGGACAAGCTAAATAACGGAATAAGGAGTAGAGTGACAGCATAAAACCTTTTGAGAAAATCTGAAGCGGCATTCGGACCAGCCAGCATAGCGGTATGATCATGCCCGGTCCTTACCTGGTGGAGTATGTGAGAAGTTTTTTCTCCGGGATGGGTAAGTTCTTTTTTAACAAGTTTCATGCCGCATTTTGGACAGTTACCCGGTTGACCGGTCTCAACTTCGGGATGCATAGGGCAATAGTATGATTTGGGGTGATTCATTTATTTAGAGCCTTGATTCCCCTTTTTCCAAAGCCAACGAAAAAGAGCGACCAAAATCAACAAGAATAATATAAAAGCTGTTAAGCCCAAGACCTGACTCAACCAACCACCACCCATCATTGGCCACCAGCCACCCATCCCAGGGCAGTATTGGTTAGGAATATTATTTTGTGCATATATTGGTAGGTAGTTCACTGCATAACTTAATTATTATTGGTGTTAATATAGAGATAATATGTTAAGTTTCGGTAAATATTTAAATAAAAGTTAGTAATAGTCTCCTTGTGAAAGTAAAAGTAATTACCCACCCGAATTCAAAAATAAGTAAGATAGACAAAGATTTGACGGGGAATTTGCATGTTTATGTGAACGAAACACCGGAAAAGGGCAAGGCTAACAATGCTGTTATGGTAGCCGTAGCCAGATTCTTTAAAGTCAAGACGAATAGGGTTTTCCTAGTTAAAGGAATGAAGTCCAGAAAAAAAGTTTTTGAAGTATTGAATAATTCCTGAAGTGGGGCAACCAGGAAAATTGATACAGGTGATCTTGGTCGAGCCTTGGTAAAATTGGATATGAGAAGCAGATTGGTGAGAGTGCTTGCGGGGGTAATTTTTTTTGCAGCTTTGGCTACAATTTTTATAGATTTTGGGTTTTTGAAACAGGGTAGAAATCTGCAAACGGAAGAGGAGCGGGAAATTAGATCAGAAGAACCCTTGCATCCCATGGCTATTGAAGCCTTGAGGAAGAAAAATTATGAGGGCAGCGATATTCAAATCGTGGAGACTTTGGCACCGGGGACAAACTATACACGTTATATAGCAACGTATTTGTCCGAAGGACATAAAATATTTGGATTGTTAACGGTACCAAGCATGGAAAAACCAGAGAATGGATTCCCGATTATTGCGTTCCTTCATGGGTACATACCGCCAAATCAGTATAGGACAACCGAGAGGTATGTAGCCTACCAGGATAGTTTGGCCAGAAACGGCTTTATTACCTTTAAAATTGACATGCGGGGACATGGGCAATCGGAGGGAGAGGCAGAAGGAGCGCACTTTTCGGAAACATATGTGGTGGATACATTAAACGCAATAGCTTCTTTAAAAAAATTCGCCGGGGCGAATCCTGATAAAATCGGGGTGTGGGGGCATTCAAACGGCGGTGAAATCGGGCTAAGATCGATGGTAATCTCAACGGAGATTGATGCCGGAGTCTTTTGGGCCGGAGTGGTGGGCAGTTTTGAGGGGATGCTGGAAACTTATAATGAAAAGATCCCATTCTTAAATTTAGAAAGGAATAAGCCGGAAATGATTAATCAGTACGGGCTGCCATCGGAAAACCCTGAATTTTGGGAACAGATTGATCCGTACTCGTATTTGACAGATATAAATGGAGCAATACAACTACATCATGGAACAGCGGATGACAGCGTACCGATAGAACTGTCAAGACAGCTAAAAAACGCAATGGAAACCGAGGGCAAAAAGGCCGAGCTTTATGAATATCAGGGCGGAGACCATAACTTGAGTGCGCCATCATTTGGGCAAGCGATGGAAAGAACTGTGGTGTTTTTTAGACAACACTTATAAATCAGCCGATGGTGAAAAGTTTGCCAACACTTAACCCGCCAACGAGCAAGGTGGCGGAAAGGGCTAGCGAAACCAGATCGCCTTCTCCCGAAACAATATTTTCCAGGATTCTAAGGAATAATGTGTGGGACAAGTAAATCGCATAAGAGTGCTTGCCTATTGACAAAAGCAATGAGCTATTAAGTTTTAGATGATAAATTAGCCGGCTGCCAAAAATCAATGTGGCACAAATTACACCACTTGCATAAACCATAACAGGGAGACGGGTGAAGCTTGTTGAATATATTATGTTGCCGGTCTTTTCAAAAAGCCAAATTGAATCAAAAACTGACCAGGCTAGCCCAAGCCCAATCATTAGAGCTAAAAATATTTTAATTGGTTTTGGGGTTTTGATTAGATCAAGATTCATTCTGGACAAAAAAGCACCAAGAAGAAAATAAAAAAGCCAGTTGCCTAGAAGTCGGTACTGGGTTTGATCATTAAGGATAAATTCATTTAAACGTAAATCCTTTAAAGAGAAGCGGCGGATGACATAGAAATTTAGGGCCTGGATAAGTCCAGAAAAGATTAATATCAACAAAAACTGGCGATTATTTCGGATCATAGGCAGAACAAGGAAAACGAGATACATCTGAAATATTAACAAAACATAATAAAGGTGATAATCTGCATTTCCGAATAATATTGTTTCCCATACAGGTTGGCCTGACGAAGGCCAGGTGTCCATGAGTTTGAATACAAAAATCAATATCAGAGACCATAATAAGTACAAAGGGAATAGTTTATTAATTTTTCTTTTGACAAACTCTTTGATGTTCAGAGGCTGGTTTTGATATTTACGACTGAGACCAAAGCCGGATAAAGCCAAAAATAAAGGAACACAAAAACGGGCAAACTGGTTTAGAAGGATATACAAAAAGGATAGTCTATTGTCAGTAACCGTATGAATAGGGAAAAAAGAAGAGAGGGAGTGGAGCATGATAACAGCCAGTAAAGATATGCCCTTGGCGATTTGGCTTACTTGGATGTCCGTAATAAGTTGAGTCGTTTTTTTCATTTATCTTATTATTTTAAAAGAGAACTAAACGATCGTCAAACAGTCAGCATAGTAAACTGTACTTGATCCATGTGTTTAACGGGCGATAACCATTGCGGGTAAAATATTTTTTATTTTTTTAATATAATATTTGTTATGAATGAAACATTATTGACGATAATATTTGTAGCAGCGGTTACAATAATTTTTACGTTCGTATCACTGCGCCAAAAGAAGTCAAGCTGGAAAGGAGTTTTGACCGATAAGAAGATCAAGGCCGACGATGACGACAACGAAAGTTATCAATTGATATTTACAACTGACGAAGGTAAAAGAGTAAGGGTCTCAGTGGCTACTAAACAGGGTTTTGACCAATTCGTAGTCGGCGATAGGTTTGAAAAGAAGTCGGGAGAGTATTTTCCGGTAAAAATTGGCGCACAATAAAATACAAAGTTGACGTGGTTGGTTATTGCGGATAAAAATGTTTTCTTACAATACTTACTGAATAATTTGATGTTTTTTTGATATTTGACTTGTAGTATCTGGTCAGTGCAAAAGATTATCCCTACCCTATGGTTCGACAATGAAGCCGAAGAAGCGGCAAACTATTACATTTCGATTTTTAAGAATTCAAAAATATTGAATATCACCAGATACGGAGAAGCAAGCGCGGAAGTGTCAGGAAAACCAAAGGGTTCGGTAATGACGGTAAATTTTAAAATCGAAGACCAGGAATTTATAGCTCTCAACGGCGGTCCGGAGTTTAAATTTTCGGAAGCGGTGTCGTTTTTGATAAATTGTAAGGATCAGAATGAAGTGGATTATTACTGGGAAAAATTAACTTCTGGAGGTGGTCAGGAAAGTGTGTGCGGATGGTTAAAGGATAAGTATGGAGTATCGTGGCAGGTAGTGCCGACAGTTTTGGATGAGATGATTCAGGATAAAGATACAAAGAAAGCAGAGAGGGTGATGAGGGCAATGCTGGAGATGAAGAAAATAGAAATAAAAGCCCTAGAAGAGACATATAAAGAGAAATAGACTTTTCACTTTATTTAGATTGGGCGATATTTACCAACCATTCGACTCCAAATTTATCACGAAGCATACCAAAAGTATCTCCCCAAGGCGCTTTTTCTAAAGGTTCCTGAATAGTAGCACCTTTAGATAGTTTTTCCCAATAACTTTGCAACTCTTGCTCGTTATCACCGCTCAGCGATATGCTTATATTGTTTCCTGGACGATATTCCATACTGTTTGGAGTATCGGCAGCCATGAAAGTTATGCCGTTGTCGGCTTCCAGCATGGAATGCATTATTTTGTTGTCTTCGCTTGGGTCTTCTGATGCGTCAAATTCTTTATAAGTATTTATTTCTAACTTACCACCAAAAACCGATTGATAAAACTCCATGGCTTCTCTGGCGTTATCCTTAAAGCTTATATAAGGGTTTAATAAAGTCTGCATTTGTATCTCCTTTTGTGGTTAAAGATTATCGTTCCAGGATAACAATGAGATATAAGAAACTGGAGAGAAATATATTAATAATTAGTGAGAGTCGGGGTTGAAAATTTCAAGTATCAGGGATAAATACCAATAGTAAGAGGAGTCTGTTTGTGTGTTGAGCTTATGTTATTCCCTGATTTTCTCAGCCAGCTTGGCTAGTTCTTCATCATCTGCCCTTCTGTAATCATGAGAAGAAATATAGCCTTCGTAGTGTTCGAAATACTTGTCAACATTCGATTTTAACTGCTGCCACTCTGACATGTTGGCTGTGCCGTGCATGGGGAACAGTTTAGCGTGGATGTGATCAACCCCGAAGCCTTCAAAGATCATTCCGGTACGGCCAACATCTTCAAGTTTCCAATCAAGCAGTTTGGCTACTTTCTTGGCAGCAACAACCAAATTTTTTAAAACTTCTTCGGGCAGATCGGCAAAATAACTAGTATAGTGTTCTTTGGTAATTACTACCGTAAAAGCTGGGGTGTTTGGGAAAATTGATAAAAATGCAAGGTGATTTTCGTCTTCCCAAATTTTGTGTGAAGGCATATCGCCGCGGACAATTTTACAAAATATGCAGTCTTCCATGGCAGAGTATAACAAATAACTGATCGTTAGTTTCCGGTGATTAGAGACCGTCCTTTTATAAGTTTTACCAAAACGAAAGAAGTAATGGCAATGGCGACAATGTCAATCCAGCCGATTTCATCGAAAATGGAAGCAATAAGACTAACACTGATAAATGCAACAGCCAACCACCAAGCCCAAAGCTGTTTTTTGCCAATAAAGTAAGCCGACAACGACAGGACAAGGGTATAAACGAGACCAACAGATGAATAAAAATAGCGGTAGTCAGAATTGCGAAAAAACCACAGAATGGCAAAGACAAGCCAGAGAGCAGCAATAAAATACAAAAATAAAGTCAGATGTCGTAGTTTCATTAGTTAATTATAACAATTGGTGAGTATATAAATTCCTAGTCAAATCAAACATTGAGTATAATAGGTTACATGAATAACAAAAGAAAATTATTGATTGCAATTCTATTTTTTATTTTCGTTCTGCCTCTGGCAAGTATTCTATTTCAAAGATATTCGAGCAACAGTGGGGATAAAAAACCGGTAAGCGGAGAAGTGATAACTGATAACAATGAAAACGAGGTTGAACTCGACATCAGTTTAGAAGGTTATCCCAACGACCAGGTTCCATTGCACAAATTAACAAGCATAAGTTCCATGAAGTTTTTTGTTAATGATGATCCGGTAAGTTTTGGAGGGTATTTTGGAGTTCCGGTGAACTATTATAATGTTGTATTTGGAACGGAAGCCGGCCAAGAAGAATATATAGCTTATTACAAATCATTGATGGGCGAAGTGAATGAAGATGGCCTGTCGTCTTCTCAGGTTGAAGGTAAAATTGGTAAATATAAAGTGTCTGCCTCATATTACGAGAGCAGCTCACAGAGCAATGCTTATTTACAAGTGTATTTGCCTGCGGAAGAATACCAGGAGGAAAACCGCTATTATAGTGAGTACCCGCAAATAGTAAAAATTGACGAAGACTGGACTGAGCAGGAAAGCAGCTATGGGCATCTGAACCAAAACGGTGGTGAAATTGAGTATACTCAGTACTTTACAGCAAAAGAAGATGTGGGTGAATATGTAGACACTTACGAGGATTTGTACCAAGATAAGGCTAAGTTTACCTACGACGAGGCAACGGGATCAATGAGGTGGAATGACGGTGATTATTCAGTTGTTCTTACTTTTTCCGAAGACCACGGTAGAGTTTATTTAATGATAAGAAAACCCCTGAATTAAGAGAGTTTTGCCTTAGCCGTTTAAAGCTTGAAAAGCCTGGTAGACCAGAAAGCCAGGCCAAACTAAAGCTTTTAGAAAACCAACTACGCCCTCTCCAAAGGTGGTGGCTTGACCGATAAAGTAGACGGCAGAGCCGATAAACCCGAGACCATAAATTGCGTTGTCAGTCTGATTGCATTTCATACTTTTTACCTCCTAAATTTAGTATACAACTTTAACTTTATTACTTAAGTAAGTCGTGGTGTCACAGATCTTTGAATTTGCTAATATTGTTACATATACCGAGCCCTTTGTTTTAATAATTTATTGTGAGGCAGAAAAATGCTTGAAAGACCGGAACTTTTAGGAACTAATGTGTTATCAAGAGCAGGATGCTGCGAACAGGTAGAAAAATATTACCTAGGATGGCGTACTGATTTGCCTGGGGGAGAGTTTGTCCACGGTTGGAGAGGTCAGGAAACAAAAGTAGTCGAAACTGTAATCAGGCCAATAAGGACGTTTATGGTGGTTGACGCAAAGGAAGAACAAAGTTAGTATAGGCTGGGAGCTAGCTAAAAAGCGTTTTGTGGTATGGACTAGAAAAGATATTGTTTTGCTGGATAATAAATATTATGAGTAATTCGGCTAACACTAGTAAAAAGGATTTATTGATGGATAAAAGAGCATTTTTATTAGTAGCCATAGTAACCGGGCTGATCCTCCTAATCCCCTATTTGGGAATGAAATTTGACTGGAAAATGGTTGATCCGGGTAATCCGGTTCAGGAAAGGATTAAATGGGTCCTGGAAGACTTTATGGTGATGGGGACTCTTTTGTTTGGAATGGGGAGTTTATTCGTAGTGGCAGCAAGAAAGTTCAAGAATATATTTCAAAGAATAGCTATAGGCATTGTGTTGACGGTAGCGTTGCTTTATCTTTGGGCGGAATTGGCAGTGGGAATTTTTACGAATTGGGGCAGTTAGCCTATTTGTTTGCCTTATCATATTTGCGAAGGCGGAAAAGTCCACGGGAGGGTTTGTATACTAGCTCGGGGAATTTTTGGGTAAGTTTCCAGATGCAACCGTTGATGGTTTTGGGATGAAACTTGGAATCGGATGACTTTATTGCGGAGAGGAGATCGGCCCAACTCAAACCATCTGGGTACTGATCAAGCAGTTCAAGTGCTTTAGCGTTTATGCGATGAGTAACTTTGGATGATTGATGATCAGCATTTGAAGCGTTGCTCACATTCCCCTTTCCGATTAATATGTACTAATTAATTTTACCATTTCGTTTCGCTCCCAGTATGAATTTGTCCGAATTATCAAATAAAGAAGTTACGGTCCAGCACCAAACACTTGAGTAACTTAAGAATTTAGAATAAAGTTAGTTATATGACTAAAATTAAACAGTATGAAATAACCTGTGTAAATTGCGGTCACAAATTTAGTGCCAGTGCCATGCTTTCTACAAACTCATTTATGCCCCAACCAACGGAAGAACAAAAACAGAAAGCGGAAGAGTTTTGGGAAAATAATGGCGTTTGCCCTAAATGCGGATACAAGAACGAGATAAAGCTTTGATTTAACAAGTAAACAAAATCAAGCCATTTCTAATTCTTTTTTAAGGTTGGCGAGACTGGGAATGGTTATGTTTCCGTTTTTATCTACCATGATTAGCTTCTTTAGCTTGATCTTTTTTAGCGTTTTGCTTAGGTACTCCCGAGTAATACAGAGCATGGCAGCCAGTTGTTCCTGAGTTAAAACAACCCGTAGTTTGCAACTATTGCCTTTAATGCTTCCATAGAAATCCGATAGCATAAGTAATTGGGAAATTATCCGCGAATAAATATTCCTTTCCCCCAATGTGAGTGACTGGCTAAGAATAAAAATGTTGTTGAAGGATACTTGTTGCATGTAGGCACTGGCAAAAGCTGGCTCGTTTTGAAGAAGAGATTGGAATTGGTTACAATCCAGCCGGTAAACCAGACAATCCGATAGTGCCTGGGTGTAAGTAGTCAGGTGACGCTGGGGAATCACACTTCCCACCTTGCCAAATATTGCTCCTTCTTCCCAAATACCAATGATTTGTTCCACACCATCTCCCTTGCTGGCAAAAAGTAAAGCTTGTCCGGATGCCAGATAATAAATGCCTTGAGCAGTGTCTTCAGGCCGAACAAAGAGCTGGCCTTTTTTATAATTAATTTTCAGGCCATGTTCACGAAAATGAGGCAAGGCAGTTTGAGTTAATATCTTGAGCTTTTGCATTAATTTGTGTGAACTGGTTCACAATTAAGGGAGTATATCTTATTTTAAAACATCTGATAATGACATAAATCATTTTTTATATCGAAATTTTGTGTGTGTTTAGGTAAAGTGTGTTATACTAACGAGATTTAATTTAGGCGTATAATCATAGTCTGCCCGATAGCGTTGATAAATAATGATTTTATTAGATTGGGCACATTAATCCGACGGATCGGATTGCCACAATTTAATAAAATTATGTACAAAAGTAAATGTTCTGGTGGATTTCACAAATCCCATTGTCAAAGAAAAAATAATAGAAATCGGAAGGATTTTCGGAGCAAAATAAACCGGGCTTTTTATGTTAAGAAGGCCCAAGATTTTGTCAAAATCGAAGAAGTAGAAACACTCAATTCATTTACCGATTTCGGATTTCATGGCCAACTCTTAAAAAACATTAAAACAAAAGGTTACACAAAACCAACAGAAATTCAGGATAAGGTTATTCCACTTGTGACTAAGAATCTTGATGTACTGGGAATTGCTAACACCGGTACAGGGAAAACAGCAGCTTATGTACTACCTTTGATTAACAAGATTATCAAAAACCCCAATGAAAGAATTATTGTGATGGCACCAACAAGAGAACTGGCAATACAGATCAAAGAAGAATTCAGATCGTTTACGATGGGGCTAAAGGTTTATATTGCTCTGGCAATAGGGGGAGCATACATCAGAGAACAAATTATCAAGATTAAAAGAGGTCCTCATGTAATTATTGGAACTCCTGGTCGGATAATGGACCTGGGCAAGCGGAAAGTAATTAATTTTGGGACTTTAGACACCGTAGTTTTGGACGAAGTGGATCGGATGTTGGACATGGGATTTATCGATGATATCAAGTCAATTGTGGAACAAATTCCTAAGGATCGACAAACACTATTTTTTTCAGCAACAATGAATAAAAAGCTAGAACCATTGGCGGGATCATTTCTAAGAAACCCGATAAAAGTTTCAACGAAAATCCAGGATACCTCCTCTCACGTAGAGCAAAATATCGTGAGAGTATCCCGACACGCTAAAGAAGAAAAATTACATCAATTAGTATCTAGTCCGGAGTTTAAAAAGGTGCTTGTCTTCGGTTCTACTCAATTAATTGTAGAAAGACTATCAACAAGTTTGATCAAAAAAGGTTTTCGCGCTCAAGGGTTACATGGAGGGAAAAGACAACATCAAAGGCAGCAAATCATGGAAAGCTTTCGAGAAAACCGAATAAATATTTTGGTGGCTACAGACGTTGCAGCCAGAGGTTTGGATATTGCTGACATTACTCACGTTATTAACTACGATGAGCCGAATAATTATGAAGATTATATTCATCGTATTGGCCGAACCGGAAGAGGTAATAGTAAGGGTTTTGCATTGACTTTTACTGAATAATGGTTGTGCACTTGGGATT
Source organism: Patescibacteria group bacterium (assembly GCA_050943115.1). Lineage (GTDB taxonomy): Bacteria > Patescibacteriota > Microgenomatia > UBA12405 > UBA12405 > CAZFAI01. The sequence goes on from JBMNON010000007.1 coordinate 35,124, forward strand.
AAAGATAGCAGTTCAATATTGTTGCCTATTAGTGTTGTATGGACAATATTGATAAAACTTTGTTTAAGTTTTTAGTTTCTTAATTAAACCGACTCGGGAATGGCCTGAAGGGTAAAAATTTTGTACCCCTGCTTTATGTAAAAACTTTCTGCCTCATAAGATGCCGTCCAGGTCCAAATATATTCCACACCAAGAGATTTTACTTTTTCTTCCAGAAGACCCAGGAGTTTTTTGCCGATGCCTTTTTTGCGATAATCTTTTTCAACCAAAAGGTCACTCAAATAGAAATATTTGCCGCATGAATTGTCGAATTTTTGGGCTAATCCGCTTGATGCTCCGATAAAATTGCCATTTTTAAGAGCAACATAACCAAATCTTTCCTGCTGTTCTTTGGGATTGCCAAATTCTTGACCGTATTGATCAAAAGCGGCTTGCTCCTGCCGGTACTCGATATCGGTCATATCCCGGAACTCATAAGTTATTGGCATAGGAAGATTATATACAGGAAGATTGTTATTTTTAAAATAACAAAGTAAACTCTGTGCGACTGTTATAATTTTATCCATATGAACCTGAAAAACGATAGTTACGTTATTTACTTGAAAACCAAGAATTTTGTCGAAAAATATTACAGGGATAAAAAGGGATGGCTAAAAATTTCAGCACAAGGCAAAGAATTCCGAATGACAGCAGAACAAGTACTAAACCACCTATTACCGGCTGTCGCCGGATTAAAGCCAAATCTGGTAGTAAAGGTGGAACACAAAGAAAGGGTTAAAAAACAGAATTCAGATAAAAGGGAATAGTATCTTACTCAAGCTGTGCTATTGGGTTTTCCTGCTTGATGGGTTAATAACTCAGAGTAGTTGCCGGAACTCACTTCCAACCAACTCGATATGGTCGGTAATTATTCCATCGACGGGTAAATTTTTAGCCCACTCTACATCATCGGGAGTATCTACCACCAAGTAAACCGGGCTATTTTTCTCCCGAGCCTTTTTAATAAAATTAATGGGCCAACCCCACATGTACTTTGAGTATTGCCTAGTCATACCTACAGCTAAACCTTGACATTCCTCACCAAAACCCAATAAGCCAAAGCTAGAAACATATTTGATTATGCAGGTTTTCATCTCTGCCCTATTGGCTAACAGTCGGTTTATTTCTGGGATTTCCTCTTTTATATAATCCCCGATCTCCTTGGAACCCCAATAATAAATATTTTTTCTTTGCTTCTCGCTTAACTCTTTAAGGTGATCGACTAGCAAATTTGCAGTTTTCATAGTTCTATCCTTGTGATCGATTAAAAATTGTTTATCAGGATATTTTTCAAGGACTTCTTGAAGAGTCGGCATTTTACCAACACCCTTGCCCCTATAGGGATAAGTTTTCCCATCGTCATAAGTAAACCCAAAACCAATGTCAAGCTTTTTGAGATCTTCTGCAGTATAATCGCCAATCTTTCCATGACCATTTGTTTTACATTCCAGGTTCTCTTCGTGGTTAATCATCAAAATATTATCCTTGCTTGGTCTGATGTCAATTTCTACAATTGTGGCTCCCGATTCAAAAGCTTTGCCAATTGATTCTATTGTATTTTCAATATAAGTTTGTTCTGCCGTAGGTTCGTAGATATGGGTGGCTTCGCAGCCTGTTGCCAAATCATACTCACCCTGTTTCCACATTACATGAGCACCCCGGTGAGCAATTATTTCAAAATTGTCAGTGCCGATGCCTTTTGGGTCGCCTTGGTAGAAATATCTAAAACTAGCAAAGATAAATAAAACCAAAAGTAGGAGTAGAGAAAACTTCGTGAAATGTTTGACACCCATTTGTTTAATTAAATTATAGACGATGGAGTATCTTGATGATAAAAAGTTGTTAAGGAAAATTTTTACTTCCATGACTCAAAAAGAATGTGGAGTTGGACATCTCTGACAGAGTGGATGGGGGGAAAGAGGCAAATTTTACCAACACCACCAAAGGAAACATTTTTTAGATGCTTGACCGGATTGAGAATCAGTTTGTGTTTGTTTGGGTGGTTCAGTTGGTTTTGGTGATTGAGTAGGGGCCGGGGTTGTTTGTGGAGCTTGACTTGGAACAGCAGATTTTGGAGATATTTTTATAACATAATTAGGTACAGTATTGCTGACAGGAGAAAAACCTTTGTAAAAGGTTTGGGAGTTAGTTTTAAACGCCATAACATTACTCCAATCCCCGGGCATACAGCCGTTTTGGCCGCGGACTTTGGCGTAATAAGTGGTGCCAGGTTTGAGATGAAAAATTGTATGGGACTGGACACCTTCCCGGAGTAGAGTAACGGCTTCACCATGTTCCTCGACATTAGATTTTTCGGGAAAGCTAACATAGAAATCAGAAGTATCGGCTTGTGGGGTGAAGAAGAGTTTGGCAGAAGTTTGGGTAGTTCTGATCTCAAAGAGATCGGGGATAAAGAGAGGTTTGGAGGAGGTACAGGCAGGCGTTCCGGGGGGTGAGGAGGAAGATGTGGCGGGTGAGAAGGTAGTTTCGAGGTGGGGAGAAGGGGCGGGAGTGGATTCGGGTGTGGGAGTGGGGGTAGGATTTTCTTGAGGTTCCGGCTGCCATGCAAGGATGGGGTAAGTGTCAGTTGTTTGCCAGACTTCCTCAAAATTCCACTGGTCTTCCCCTTGTGTATAAATGCCGTGATCGGAGGAATAAAATGCCGCTTTGTCTGTTTCGTTATAAAAACTTTCTGTGGACGGTATTGAGTCGCCATCTCCAATGACATCAGTAAAGCTACCCGTCCACCAGCCGTTATTGTTAAAGGTTGAGCTAGTGACATAACCGATTAATCCACCGACGGATTCGCTACCGTTAACTGAACCGACTGAAAAAGAAGATTCCAGGATGGCTCCGTCAAGATATCCTACCAGACCGCCCACATATGTATCTCCGGTAACATCACCTGAAGCATATGTGTTAATTATCTGACCACTATCGGAACATACCAAACCACCGCCACAAAAGTCGGCAGTAACCTGTCCGGTAGCATAGGAGTTGCTGATTTGGCCGAAGTTTGTAGACACTAAACCGCCAGTTATGCATCCGCCGGAAACAGTAACAGAGGATGAGGAATTGGTAATCGTGCCATGGTTGGTCCCAATCAGTCCGCCGACGCCGTCTTCCATGTGTTGGTAGACGAGATCGGCAGCAACACCCGACGAAGAACAGTTGGTTACCGTACCTGAATTAATGCACGCCAACGCCGAGGTGCAGGTATCTCCGGTGATATCGACATCTTCAAGAATAAGATTGGATATAACTGATGTTTCACCGGTAACACCAAACAACCCTATCGCCTCAGTATCAGGACGGTTAATAAATAGGTTTGAAATGGCATAACCTTGACCATTTAGAGTCCCGGTAAAGGATTATCGCTGTTGCCAATGGGATTGAAACCCAAATAGTTTTCTAGGCCATCCTGATACCAAGAGGCGGTCTCTGAACAGTCTATGTTCTGAGTAAGGACAAAATGTTTATCAAAATAGATGATATCTTCCGCAATAATTCTCAAGTCCTGGCATGATTCTATCCGGTAGGGCGATTCCGAAGTACCGTTACCTTCAAGATCAGCAGCATAGAGATGGCGGGGAGATACGACTATTAGAAGAAGTAGCAAAGTTATCAGGGAGCATACCGAACGAAGGACAGGAGAGATCATATACTAATTGTAAATTCTAAGACTAAGATTACAAGGAGGGATGAAGTTCTTTACTTTGTGTTTCGTCCTATTGGACTCGTCAGTATAGAGGAACATCTATAAACACAAACAAAACCCAAACCAGGGAACCGAGAGACTAATAAGTCGCAGTAAGACCTCCCGTCTCTCGGTCCCAAGGATTGGGTTTGTGCTAGCCTAATGTCTCGAGGTACCTATCGACACTGTCCTGGTCGACGTGCCAACGCTTAGCAGCTCCATCTCCAGTTGTCGATGCCTGAAGTGTACCCTCGTCGATTAGTTGAACCACCTTGTAGTCGGGAAGACTGAGTCTCCGAGCTGTGCTAGTTAAACTATCTGCTCTGTACGGTGCTCCCCGACCTTTCCTCTTTGGAGGTTGTGTTAGTTCACTGCCAGGTTTTGGTGTCATGACTTCTTTGTCGTTTCGATGAAAAGAGAAGCCAGACTCCTCCCGCTGGAGACGCAAACCCATGACCCTGTAGATATAACTCTCAAGCCACTGATTGAACTCAGATATCGTATCGAGAAACCTATCAGTACCAGTGATCCTAACCACGTACGATTCGAGCTCATCATCGGAGATGAACACGACATGGCTACCCGATTCGCTTTTGACAAGAAAGCCGCCGATCAGGCAGGAAGCCAGGATTTGTCGAACCTCCTTCTTGTTTGGAGTACCACAATAGTAGCAATAGTTAACCGTTATGGCGACTTCCCGTCCACACTCAAAGCACTTCATGTTCTGTTCTCCTTTTGAGATTTATTGGGGCGACCTTGATGCTTAATAACTATTATGTAAGCACTAAGGCCGCCCCAATTACAGGCTAGTACTATTTGTTAACGAACATAATTATAAATTGTTGTTTCTTATAATTATGGCCGAAATTATCCCATATTATGATAATATAGTCAATACTACAGGTCTATTTTGTGTTAAGTTTTATAGTAATTAGACAGGGCTGAATAATGTTTTAGTTGTAAAACAGAGAGTGTGTGCAAAACCGAATCCATTCTTTTACAATACTAGAGAGAATAATTTGGATTTAGTCAAATTATACCTATTTAACCGTCTTCTTTATTTACTTTAAAAATGAATGGATCTAGAACCAATAACTCTTGCGATCATACCCTAGCTTATTTTTAACGTATTGTCTTACAAACCAAGTCGACATCTTCCAATCCAGTGGTTTCACAAAAGAGACGCCTGACATCTTTTGCTTTTCGGTTGCTAACTATCCAGACTTGGAATTTTGCAACTTCTGGCTCCTGATGAAGCATTTGTTCTTCGGTAGGGTGTGTTTTTATTTGAGCACAGTAACTTGCACCTATCGGAGTGTTCATCCAGCAATCCCAACGTGGACTAGAAGAGGAACTGTAAGGTAACAGCCCGTCTGTAAAAATTAATTTTGTTGTTCCAGCACCAGCACCGTAATAGGCATTTTCATCAACCTTTGGGGAATTAAGATGAAGAACGTGGGTAAAGTCCTTTCCTGCAATTAGATTGATGAAGATTTCAAAGGGAACCTGCCTGATGGCTAACAATTCTTGCTGAGACGGTCTACGGGTTAGTTCTTCTCCTAGACTAAACACTTGAACGGGACGACCTGACATTTGTTCTTGTGTTCGCATGTTTATACTAATTTATATGGAGATATTATTGCAGTTATCGTCTTATATGTCAATGTTATAGGTTTATTTTCTACTTCTAGGTTATTGTGGAAAACTGGTATAGAAAACGTTTTATATCTTAAATAGAAAATTTAATATGTGACAAATTGATACTAATTTACCACCATAATCGAGGATTGCAATGTTAACATAACCGGTTAATTCGTGCGAATATTCGAAGTTTTTGAGGATTTTAAGTTCATTAGTCAACTACGGGAAGAGGTGGATAAAGTACGGCCAATAGCAACGACCTAGCATCTATTTCTTTTGAGCTAGAATTATTAGATGTTTTTCATTCCCCGATGTATCAACCTCCGAAAAGATAATTTCGAAGTTAGCATTTTTTACTAGCTCAAGATTCTTTTTTACCCCATAATGGCTCCATTCCATCCCACCTCCAAAAAAATCATCTTCTTTTCCCTCCCATTCAGAAGCTCCCATCGTGATTAAAAGATATCCATCTTTTTTCAAGAAAGAGTTAATTTTATGCAAGATGTCTTCGTGTGTTTCTCTTTTGGTATGAAATATGGCATAAAACGACACAACGGCATCTACGCTATATTCTCCATCTCTCATCAATGACATATCTTCGACCTTGAAATTTCCTTGGGGTACGTTTTTCTTTGCTAACTCTATTTGTTTTTCAGAAATATCTATACCCATTACACTATGTCCTTTTTCAACAAAGAAGCGATCAACGGGTATCCCTGCGCCACAGCCAATGTCCAAAATGTGGGATTTGGGAGATAAAATCGCATTTAACTTTTCAAGATATTTATCGTTTTTAAACTGATCTCGGCTAGCAAGATAATTCCCGGCAAGTTTGTTATATTGGTTTTTTACAAAACTATTTGACACAACACTCATTATATCGGAATCGCACCCTTGAGATTATTGAGAACTATCAGGGCCATCCTGTTTCTAGGCTAATATATTTATGCTCCCTAGTTCTAAAAACTTTATATTAGCTTTTAGCAAGATAAATAAAGCTTTTTTGAATATAACCGAGATGGAAACAGTCAAGGCAAGGTGGGGTGAGATCAAAAGAATTCAGAAATCGTATCAAGTAAACTCAAACATGGCTACATCACTCTAAAACATTAATAATTATTAATGTTTTGTCTTATAGATTATTTAGCTTATTAGCCAAGGCTTCCTGCTCTTTATATAACTCTTCGTCTTTGTATGTGTAATTTATTTCAGACTGGCTGAGCCATTGATTACTTTCCATCTTGGTAACAATAGTTTGAATGTTGCCGATTCTTATTGAAATGATCTCGTTAATTCGATCGTAATCTGCCTTATTTCTTTCATAAGCACTACCCCACTCTTTGACCTTCTGCCAACTGGGCTGAATATCCCGCAAGCTATTTAATACCGACTTCCAGCCATCAATATCTGACTTTTTATAATTTGGAGGAACATAACCTCCGAACTCGTTAACTACCACCTGAACTTCGCAATCATTGATTTTTCCTACATAAACCCCAAGCCCGATATCCTGGAATCGTTTATCCAGGAGGTTTTCTTTTGTTTCATATTCCAGCCAGTAATTGGCAAGTTCTTCGGCGTCATAATAGCCAGTGGTACTGATTTCTCCGGTAAGAATATTATTATAACCGGCATCTTTAATAGCTTTGTCATAAGGGTATTTGCTTTTATCTTTTTCCAACTTACCAACTTCATTATTTTCAATAATTGATTTGGCTCGGGCGAGGGCGGCTTTTTCCAACTTTTCATTTCTCTTTAGCGGCTTTAGATTATTGTCGGTTCTTATTTTATTTATATGAGTGTAGTAATCGTCAATATTAAAAGAAGGTAATCCATGACTATCACCGTCTTTGCTAGCATCACGTTGTCTACTAATTAACTCTGCTTGTTTGCCAACGGGCAAGATACTACTGATTTCATTTAGTGATACAAAGCCTAGTTCTCGTGAATCTTTACTGCGTTTGCGATTATCACCCATGACAAAGACATAACCGTCGGGAACGACAACCTTTTTACACTCACCTAAAAAAGCTGCCCCGAATGTGGATCTTGGCTTAGCAATATAAGGTTCTTTGACGATTTGACCGTTTAGGTAATAATAACCGTCGCGTATTTCTATCTCATCTCCAGCAATTGCCACAACCCTTTTGACATAATCATTGACCTGACCTTGATCATTGGCGGTTCTACCAGAGCTGAATATGACAATATCTCCCTTTTGAGGCTTGCTAATTAGCTTGTTAATAAATGAATAGCTATACATTTTGATACTCTCTTTATCTAGAATGGTCGGATTCATTGAATTACCAAGCACATCTCTTGAAAATGAAGTAAGCCCAAAGATATAGAAAAGGCCAAAGAAACCTATTATCCACATAGGCAATAAAATAAAGAAGCCAAAAAGTGTGTCACCAAGATTCCGCATAACAACAAAAGGTAAGAATACTAATGACCCGACGAATCGTAACATCTTCTTAAATCTATTTAGGTGGGGGTTGGTAGCAAGGGAATAATGAAGAGCAAAGGAAACCGTCATTACAATGAATGCAATTATTCCAACAACGACAATAGAAATGAGGCTTATTTGGGAGTAAATACTCGTAAGGTTCTTATCACTGGTATTAGACAGGACAACCGCGACTACGCCGAACATAGGCATGCTAATAAGCCAAATTATTCTGGATAAGGAAGCTGCTTTCATCCATTTGGATTTTTTTGGCTTGGTACGGTTTGGGTTTTTATCACATGTTAGCTCGTGGCTGTCTGATTCCTTTTTTGTTTCAAACTCCTGTTGGCAATAATCACAAGTCCAGACATAATCTTTTTTAACTTTTGTTTTTTGGGGCTTTAACTCGTGTCCTGATTTCACTACGTTTAGTATATTACAAAAACTATAAGATACGTTTCATTAAATCTATTAATCTAAGCTGAAATTTTGAGAAATAATTCAAATAAACTTATACTTGAGTCTTATATCAATTTTTGCAAAGTCTTTTGGAATTGATTAAATTTTGAACCTAATAAAATAGTGCTTATGTTTCATATTAAGTGGTCCTGTCCTAAAACATTAATAATTATTAATGTTTTATCTGGTTATGCCTGTTGCCTTTTAAGAGCTTTCCAATCCAAGAATTCTACCTCACCACTTTCATCAACCAAAAATACATATAAGTTTAGTTTGTCACAGACATCATAAGGCAAACGTCTTTTTACTAGATCTCTAAAAGAAGCGGGGTAGCCTACCCCATATTTATATCTATATTTATAGCCTCTGGCTCCAGCTGACCTCATGCGGGTTACAATCTGTCCAATAGCTAAATTAAAATTGACTTCTCTATGTGAGTTGGGAAATTTGGCTTTCGGGCTAGCATCACCTTTGCATTCAATTAACCAATAACGAGAAACTTTATCATTCCTAACTTTGATATCTACTCCATGCTCCTTTAGAGTTTTTGATTTTAGACTTTTACTCCAACCGTTTGTAGTTAGGTAATCGATAATCCTTTCTTGAACAAAATCTTCTGTTAATAGAGTCATGTTAGTTAGGTATTCTGCTTGCTAATAAATTATGCAGTGTCCGGTCTTCAATTTTGAATAACTCATTTTTAATACCCGATATATTTTTTCCAATAAATATTTCCGGAGCATCAGGATTGATGATGTAATGCTCTACATTACTAAAACCTAACTCACGAAGTTTATTAAGTAAACAAACTACAAAAAAGTTTATCGATATATAGAAGTAAGGTTCCCTCGGTTTAATAATATTTATCAAATCCTTAAAGATGAAATCATCACTATATACAGTATCTCCATGGATAATCTTGTTTCTTAGTTTATAGAATTCCTCTGCCCAAATCTGGTGTAAGGTCAGTTGTTCATAACCTGTAACTTTACCGTAATTTACTATTGGATATTTATACTGTGTAAATTTTTTTGAGTACCCAATGGTTGAATATTTGAGAATATTGTTTCTAAGTTGAGGTCGCCCTGTCTCTCCGAATAATAATTCAAAAGCCATAACCATTAGTAAAATTCTTGAATGCCAAGATTGTTCATGACTATTCCGATAGGCATTAAAAAGCGGATTTAACGACTGAATAATTTGGCTTTTACCTTTATTTGTTGATGAATTTGTCAGACAATCTTCTAAAGCATTTAGTATTTTCAAATCAGGATTGAAACTAATTGGTAGATTTACATGCTCAGGTTTTTGAAACGCAACCTGTCCAATCTGATATCCGCCAGTAGTTATACGATGAATCGCTCCGGCTTGGGTAGAAATGCCAGTCTCACCAACTATGAATCTCTGATAGAAAACTTCAAAGTTATCACTAGTAATAAATGACCATTGATTATTCTCCAAAATCCCAAGTAGTAGAAGTATATTTTTTAGTGATTCGATTTTTGATATGGTTAACTGAGTTGGGTTAGAAAAGTTTATTTTATCGCCAGTAATTATTGCAGGATTTGGTACGGGATTTCCTTTGTAAAGCTGATAGCAGCCTATTAGTTTATCAATGTGAGTTCTCAGGGCAGTATCCTTTATAAGCTTTATTTTGAATTTATTGTAAGGCCATAATTTCAATCCATTAAACTGAACCATTCCATTAAGTGGTAGATATGGCAGTAGAATTATTGTTTTATATACTTTCATAATTCATCAGTAAGAACTGCCAATTCATCAATAGTTTTTCCTGTTCCTTTTTGGGCTATGTATTCCAAAAAATTAAATACGTGGTTCGTAATCCCCTTAAATTCTGGAATAATAAATGGTCGATGTAGAGAATAGTTTCGTTTAACCAAGAGGTAATCGAGTAATTGTTTACTATTAGGATATGGAGTCGTCATTCTAGTAATTCCATCTAGCTTCTGACCTTTTTCTTTTTTCTTGGCTGCTATTTCGTCAGTAGATTGTTTATTATCAAAGTCCGTAAAATCTATAAGACTTGGTAAGTGGTCTTTGATATAACCCAGCATAACAACTTCAGTAGGGTCTAGCTTACTTTTATTCTGGCTTAATTTTAATGGATGGACCAAACCATTTGGAACTGGTTGCTTAATTTTGTTGATAGCGTAGCCTTTAGCCAAAAATATCCCCTTAAATAGGTACTCACAACCTAATGAGGTAAAAGCGTTTTCTAACCGAGGATTTTTCAATATTTCTTGACGTTTTCTTTCATCCCATGGAGTATGGATATTAGAAAGTCTTTGGGCTTCTTTAATCAAATAGGCTCCTGTCCTAATAAAATCGTCCGATTCTTGAGATGTGAATATATGTCTTACAAACGAACTATTTTTGAACTTATCTATTGACGGATTAAACCATAATCTATTTATCTGATTATGAAGTAGTGCCATATTAGCTAGCTAACTAGCTCTCAGAGATTCATAATATCCGAAAACTTTATTTGGGAATCTAGTTCTCGAAATGTGGTTCGATAATCTTTGACCCTTCTAATTATCAGATAATATTTTGTTTAGGTTTTTGCAGCCGTGATTAGTTATTCGAGGAAAGCGGTTAATCAAAAAAATTACCTACAAGACAGGACTCAATGATTTGATCCATTGATTGTCCTCTTAATGTTTGGATATAGCTTTCTAGTTCTTTGAGGTCAGGTTTATCGTTGCCTTCGGGGTTGGTGAGAACGACCAAGGATTCTTTGAGTTTTTCAATTTTTTCTTTGGGTAACCCTCTTTTTTGGAGATTTTCACCATAATAGTGGTAGAACATGAAATGATTTAGTTCGTGCTTGGCAACGCTTAAATGTTTTTCGGCTGTATTGTTGCGGTAGGTCATAAACCAACGGTCTTCGAAAGAGTAGGGCTGGATGGTTAGTGTGGTTAAATAAACAGTAATTTTGTCAAAGGAAAATGGTTTGCCATAAACTGATTCGAGAACATTGATGATTTCGTCTTGATGAGTATTAAGTAATGTTTCTATCCCCAAAACCAAAAGAGGGGTGGTGTTGAGGTAACTTTTAGGTAAAGTTGTTAAAAAATCGGTTATTATCTCCTTGGCATCTTGTTTAGTTTTGGCTTTAGCAATTTCCTTTCTAAATTGTTCGGGTAGTGTGGCTAGAAGTTTAGTTTGAATATTATCACGCCCATGCTTGAGATAAGTGAACTTCCAAACTGAATTTAAATAGTTATTAGTATCTTTATCGATTGAGTAGTCAACAATAAATTTCATGATTTAGTATAAATGAATTTTTTTTCGTAAAGCGCTGACACCTATATGGTGTTTTTAGAGGTGAGCCCTCCCACTTGGGGTAGGAGGGCTCCTCCGATGCTTCAGCGCTCTACGCTCCCTCTGGTTCAGCCGTCAGAGCTGTCGCAGTAGTCGCAGGCATCCTGATCACAGGAGTCGCTATCGCAACCCCCGTAGTCGCAGCTGCCTCCACCACTGTCGCAGGAGTCGCAGGCCGTCATGACAACCTGCTCGTCATCGATGAGAGAGATAATGTGGTTCATGTCATTCTCCTTGTTGCAGAATCCTTTTTGTTACAAGTTGGCCGATAAGATTGGTCGCCTCAGGATGGTCCAGACCGAGGTAGCTCCTCAGTTCTTCAAATAGTACATCACCTCCTTTCCTTTCTGTGGCAAACTTGAATAGTTCGGGAGATACAGGGACCCAGCTCCTTACACCTATACACAGTAGACCCCCAAACGATTCCTCCCGAAGCTTTAACTTTGGGTTGAACCTCAGTGGAGTCTGGGAATCAAACTGTGAGACAGGCCGAAGCGAAGCAAGTGGCCTGAGTGGAATTCGATCGAAGTTGCAGTATGGATCTGGCTTGTTGATTGAGCCATTTACCAATAGCGCTTCGATTTTACACCCACCGCCACAACGCTTCTTGAGATTACACGATTGACACTCGTCAGGGATCCAAGCCTCTTGGCGCCACTCCTCCATGCTATCCCAGGCTTGTTGAATACCATCGAACACGCTGCCGTAGCACTGAGGTGCGTGGGAACAAGGCCGTATCTGTCCGTTGAAACCGATAGTACAACTGGTTTTGCCAGCGGTACAGCTTCGTGAGGATCCGAACAACCTTCTGGTGGTATCATTGCCAAACGAACAGCCCGGATAAAACTCCAAAGAGTCTATCCTTAGTCCAAGTTCTTGTTTGGCTCTGGCCAGTTCATCGAGCATAAACCCGAATTCTGCTGGCGTTAACCGATAGGCCGAAAAGTCCTGGCAGTTTCCCGGAACGGCCGCCTTGGTTGCTGAAAAGGTGTTGACCCCCAGCTTCTTAACAAAGCAAGCAGTTTCGAAGATTTCTGTCAGGTTGAGCTTGGTTACTACCATGTTAACAGTAACGTTCAATCCTGCGTTAAGAGCACGCTTGATGCCTCTTGCTGTCCTGCTTCTCGAATTCCTCCTTTGAGTGATTAGATCGTTTGTCTCGGAGTTACCCGAGGGCAGTGATGCCAGAACGGATTTGATGCCAAGCTCTTTAAGCTTTGCAGCATCACTATCGGTTAGCGTTGAGAGATTGCTGTTGAGATAGATATCTACTCCAGCTTCCCGCAGCATAACCAGATACGGTAACAATGCACCAAGGACCAAGAGTGGTTCTCCGCCAGTTACGGTCACCGCAAGAACACCATTCCTGATGATCTCGGTAACCGAGGCTAAATAGTACCTCCTTGTTTCTTCAGTCAATGGTTGTACCGCCGTCTCGTCTTCACGCCAATGGTTATAACAATGAACGCAATTGTAATTGCATTCAGGAGTCACTTCCCACTGGACATAGACAGGTGCCGATAGTTTCCTAAACATGGCGCTCTCCTTAATAGAGAATAATATGTCCACAATATGTAAAGGTGCTTGAAGGCTAGTCTTCAAACCTTCACTCAAGTTAATACTTGATGGCATATTCTACCATTCTTTACGTTGTTTACAACATGACTGTCCTATATGTTTATTTAATCCGTACTACACTAAAGGGTTGGTTTTATTAAAATAATTGGGGTTGAAGTTTTTTCTTAGACAAAGACTGTTCCCCGCCATCACTGAAATATGGAATCCAGCGAGAAAGAATGATCTTGGGGACGGAACAGTTTCTGGCTAGGGTTGCTTGTTATAGGTTAAGCTCAGATGTTAAAATTTGTAGTACTCTAAAATTTCCGTTTTTTTGCTGGAGCCGGCAAGAGGTTCGAATCCTAACCAGTTTCAACAAAAAACAGTGTCGAGCGTTACTAAAGATATCTTCCGTATTTCCGGGACTAAGGAGGAAAATCCGATGGCGAAAAAAACTAATTACTGTCTTGGTTAGTTTGGTAATTACCTATCAGTCCGTAACTTTCTACTGGGTTAGGAACAGCCGGCTTGCGACAAAAGAACGGAAATTATTTAACTCTCAGAGATTCGAAATTTTTTTGGTAATCTAGTGCCCTCCTGGGTTGACTTGTTTCTTGAAAATGAGCACTATAACCAAAATTCAGGTTCAGTTATCAAATTTTTCATAAATTTGGAAAAAGTTTCTTGCTTTATACCTAATCGATTGCTGCCTATCTGAAGAACATCAATACTATAGTTTAATTTCCCATCCTCAAATCCAATTGAATAAAATGGAATAAATACAACATCATCCTTTAGTTTTAAATAGTACGGATACATCTCGCCACTCATACGAATAACTTGTGTCTCGATTCCATTCCTATTTGCATCTAGTGGCACCATAAACCATGGTATTGCTTTGTAACCCACTTTTTTTGACTGAACAATCACCTTTGTAATATGCTCTTTGATTTCATCAATTACACTGCCATAGTCACCACCAAGCTGAATAAACACTCTGGATTCAAGTATATTTAGCTGTAAATCTGAATTTGGCACTGGGTTACTATTCAAAATAATGTCAACATTACTAGTTCTTAAGTTCTTTTCCTCGTTGAAATTAACTTTCTTTAAGACTTTCTTAATTTCGTCAATATCCACACTCTTTAAAATTACCCATACGTTTTGCTTTGAAACTGAAGAGAATGCATCAACAAGCTCTTCTCTAACTTTTAACACAAGATGCTCAATCAGAAACCTTTTGTTCGGAACAAGTTTGGCATCTAACGCAAATGAACCAAGCTCAGAATGAGTTATCTCAAGATCTGGACGGCCTTCTTGAGTTGAAGAATTAAACTTAATTTCTAAACCCAAGTGCTTACAATATCCTCCAGCAATTAATTCATTGAGAGTTACTAGAAATGGTCCATAACCATTTGAAAAAATACGTCGGGCAACTTCGTTTAAATAATTATCATTTAATTTTAAATCGCCTTTGAGTAGCTTAAACAAACAACAAGTAATTTTAAAGTAATAATAGCCATTATTAGCTATTTGTTGAGAGTTGTTTTGTCTAATCTTACCGTCACTAGTTATCCACGTTGTCTTAAGAATAAAGTCAAAAAAAGGATTTAGTACTATGCTTGGTTTGGGGTTGTTTTTTACCTTACCAATTTTGTCAGCCAACAACTCTTCGCCAATGGTGTCTATCAGGTAGAAAAGAAGATTTGAGTACCTAGGCATAAATTATTTTAACCCTTGCTCCCCCGCGTGTTGGACACAAGAACACGAGAGTGGATAAAGAGTTATTTAATGCTCGCCAATTGGAACCGATTCCGGATGAATTGTACTATTTAATGCTCCGACAAATGGAAATATTCGAAACTTTTATCTTAGAGTTTAGATAATAAATTAGTAAATATATGATTAATAACTAGGTACTGGGTTAATTCTACAATCATAATTACCTTTAATATTTGAATTGTAGTAGGTACCAAATGAACTGGCTTGTTTAAAAGATGACCAAGCAGAAGAGGGTAAACCACAATAGTGATAATATTTTCCGTTTAAATTAATAATCATATATTTATTTTGACTGTCATACCAAACTCCGTTTACAAAAGAGCTTTTTGATGTGTGAACCTTTTCCCAACGACTATGATTGATGTCAACTGGGTCGTTTCGGTACTGGACGTTGATATAATTAGTGGGATTATCTACTGTTTTATACTCGGAATTAGATTGAAATTGAGTTGGCTCAGAAGAGGTGCAACCTGATAAGACAAAACACGATACTATTACAACAATGAAAAATTTTAATAGTTGTTTTATTTTTAAACTATTAAGTTGTAGTTTTGTGGTCATATTATTATAGCCTGCAGTTAGCTTTTGCCTGTAAATATAACGGTTTTAATTCTTTCATTTTATTAGCTCTTGCTAGATTACTTTCTTTAAGTTCTACTTCGGCTCTGTCTATCCTCATTTGAATACACTCATCAATACCAGGAAAAGGCATTGAGCCACACTCGTCTTTTATTTGAGTTAAATATCTGTCCTCCTCCATACAAGCCTTAATAGGGTCTATTGTTGGCGTCGATATTTTTGTCGGTGTTAATTTTACCGTCATGTTGTTGGCTGGTGTTTCCGTTGGGATAGTTGTAGGCACAATAACACCTGTAGGTGTTGGGGTCTTTACTGTTGGTTGTTTAAGTGAGCAAGCTGATAAAAGGAAGCCTGTCAAAAGAATCCCTCCAAGTGTTTTAAGTTTCATTTTTTATTTAGTAAATAATATTATTTGTATTTTTGGGACACAACTATTTATACAATCTGTAGTACTAAATTTTCACACCCACCCAAAACTCTTGATAAATCTGGTAGGTGATTGTTTGTTAAACGAGAATCTCTTGCCTTGGAATATTTGTAGAATGAGTAATCAAAAACGAATCCTATGAACACTAAGATAAACTCCATTAATTAAGAATATAATAAGTTTGTGGGTGTGACAAATCTCACTTATAGTAGGAGTATTTGCAGTAATAATTATTATTAAAACTTTCTCTTGGTTTTCTTTAGTGAGATAATTAATACATGAAAAGATTTTTTGTGTTATTACTTGCCATCCTATTAGTGGTTGGATTTCTATTAAAAGACGAGTGGTTGGGAGAAAATAATATTAGCCAGAACACCGGATTCGTCCAAGATCAGCGTGAATATGGAAGTAGTGATGGGCTTGCTGAATCAGAACAATACAAGATGATCAGTTGTCCGGAAATTACAATCTTGGCAAATAAGACTCTTCAAGCAGAGATTAACGAGATTAATAGAATGCTAACAGATGCCGTGGTTCAGGATGAGAATATGGAAAATGCCATAGAGACTGAGTCACATGAAGAAATCCCCCGAGGTCCGGATAACGATTTTTTAGGTGTTTATTGTGAGACCACAAGAAATGACAATGTAGTTTTTTCACAAAAAGTTAATCAGACTACTTATGGGGCTGGGGCTGTACACTCAAACAACAGTGTTGAAACAATGAATTATTCTGTAAAAACCGGAGAGGAGCTCAACTTAGATGATTTATTTGAGCCAAACTCTGATGGTAAAATAACCTTGACTAGATTAGTTGTGGCAAAGCTAAAAACTGATTTGGGTGAAGTTCTTAACAAGGAAATTGCAGAAACCCAGGAAGGAGAGGAGTTAGAGTTTGATCTATTTTTGGTTGAGAGTGATGGATTGAGAATATTGTTTAATCAATATGCCATTGCACCTAGTAGCGCTGGAATTGTAGAGGTGAAACTGTCTCGAGACGAATTGGGGTCTAGCTATTTGTATTAAGGTCGGTTATTTTACCGCCTCAATATCTTCAACAACGATATTTTCAACACATTTTTCTGAATTGTCATATTCACACTCATCAAGTTGGACACCGGTAATTTTGAATACGGAGTTCTGATTATTATTGATTAAACTTTTCCATTCATCTGAGTCTTGATCTCCAAAGGTAAAATTAGGTGAAGCATAAAACCAAAGATCTACTTCATTTATTATTTAATTTGTTTAACTTGCATATCTTACTCATTGATTCAAACGTAACCGTTTTTTTAGTTTACATTTCTATAGCCTTCAATGGATGTCGTATGCTGAACAGACCCGTAATGCGGGCAAATGAGTGCCGTATCAGAGATATTTATGGTTTACATTCTGGGCAGTTTATTAAGGCCATTGTTTAGTGATTATTGTTTTATATTGGTAATAAACATCCGAGTAACAAAAATTGAGAATAATTAAGTTTTCTGACTGAATATTAAACACTAAAGACTAATGCTATAAATATAAGAACTAGCAAAACTAAAAAGATTATTCCAATAATTTTCAAGATTTTTAGCATAACTTTTCTCATTTTAACTAGGCCTTCAATTTCATTCTCTACCTGTTCTTCTTTTCTTGCAGTACTGAAACCTAGTTTTGAGCTGATGGTATTAACAAAACCGGAAATGACGCCTGTTAAATAATGAACTATGCCATATAGCAAGAAAATTCCAATAACATAAATGAAGTTAGTAAATGAGTTTTCAAGCCCATCACATTGTGAATTATGGGTCGACCCTTTGATGTTAACTACTAAACATTTTCCTTGAGACTGGAGATAAGAAATATAAAGAAACAGCAAAACAGGCAGACCAACAACTGCTCCAATTAACCAATAAGTAGTACTATTATCTTTTTTTTGTACCATATTTTTGTTCATTGTCGTTCTTATATAGTTATGCGAATAATTAAGAATTAATATGTGCTTGTCAGATTAGCGATCAAGAATAAAAAAATACCGAATATTAAAGTGAAATAAAATCCTATTTTCCAGACT
>JBMNON010000052.1:0-2514 GCA_050943115.1 Patescibacteria group bacterium
GGATTCACCCAGCTTCTCGAAATCGGCAATGGGGGTCAGAGGCATATCGATGTGAGTGTAGATCAATTTCTTTCCGCCGGGTATATGGGGGAGGTTGTTGGTCGCCTCAGCCACTGCATCCAGTCCGCCGATATGAGTTATAAGTCCGGCAGGATCGAGTCCCTTCGACATGATGCTGAGTGCTTCTACCATGTCGTCGTTGTTACCTCCACTCGTACCTACAATATGTGTATAAGCATAATGTACGTTGTAGAAGTTGAGCATCGCACTAAAAGTAGGATCTCCGGGACCTGCAAAGAAGTTGAGGCACCCGTCGAAGGCGAGGATGGCATCTCCCTGCTCCACGATCGGTTTCACAGGTGCAAAGACAAATACATCGTTGTATCCTTTATCGTTGCTAAGGGCCTTCAGCACTTTCACGGGATCCTGCATATCTCCGGTATTCACATAATGTAGGTCGATACCCCTTGAGGCCGCAAATTCAACGGTATAGATAGACGCAGCACGATTGAGTCGGGTCTGGTCCACATCGGTCACCACCAGTAACGCGGGCTTACGGTCCTCCCTATGTAGTACATAATTGATGGCAGCGAGTCCCATGGGACCCACTCCGGCCAAAATCGCCATCTTTCCACCATCCACAATTTCCATTTGATGGACATAGCTTCCAGGCTTGGTATGGTAGTTGGCATGCATGGCTCCAATAACACAAGAGAGTGGCTCAGCCAACGAAGCGGGGTAATAACCCTCTCCGTGATATGCCAGTAGGCAATCATTTTCCATCACCTCATTGGGGATGATGACGTAAGTAGCATCTCCTCCAATGTATTTATAGCTGTATCCGGGAGCACTCAAAATTCCCACCGGACCATTTTCGTAATAGAGTGCGGGCTGAATAGAGAATTTGTCGCCGACTTTAAATTTATCAGCCCATTTGGCGCCTACCTCTAGCAGTTCACCTGCAAACTCATGACCGATGATAATCGGATTTTCGGCTACGTCATCGGGAATACGCTTGTGATCGGTCCCCTGCGACGATGCTTTGTAGGAGGACATACAGAGTGAATCGGAGACCACCTTGGCTAGTATTTCATCCTCTTTTATTTGAGGCAATTCAAACTCTTCCAGTCGAAGGTCCTTTTTCCCATAAAGTCTTACTGCTCTTGTCTTCATCTTTTTTTTGTGATTTATCGTTGCTAATTCAACATTACCTGCCCTCCGGTTATGGGTAGTGCCTGCCCTGTTTCACCGCATTGCTCCATCAAGTAAAGTACCCCCTTGGTTACATCGGCTGGAGTACATCCCTTACCCATGGGTACTTTCGACAAGTAGAACGTTTTCACATCCTCCACTGTTTTGGCACCGGGTACTTTTCCTGCTTTCAAATACTGCACAAAGAGGCCGTTTTCGGGATCGCTCCAGAGGGGTCCTTCATAGAAGTTACCCGGACAGATGGCATTCACCTTAATACGAAAGGGAGCTAGCTCCAGCGCGAAGGACTGCGTGAGACCGATACCGCCAAACTTACCACCGGCATAGGCAAAATTTGCCTTACTGCCCTCAAGTCCCGATTTGGAGTTGATTTGGATGATGTCGGCAAAATAATCATCCGGGGCATACCAAGTTTGATGTTTCATTACCCGACTGACCACCTTGGTTGCATAAAAATAGGCATTGTAGTTGATGCGGGTGACTAAATCAAAATTTTCGGGAGTCATCTCTTCCAGTCCTCCTGCCCGTAAGACACCTGCGTTGCTGATAAAACAATCGATGGCGCCGAACATGCAGACCGTTTCCCGAACTAGATTCTCAAGACTTGTGATGTCTGCGACGTTGGTCTTGACGAAAAGGGACTGGTTACTTTTTGCCATACAATTGAAATTGGCCGTTGTTGCTTTACCCACCTCTTCGTTCAAATCGGCCACCACAATGTTGGCTCCTTCCGGAAGGAGGCAACGCCCAATACCTTCCCCAAAACCTTGAGCAGCACCGGTAATGATAATGGTCCTGTTCTCTGCACGGCCTTTGGAAGCGATAGCTGCAACGCTACGACGATAGTTCTCCACTTCCCAGTTATCGATAAAAATGATCTGTTCCTGCGTCATTGGGTGCGGTCCACCAAACGAATTCGTAAGCCAGGCTATTTTCATCGCATCTTCGAATACATCGAGGATGATGTCACACTGTTTAGCATTATCACCCGCAGCAACCAATCCGATACCCTTTATAAGCAACACCTTTGGTTGATAGCCGAACTTTTCTGTAAAGGAGGCAATCTCCTTTATTGCTTCAGAGAGGATCAAGTCGGTAGATTCTTGTTGCAGGAAGAGATAGTTTGATTTACAGTAGACAATCGCATCCGGAATGAACGGTTTGACTAAATCCTGCTGATTCTCTGTATGGGTATAATGAGCAATTAAGGCATTGTTCCGCACCCGTAACGTTTTCAATTCCTTCTTGGAAAGCATCATCCGCAATGCGGGGAGTATCTCCACCACATTTTGAGAGGGGGCT
>JBMNON010000015.1:0-13002 GCA_050943115.1 Patescibacteria group bacterium
ATAGTCTCTCATTAAAAACTGCCGAAGATAATTAACTTCGCTGCCTTCTTCTTCGGTGCTTTCTGCCATGGCTACAACAGTTACTTTTTCTTCGGTTAATTTTCTAAAGCCCGATACTAAGAAATATTCTAAGTTCCCCACATCCCCGGCCACCGGTAATACCTGTTTTTTATCTCCATAAATCATCGCCAGTCCAAAATATCCTTTTTGTATTTCAAATTTATCAGACTTAAGAGAGGAAAACTGTAATGGTTGTATCCCTAGCTTGGATGCCTCCTCAGCCGCTTCTTCGTTCTGGTTGGGGTCAAGGTAGGCAATTCTTAGATTGCTCCGGTTTAATCTGCTGAATTCTTCCAATATCGTTTTTAAGTTTTCAGCAGTTGGTTTTGCTTCCGGTGGCAGATCCTCCGTCAAAAACACTTTGATATTAATAATATCGTCAAGGGTTTTTATATATTCTTCTGTACTGCTAGAAAGAGAGTGGACTCTTCCCCTTGTCAAGTCAAACTTCAAAAAAGGATAGAAGGACAGTAAAACATTTAGCAAGACAACAACAATAATAATGTTGACATTTGTTATATAAGATGTAAATTTTTTCATATTATTTATCCCTTGCTTTTAATGAAATCCTGGTTAAGGTTAGGAAAATGAATATCCAGGACAGGAAGAAGAAAAGATCACCTGCTTCTATTAATCCTGATGAAAACTTGGAAGACCTGTAACTTAAACTCAAACTACCGATAATACCTCTTAAATTACTTGGCAACCTCATTAGAAAACTAGCTTGGCCCAGGAAATTATTTATAACTAAAAGCACTGTCGCTCCCAAAAAACCAACTATAGCCTGATTATTTATACTCGACATAAAAATTCCCAATGCCAAGTACGCCAAGCCTAACAAAATAACACCGATATAACCACCTGCCAATATTCCTGGATCCGGTGTACCTAGTATGAATAAAGTTATCGTAATGGGAAGTGACAAGACGATTGGGAAAAGAAAATAAAATGCCGAACCCAAAAATTTTCCGACCACCATTTCGCTTTCTGAAATAGGCAAGCTCAATATAGTTTCCCAAGTACCGCTTCTTTTTTCGTCGGCAATAAGCCCCATAGATATGGCCGGAACAAACAATGACAATAAAAAGACCAGAACTCCCCAATAAGGAGACATATTTGCTTGGTTCATTACGAATAAGTCGCTTAGGAACATCCAGTTGGCTACCACCAAAAGCAACCCGGTAAAAACATAACCCAAAGGGGAAATAAAGTAATTGGCGAATTCTCTTTTGGCTATGGTTATTATATTTCTCATGCTGTTAGCTCGACGAATTTCTTTTCTAAATTTTTAATGGACTTTGTTTTTTCGTCAAGGACGATTTTGCCGTTGTTTATTATAAGAAGCCTGTCGCAGACAGCCTTGGCCTCGGGAAGAATATGAGTTGAAAATAACACCACCTTGTTTTTTGACAATTTTTTAATAAGTTCTCTTATTTCGATTATTTGATTTGGGTCCAGGCCGGAAGTTGGCTCGTCAAGAATCAATATTTCCGGTTCGCCGATCAACGCAGCTGCCAACCCCACTCTTTGGCGGTAACCTTTTGATAAGGTTTCTATCTTTTGGCTGCAAACTTTACTAAGACCGCACTCCTTTATTGCTTCGGATACAGCTACGTCCACATCTTCACTGTTTACGCCTTTCAAGTTGGATATGAAAGTCAGATATTCAACTGCTGTCAAACTTCCATAAAGCGGATTGTTTTCCGGTAAATAACCGATTCTGCTTTTATAGGCATTGGTTTTGTTATTCTCTTTTCTTTTATTCCAATAAATGGCTCCTTTCTTGAGGCCGTAAAAACCTACTATCATTCTCATCAAAGTAGTCTTTCCGGCACCGTTAGGGCCCAAAAGCCCGACTACTTCATTCTTTTCTAACTCTATGTTTATGTTGCTGAGGACCTTTTTATCCCCAAAACTTTTTTCAAGATCTTTTAGCCTTAACATTTTATTTTTTTTGAACTTCAATTCTAAATATTTTTTTTATCACTATAAATACTATTAATGCAACTATCAAAAAGTCAACTATACTGTTTAACAAAAGGCCGATTTTGAACTCTGAACCTCTAACCGAAAAACTTAAGTTTTCATAAATACCATCGGGAGTGAACAATCCGATAAAAGGCACAATAACGTTGGTGGCGATAGAGTTTGTCAGATCTTTAACGGCATTTCCGATAACCACACCGATAGCCAACTGCAGGACACTGTAATCTTTTATAAAGTCAAAAAATTCTTTTCTTTTTTCGTCAACGCTTTTTACAATTTTAAACTTTTTATTGTTATCAATTTTTTTCATATTGTTTCCTCAAGTATTCTTTCCGGCCAGTGTTTATCGGTTATAACGTTTAATTCCAAAAACACCTTACGCCCTGACATTAATTCTAATTCTTTTCTTGAATTATAGCCAATCTCTCTTATCTTTTTACCCCCCTTGCCGATAATCATCTTTTTGTACCTTTCAGCGCTGGTTAAAATATTGGCTTTGATTACGATGATATTTCCTTTGTCTTTAATTTCTTCAACTTCTACGTTGATAGAATAGGGAACCTCTTCTCTTAGATACAAGTAAGCCTTTTCTCTGATTATTTCCTCAACATACTCTTCTGAAGTAACAGAAATAACAACACTGTCTTTCGAAGAATGCATCTCGTAAAATTCTCGGACATCTTTTTCTTTTCTTTCAGGCAGCAATTCAAAAAGTATATTTATTAAACCTTTTACGTTCTTACCTCTCAAGGCGCTGATATCAATTGTCCTGTCAAATTCATCTTCAAGGTAATTATATTCTGGCAAATGCTCCTTACTGCCTTTGGCTATATCAATTTTGTTATAAACCAAAACCTTTTTGGCGCTAACCTTCCTAATTAGGCCGATGACTTTGTTTTCTTCCTCAGTTTTTGGCCTTGATATATCGACCAGCATCAAAATGATGTCTGCTTGCGACAATTCTTTGGGGGCTTCCTTGTTGATTCTTTTCCCCACTAAGTCTTCAATTTTATTGATTATGCCCGGAGTGTCGGAGAAAAGTATTAAGCCTCTGTTGTCTTCGTATGCCACCCTGATATTCTTCCTGGTTGTCTGTGGTAGTGGAGAAGTGATCGCCACTTTTTGGTTCATAATTGAATTTAAAAGCGTTGATTTGCCGGTATTGGGTCGGCCCATCAGAACTACTTTTCCTACTTTAAGTTTTTTATTGTTTTCTTTATCCATCTTTGTTATTTTAACTCACTTATAATTTATATATAAATCTATTATTGACACTTAGCAAACAAAGTGTTAGACTGCTAATCATGGCTATAAAACCTGACCCCAAACCCGCTTCAACAGAAACAAAAAATAATAAGTCCCTGGAACCGGTGAGAAAAGTACTGCCCCTTATACCGTTAAGAAATGTAGTCCTTTTTCCTTCAGTCGAAACCTCATTGTTCTTTGGCCGTAAAGAATCAATGAATTCATTGATGTATGCTTACGATAATACCAATAAGTTGGTTGTAATAACTACACAAAAAAATTCCAAAACCGAAAAACCGGAATTAAGCGATCTTTACAAGGTCGGTGTATTGGCTCGCATCGAACACATTCTTCAAACCGACGGTTCGCTTCATGCAATAGTCAAAGGGCTCTCCCGGGTCAATATTGTCAATATGACCCAATCCGAACCGCACATGATGGTTGAGTTTGTGGATTTACCGGTTATATCAGAATCGGTAAACGAGATTCAGCATTCTGCTGAAGCTCTTCTCTCTCAACTCAAAAAAGCTTTCGCCATGGGTCGGCAATTTGACCTTCCGGCTATGATGCAGCTTAGCACCGGTGTTAGTAGCAGCGACTTGGCCGACCAAGTCTGTTTTGCTGTTGATGCCAAAATACCTGAAAAACAGGCTCTCCTTGAAACACTCATGGTAAGTCAGCGGCTGGAAGCGGCTACAGAATATTTGGCACAGGAAATGAAGGTGGCTGAGCTTGAAAGATCAATCGAACAGAAAACTCAGGAAAAGTTTAATACTGGAATGAAAAGAAATGTTCTTGAAGAGAGGAAGAAACAGATAGAAAAGGAACTCCGCAAACTTGGATCATCTGGCGGTGGTGAATTCGCTGACCTTGAAGCCAAAATAAAAAGAGCTGCCATGCCCAAAGACGTCAAAAAGAAAATGGTCAAAGAGCTAGAGCGCTTGATTGAAATGGGTTCGTCCGCGCCGGAAGCTAGCTACATCCGTACTTATCTTGAAACCGTTATCGAGTTACCATGGGGTAAATATGACAAGAGTAAGGTATCCCTAAACGACGCTCAAAAAATTTTAGATGACGATCATTACGGTCTAAAAGACGTCAAAGACAGAATTCTTGAGTATTTGGCTGTATTAAGTCTAAAGAACAAGTTGAGTAAGAGTAAAAACGATATTAAAACCGGAGCCAATATTCTATGTTTTATCGGGCCTCCTGGTGTTGGAAAAACATCGTTGGGTAAGTCCATTGCCAAGGCTCTTGGGCGAAAGTTCGTTCGTGCTTCTCTTGGGGGTGTCCGTGATGAGGCTGAAATCAGAGGCCACCGTAGAACTTATGTTGGGGCTATGCCCGGAAGAATAGTCAAAGCGATCAAGGACGCTAAAACTTTCAACCCCGTGTTTATGCTCGATGAAGTTGATAAAATCGGATCCGATTACCGTGGAGATCCTACTGCAGCTCTACTCGAGACCTTAGACCCTGAACAAAATCGTGAGTTTGGTGATCATTATCTTGATTTTCCTATTGATCTATCAAATGTTTTTTTTATCCTTACCGGAAACCAAATTTCTACTATTCCCGGTCCTCTTCAGGACAGGTTGGAAATAATAAACTTTTCCGGATACACGCTCGAAGAAAAGTTTCATATTGCCAAAAAATATCTTATTGGAAAGCAACTGGAAGCCAATGGTTTAAGCCGAAAAGATATCAAACCGATAAAGGACGATACTCTAAAGTATATTATTGAAAGATACACTAGGGAAGCCGGAGTCCGTGAGTTGGAAAGGGTAATTGCTAACCTTTTTAGGAAAACAGCCAAAACCATTGTCACCAGGAAGATCAAGAAAGTTGATCTCAATAATAAGTCATTGATTTCTGAATACCTGGGACCTGAAAAATTTACCTCTCTTCTTAAGGGTAAAAAGGACGAAGTTGGTGTTTCTACTGGACTTGCCTGGACTGCGGTTGGTGGGCAAATACTGTTTATAGAAGTAAATATTATGCCTGGAAAGGGCCAACTTATTCTTACCGGAAAACTAGGTTCGGTTATGAAAGAATCATGTCAGGCAGCAGTCTCTTTCGTTAGAAGCCAAGCTGATAAGTATGGTATTAAAAACGATTTCCACAAAATTGATATTCATATACACGTCCCCGAAGGTGCCACTCCCAAAGACGGTCCTTCTGCCGGAGGTGCCATTACCACCGCTTTAATTTCAGCCCTAAAAGGCGTTCCTGTTCCCCGCGATATCGGAATGACCGGAGAAATTACTATTCGTGGCAATCTCCTTGAAATTGGCGGTTTGAAAGAAAAATCGATTGCCGCTCACCGGGCCGGACTGAATAAAGTATATATCCCCAAGGATAACCAAAAGATCCTGGTAGAAATTCCCGAAGAAGTTAAAAAGGATATTACCTTTGTTCCGGTGGAGCACTACTCGGAGATATACGACACCATCTTTGCCAGATAATTACATCCTTTCTATGGGTTTAAGACCTAAAAGTTTAAGGCCTCTTTCCAGAATGTTGGCAGTAGTCCTTGTCAGAAACACTCTAAATACTTCCTCTGTCTGATCAATAATCCTGTGCTTGCTATAAAATTCATTATAAATTCTGGCAATGGTCAGTAGATATTCTGCCAGTACTGCCGGGCTATAACGCTTTGCTGCTTCGACAATCTTTTCCTCAAAACGGTATACTTCTCTTAAAAGTTCTTCTTCTTCGTCGTTAATATTTTCCGGAAGTTTGCCAATATTATTTTGCTCTCTAATCTTAGTCTTGCCTAGAACACTCAATGCTCTTGCGTAGGTGTATTGCAAATAAGGGCCCGAATCTCCATCCAGGCTCATGATTTTATCCCAGTCAAAAATTACGTCTTTTTTTGGATCCGAGGACAGATCGTTAAATTTGACAGCGCCGACAGCCACAGCTTCAATTATTTCTTCCTTCTCATCCTTTTTCAGGTCCTTACCTGTGGCACTGACATTGGCAATCTCTCTGGCTTTATCCATAGCTTTATTGATTACTTCAGTAAGATGAATAGTGTCTCCCTTTCTGGTGGAAAATTTTCCTCCTTTCCACCGAATCAGCCCGTGAGCAACATGGATAAAACCTTCACTTGGTTTCCATCCCATCTTATTAGCTGTTTTGAATAATTGCCTGAAATGTAAGCTTTGATCTGCTCCCACCTCGTAAATTATCAAATCGGGGTTCCATTCCTTCATCCTGTATTTAATCGTTGCCAAATCCCTGGTAAAGTAAGTTGTTGTCCCGTTGCTTTTTTTAAGCATTGCCGGCGGCATGTCGTCGAACTCAATTATCAAGGCACCCTGACTTTTCTTTGCCAAACCTTTATCTTCGACTTCTTTTATTACATTCGAAAGCATCTCTTCATAAAAAGATTCCCCATGGGTATAGTCAATTTTTACATCTAAAAGTCTGTACACCTTTTCATATTCTTTTAATGATATTTCTACGAAATTATTCCATATCTCTCGTGCTTCTTTGTCACCTCTTTCAAGCTTACCAAACCACTCCCGGCCATCTTCTACCAAACTGTCATCGTGTTCTGCTTCTCTATGAAATCTAACATAAAGCTGTTCCAGGTCTTCGATAGTCAACGATTCGATATCCTTTTTTGCCCATCTTTTTACGGCTGTTATTAACTTTCCAAATTGCGTTCCCCAGTCGCCGATATGGTTATCGCCGATGCTCTTATAGCCCAAAGATTTATATATATTGTAAATAGCCTGACCAATGTTTGTCGACCTAAGATGGCCGATTCCAAATGGTTTAGCAATATTTGGGGCGGAATAATCTATTACCATTGTTTTCCCCCTGCCATAAGTCCTCAATTTTTGGTCAAACTCGATTTCGTAATTGATTTCTTCGGCTTTCCTTCTTAGATACTCTTTGTTTAAATAAAAATTGATAAATCCCGGACCGGCAATTTCTACTTTGTCAATGACATTAGTTTTATCAGCCAGTTCATCGAGTTTATTTTTAATTTCCAAGGCTAGTTCTCTGGGGTTCCTTTTTTCTACTACTGCAAGCGTCATGGCTACGTTGCTCGAGTAGTCTCCGAACTTCTTGTCTACCGGATGCTCCATG
Source organism: Patescibacteria group bacterium (assembly GCA_050943115.1). Taxonomy (GTDB): domain Bacteria; phylum Patescibacteriota; class Microgenomatia; order UBA12405; family UBA12405; genus CAZFAI01. The sequence continues at coordinate 7,393 of JBMNON010000015.1, forward strand.
GCAATTTTCTTTTCTTCGTAACCGAACCCCAACTCAATTAGTGATTGTTTCAACTGTTCTTTGATTTCTTCCATTAGTAGACCCTGCTCCCGTTTTTCACATTCCTATCTAACAAGAGTAAGCTTAGACTGTCCTCCGTCTCGTCTTCTGCGGCAAAAATCATAGCTTGTGACTCTTCACCCATAATCTTTTTAGCTTTAACATTTACAACAAAAACTGTTTTCTTCCCCACAATGTCTTCCGGTTTATACCAATGATATATCCCTGAAAAAACAATTTTTTCCCCAAGGACGCCAAAGTCGACTATCATTCTTATTAATTTCTCGGATTCTTCGACCTTAACAGCTTCTTTGATTTCTCCCACCCGGAAATCAACCTTTGAAAAATCGCCAAACTCAATTTCTTCCATGTTTGTATTCTATCAAAAATTATCTGTTCTTAAATTCCAGTGTGTTATTCTTATGTATATTAATTAACCTAAATTATGCAGGTCAACTCTTCAATTTTTCGTGGTTATGATGTAAGAGGTATCGTTGGTCAGGATTTGTCTCCGGAGCTTTTATATCACTTTGGCAGGGCTTACGGTACTTATCTCCAAAAAAGAAATATGAAGAATGCCATTGTCGGCCATGATTGCCGGGCCACCAGTCGCCAATATTCTGACAGTTTTATCAAAGGCTTAATAGAAACCGGCATCGATGTTACTGATATTGGTTTAACCATGATTGGTATCTTTTATTGGTCACAACACCACTTGAATATCCCGGGGGGAGCTTTCATTACTGCCTCTCATAACCCGGCTGAATATAATGGTCTCAAGATTGCTGCCGGTTTGTCTGAAACATTAGTAACAGATGGCATTGAGGAACTAAAATCTTTAATCGAGTCTGAAAACTATTTCCAAAGCCAAGTCTCTGGGAAAATAATTGTTGTCGATATTAATCCGGAATATTCAAAAACTGTTCTTTCTAAATTTAGTAACTTCAAACCCCTAAAGGTTTTAATTGATTCGAGTTTTGCTACCGCGGGTGTTATTGTTCCACCCATTCTCAGGCAGGCCGGTTTCGAAGTCGTCGAAAAAAATACCCACATCGACCCCTCCTTCCCACTTGGTACTCCTGATCCCACTGAACTCAATGTCGCTCAACGATTATCAGAAGAAGTCCTGGAAGCCGGAGCTGATGTAGGTTTTACTTATGATGCCGACGGTGATCGTATCGGAATTGTTGATGAAAAGGGAGGTATTATCTGGAATGATGTACTTTTAGCTATATTTGCAAAAGACGTTCTTCACTATCATCCCGGCAGCAAGATTATGTACAACCTGCTTTGCTCCCGTGTCGTCGAGGATACCATCAAGAACAACGGCGGTGAACCTTTTATCTGGCGAACCGGACATTCCTTCTTAAAAAAGAAAAATCAGGAAGTGAAAGCGGCTTTTATTGGTGAGCTTTCCGGCCATTTCTTTTTTTCAGCTGATTTTTATAATCACGATGACGGCGTCTACTCCACTCTGCGCCTTCTTGATTATCTCTCCCGAACCAATCAAAGATTATCCCAAGCGGTAACGACTTTACCTCAGTACATATCCAGCCCCGAAATTAAGGTGGGTGCTGCTGAAGACAAAAAGGTTGCCCTTATGGACAAAATTAGTCAAGTACTTAAAAGTGATTATCCTGATGCTGAAGTTATAGATGATGAAAGAGCTGGTGATGGTGTCCGCCTTAATTTGGCAGATGGCATGTTTGTCATTCGTTATTCTCAAAACGGACCTTATATGACAATAAAATTTGAAGCTACTAATGAAGAAAAATACGGTGAGCTTAAATCTTATGTCAACAAGCTATTACATTCTTACTCTGAAGTAGACTGGACTTTTGGTGCCAATTTGGAAAGTCTTGAATAATAGGTAAAAATTCTTACCCTATTCTTACCACTTTTTAAATGCTCAGTTATCTTACTGGCATATCATTGGTTTATGGAAAATTCAAAAATACCTGATTCCGGAGACAAGCAGCGGCTGCGACAAAACCAAGGCCAAGCTTACGAAAAAGCACTCCAGTATATGAAAAATGAAACAGGTACTTTTAATTTTCAGGAAGTTGATGACTATATTATTTCTTCGACCTCGGAAAAAGCCGAAGGTTTTTATGCGCTAATGCCCGAAGGTGGTTTGGAATGGCAAACTCCCAACCCTAACGAGAACCAACACATCGAGGTTATCGTCCAGGATCGTGAAGACCAACGCTTTCTGCCTAATTTAGAAGTCTTTTATGAGCTTCGGGACATCGACAATAATTTTATATCCCAAGATTATTTGTCATTTATTTGGCATCCTTTTCTTTTTCATTATGGTGCCAATATCGAGATACCGCAGGAGAGTGAATACAAATTAAAAGTCACAGTGAAAGCACCCTCTTTCAACCGTCACGACGAAATACTTGGAAAAAAATATGCAAATGATGTTACAGTAGAATTAGGACCCATTAAAATGACACCGGGTCAAAAACCACATGGTCCTGAATAACTTATGCGTTTTTTGATTAATCTATTTATTTATGCTCTGGCTGTATTCTTGACCTCGCTTATCTTGCCGGGTGTTCATACTGTCAATTTCTTCGTTGCTTTCCTTGTTGCTCTTTTACTCGGTATCGTAAACGCTACCATCAAGCCTATACTTGTTTTATTGACCCTTCCTATAAATATCCTTACCTTGGGTCTTTTTGTTCTGATTATAAATGCCCTGTTAGTGTTGCTTGTTGCCGCTGTTATTCCCGGTTTTAATATCGATAGTTTCGCCTGGGCTTTTCTCTTTGGAATTGTGCTTTCGATAATATCCTGGATACTTAATCGAATATTTTAATTATCTTGAGTAAAACTCAATGATATCAGTCACCGAAACTGGTTCTTTTATGTCTTTTAACTCAGGATCTCTGATTACTGACCCGGCATCACCTTTTCTGGAAAGCCATTCCGGAATTTCTATCTTTTCTGCCAAAAGATCTTCCACGTAGGGTACTTTTTTTAAAGTCTCATCCATCGTGATTTCATCCCCTTTTTCCAGTTGGAAGGAAGGAATATCAACCTTCTTACCATTGATTAAAATATGTCCATGGCTGACGAACTGTCTGGCGGCCGGTCTTGTGGGAGCCAACCCCAATCTGTACACTACATTGTCCAGTCTTTTTTCGAGCATTGATATCAGTACTTCTCCGACATTTCCTTTGGAGTTACTTGCTTTAATTACGTAATTCTTAAATTGTCTTTCCAGTACACCATAAAGACGTTTGGCTTTTTGTTTTTCTCTTAATTGAACTCCATAGTCTGTCTGTTTTCCTGCCCTTTTCTTACCATGTTCACCCGGACGTACATCAAGTCTTTTAATCTTATTGCCTCTATTGAAAAGGTCAAATCCTTCTCTTCTGGATAGTTTATCTTTTGGACCTGTGTATCTTGCCATATATACAATACTAATAGCCCCTATTTGTAGGGGCTATTAGATTCTCTATAAAACTACATCAAATCTTCATCATCCTCGTCCATGTCGTCGGTGAAATCATCTAAATCCCGAGTGGTCTTACCACCCTTTCTTTGCCTCTCTTCATCCATATCAGTGTCCATATCATTCATATCCTTGTTTTCCCTGTCACCCTTCTCGTCCCATTCGTCTCTATTTTTATCTTGCATCCGACTTCACCCCCTTTTTGATTCTTAAATAATAACTATCAAAAAAGATAACAATCGACATTATGCAAATAGTCATAAACAAGTAAGTGTCTAGTAAGAATATTTCTTACTAATTCATTACTGAAAAAACAATCAATATTAAAGAATATATTTGAATATACTTTTATGCAGTCAACTTTTTTGGAAAACTATGATTCTACAGTCATAGAAGGCCTCAATATTATTATTAGCGGTGGGACAACCGGAATAGGTCGGGCTACGGCAATTCTTCTTTCACAAAAAGGTGCCAACGTCTTAATCTATGGAAGGCACGAAGCTGAATTGAATGATGCTCAAAGCCATCTCAATACCGGCACTAACAATATCGCCCTGATAGCCGATCAATCCAACAAATCGGATATGGATAATGTATTTAATACGGTAAAAAGCCAATGGTCTGGAAAACTGGATGTTCTCATTAATAATGCCGGCTTGGGTGCTGGCTCAGTAGTTAACGCGACTTATGAAGAAATGGAATATGTTGTGAAAACCAATCTTATTGCTTATATGTACATGTCAAAGAAAGCCGCTGAAATAATGGACGACTATGGCCAGATTGTTAACATCAGCTCATTAAGTGCCAAGGAGAAAGATAGAAACAGCTCACTCTATGTCGCTACTAAGTCTGGAATTAACGGATTCTCAGAGTCTCTAAGAAAACAGCTTCTTAACAAAAATATAAAAGTATCAATAATTGAGCCCGGAAATGTTGGTACCGATATGGGGAACACCACACCAGAAGAACAAAGACAAAAGCAAGCAGAATATTTGTCTCTAAAAGCCGAGGATATTGCTTATGCTATCAGCATATGCCTGACACTCCCTAAAAGGGTAAATATCATGAAACTAGAAATAAAGCCCTTTAAACAGGAAGTTTAATTTATTTCTCTATGGACCCGCACGATAATATGCCATTGTTTGATATTGTCATAATCAGCGGCAAATTGCTTTCTAATGCAGAAAAATTATTATTTAAGTATGTTGTCGAAGAAAAACCCTCTACCTTATTTAATTGATAAAGCGTTTCTCCTGCATTATTGCAGCTGCCTCTTCTGATTTGGGCGTCATATATATTTTTATCATCTAAAGTGAGAATAACTTTTGTTTGGTTGCCTTGAGGAATAATCGTTGCTGCTCCTCTGAGATTATTCCCGGAAATGGGGAAAAGATAAAGTGATAGAGCCTCCCCTCTGCTTATCTTTGGTGTTGGTGTAACTCCGCCTTTAAGGCTTCCGTCTAATCTTGGAGTCGGTGTACCACTTACTATCTCAATATCTATTCCTGGAGTTGGTGTAACGCTTAACACCCCATCAATTAGTGGTGTTGGTGTTCCTCCAGCTTCTCCTGGGCTGGGAGTAACACTTGGAGTTCTTAAGCTTATTCTAAAGTCATCCGGACTGGTAAAAATTGCTATCAAACCAAGGGCTATTATGACAACAACTATTAAAATAATTGTTTTCATGCTCAAATTCTATTTGCTAACAATTAAAGCAACATCAAAAGACTGTAATTAGATTGTAATAAAATTAACTAAAAAAGTCATTACACTATTCTTACCCTTCTTTCAGTAAACATTCACGCAAACTTCCTACTATCAATTAATGAAAAGATACTTAATAATATTGCAATTAATTATTTTTACCGGCTTTTTTTATTGGACTAAAATTGTCCCCCTGCCGCTTTTCAGTTCGATTTCGGCGGCCGCTCAAAGTCCGGTCTCCGCTTCAATCGATGCTTACTCAATCTCCGGACAGATCTTAGCCAATAAGAATAATTTCCTGACAATAAATTCATCAGGAATTAACAGGGAATTTTTTATTGAAGAAACCACAAGCGCTTTTAGAAATCATTTTCCGACCGACATTAACCATCTTAGGGATGGTG
>JBMNON010000016.1:0-11383 GCA_050943115.1 Patescibacteria group bacterium
CAAGTTACGCCTTCTCCAACAGGAACCGTCTCTGACTGGGATATATTCCAGTCAGATGAAATTGGAATCAGAATTAGATATCCACAAGATGTCAGAGTACAAACGATTGACAATATGAGATACACAAAAGCAGTCCAGTTTATCAAGTTCGGGCCAACGCAAATAGAAGGAACGGAATTTTATGATGGAATAAACGTGTTAATAGACAAAGGCGTTCTGGAAGAAGACCAATCGGTAAGAAGCCTGGCACTAACAAGGCTTGAAGAAGCGAAGGAAGGTCCGACTTTTGAAAATTCTTCAGAAATGACGACGGTGACGGTAGCCGGTAGAACCGGCTACAGGTTTACTATCGAATCCCTGGGGGTACACGAATACACATTCCTGCCTGAAGGCCAGGAATATATTGAGATACGCAATTCGACAGCCGATCCGACTTCCCAAGGCTATCAGGAGACAGTAGACCAAATGTTGGCTACACTGGAAATTGAATAAATGCTAAGATAGGTAAAATGGCAAAAGACAAATACAGCGCTATTTGGGTATCCCATTCTTCAATAGGTGATTTTTTGAAGTGTCCCAGGGCATACTATTTAAAAAATGTATATAAAGATCCAAAAACAGGCCATAAAATTAAGTTAATGAGCCCGCCGTTGGCTTTAGGCCAAGCAGTTCATGAAGTGCTTGAGTCCTTGTCCGTGCTGGCAACCGATAAAAGATTTAAGGAACCATTGATTGATAAATACGAAATTGCATGGAATAAAATCAGCGGTAAGAGAGGTGGTTTCCCTGATGACGAAACTGAATTAAAGTATAAAAACCGGGGACGGGAGATGATAGAAATGGTACAAAATAATCCCGGACCTTTAAAAAATTTAGCAGTAAAAATTAACATGGATCTGCCCCACTACTGGCTGTCAGAGGATGACAACATAATCCTTTGCGGAAAAATTGATTGGCTGGAATACTTGCCTGATAATGACAGCGTCAACATTATTGACTTTAAAACCAGCCGAAAGGAGGAAGGTGCTGATTCACTACAATTACCGATATACCATCTTCTGGTCCATAATTGTCAAAAGAGAAAAGTCGAAAAAGCCAGCTATTGGTACTTAGAGCTGAACAGGGAAATGGTGGATAAAGAATTGCCTGATTTACAGGAGTCGCACGAGAGGGTTTTGAAAATTGCCAAAAAAATAAAGTTAGCAAGACAATTGGAAGTGTTTAAATGTGCCCATAAGACCGGTTGTTTTGCCTGTAAACCTTACGAGGCGGTGCTAAGGGGCGAAGCGGAATTTGTGGGAACCGACGAATACCGATCGGATGTCTACGTACTTCACCGCCAGAATAACAAGGAAGAGGTAGAAGACTCAATTTTGTTATGAGATAATCAAACTATTGTTTTATGTTTGATATAAAAAAGGAAGGAGTTATCCTGGAACCAAGAGAGAACGAGTTTGAAAACGAGGGTGTTTTTAATCCGGCAGTGATAGAAAGAGACGGAGTAGTTCACATGTTTTACCGGGCGGTTAAAAGGGGAAATTTTTCTACTATCGGATACTGCCAATTAGTTGACAATAAAGTTGTCAGAAGGTTTAGCGAACCAGTACTGTTTCCGGAACATGAATATGAAAACCGGGGGTTGGAGGATCCAAGAATAACTCTTATTGATGGCAGGTATCACCTGTTTTATACGGCCTATGACGGGAAAAATGCCAGAGTAGCTTATGCAGTTTCCGAAGAATTGCCTTATTTCCAAAAAAAAGGTTTGGTAACACCGAGTTTCAGTTATGAGATTGCCGGCAGTCATCTGAAGAACAATGACTTATCGATGAAGTACCGTTATTATGAAGAACAGTATAAGGAAAAAGTGGGCGGAGACGTAATACTTTGGGAGAAAGACGCTTTCCTGTTCCCGGAGAAAATTGACGGTAAATATGCACTGGTTCACAGGATACTACCCGGCATTCAAATCGTTTATTTTAATGATTTTGAGGAATTAACCAATGAAGCTTATTGGATTGAAAACCTGAGTAATTTAAGCAGTGACATAATATTGGAGCCGAAATATTGGTACGAAAATTCCAGTATCGGAGGGGGATGTCCACCGATTAAAACAGAAAAAGGCTGGTTGTTTATATACCATGCCACACAATCAACCGATAGCCGCAAAGTGTATCATGCAGCAGCAGCGCTACTGGATTTGACTGATCCGGAAAAGGTTTTAGGCAGGCTTCACAACCCCCTATTTTCGCCTGAGGAGCAATATGAAAAATTGGGAGTAATTAATAATGTTGTCTTCCCTACCGGAACATGTGTCGACGGTGATAAACTAACAATTTATTACGGAGCCGCCGACAAAGTGATTGCTGCCAGATCGCTTAGCTTGTCGGCACTGGTAAATAAGCTGGTGGAAGTTGGACCTTAAAACAATTATCTTGACAAAACAAACAAGCAGTTATATAAATCAAATAAGTTCTTTGAAAGATAATTCACAAAAGCAGTAAGTCTTAAGGGGTGAAGCCCTCCAAAAGCCGGAGACGGTTTCACAACTTAATTATCTTACTGCTTTTGCTGGTATGAGTTTTTACAGGAAACTAACTAGGAGGCAAGTTCGCCTTTTGGTTAGTTTCCTGTATGGAGACTCTGTGCCGTTTTGTTGAAAATATACGGAAAGGAGAGCGGCTTTCACAGACCCGTCCAGAGGCGTACTTTACTTCACGAGGCTCGTATAGTAAGGGGGATAAGTAGCGCTTATGGATGTGTACAGTTAGGCCATGGTCCTGATAAAAGAGAACTCCCGTTCCACCTGTGCTTAGCAGCCTTCGACCTCCCGAGTCCGACTGTCGTAGCCGCCGCCGCTTTTTTTTCCGTCCCCTGGGGTGGGTCTCGTTTTTCTGTTTCTGACCTGTTTCGTCCTCCGACGAGACCCACCCCGACCACACAAACAACCTCCCAAACAAAAACACAAACTCCACAACCCCTCAATACCAGCAAAAGCAAATTTCCCTAATCGCTTTGAAAGATTAATTTGATGTATTCGGAAGGATAGTTAAAAGGTGAATTTGACGGTTCCAAATAACTTGGCGGTGAAGAGAAAGGCCAATCCATTTCAAAAATTACAGAATACCTGTCACCTACGCCGCATGTTCCTACCATCCGAATTTTTTGATCTCCAGCTTCATTGACTATCAGCCTGAAACCCATAGTCCGCGGATAGACAACATTCCACAGATCAGGCCGCTTGGGTTCCAACTGTTGGTATTCGTTATAGACATCACGGGCAGTTAAGACCATTTCCACCTGCTCGGTTTCCAGGGTTTCGGGATCCAGTAGTCCAATAATAACTGCATAATTGCGGCTTTTTATTAACCCGGTTTTGTAGAATTCCTTGCCATATTTGGCAATATGGCCCATAAAAGCAATCCGGCCATTGTTGAGAAGCAGCATGCTATCGGTGACATTTCCCCACTCACCAGGTGCGAAAAAGCCCTTAATCTTCCGATTTTGATCTCCCTCCAAGCGTTTGACAAATGTGGGAGTAATCTGTCTTAGATTTTTAACCTGACCGACATAGCTTGCTGATTTAACAGTATAAGCATCGCTATTGACAGCTTCATTCCGAGTTCGAACAGCCACCAAATATTCATCCTTATAATAAAATATTTTTAAACCTTTTTGACCCAAAGGACCTTTGGCAATAGGGCGCTTGAGTTTACTTGAAGGCCATAGAACCGAACGGTAATTGATAATATTGTTAGGGTTGTCTTTGCTACTGACCGTCCTGACAAGGGAGTGAACAATACCGTGGGAGGGAGTAAATACGGGAGAGGGGTCCTGATGGTGCATGCGGGAGACGAAGGATTCATCCCGCCAAAAACCACGTTTGTTGGGATCAAAATGATATTCCTCTACCCTGGCAAGTTCAACATTAAGATCTTCGACACGGGCAACCAGATGCAGTTGGCCGTTGTCCATAAATAGGCCGCCATTGTAAATCGTCAGACTGGGCTCTTCAGGGTTGGTGACATCGATTAGTTTTACCTCCGGATCACTTGTTTTATTTTCTTCCAATTCATCGTACTTATAGAAATGTTCCATTTATTAGTTGACATACCCTTCTTAATATTTATTTCTTTTATCTATCTTCGACTATTTATTTGAAATGGCTATTAGAAATATGTAAGAATAGTGTGAAGACATAACAATATGGTTAAGAAAACAAAAGTAATTGCCACAATCGGACCGTCATCCTGTGAGGATAAAACACTACGAAGCTTAATCGGCGCGGGTGTGGACCTTTTTAGATTCAATCTAAAGCACAATACTATAGACTGGCACAACAGGACCATTCACCGCTTGTCGGAAATTGCAGACGACATGAATAAAAATATCGGCATAATAGTGGACGTACCCAATCCAAAATACAAACTAGAAATTAATAAATGCGATTTCGTGGCCATTTCTTTTGCCGATAGCGGGCGGCTGGTAGACAATTTCCGCAAGCGCTTACCAAAACACTTGATGAATGTCCGGTTGATAAGTAAAATTGAAAGCCAGAAAGCCTTAGACAGCCTTCAGGAGCTTATCAAGGCGGCCGACGGGGTGATGATCGCTAGGGGTGATTTGGGATTGTCCATCCCCCTGGAGCAGATTACCTATTGGCAAAAGACGATAATAAATGCCTGCAGGGAAGAAAGCCGACCGGTAATTGTAGCTACCCAAATGTTGCAATCAATGACCCAATTTCCGAAACCAACCAGGGCTGAGGCGACCGATGTAGCCAATGCCGTTTTTGACGGCGCTGATGCCCTGATGCTGTCAGAAGAAAGTGCTATCGGCAAATATCCCGTCAAGGCTGCCGAGGAAATGATCCGTATTGCCAAGTTCTGCGAAAGCAAGAATGAAATGCTTTTGGAGGTTAAAAAAGACCATAAAAATTCTACAGAAGTCCTGGTTGAGGCTGCTGTGGGAATCATTAAAAATAGAGCAGACTTCCCCATAAGAGGAGTGCTGGTTTTTACCCAATCGGGCAATACAGCCAGAACCTTGTCTTCCTATAGGGTAAACATTCCCGTTATTGCTGTGAGTAACGACAGTCAAGTGGTTGAAACACTGAACTTGTCCTACGGGGTGATTCCCTTTTGCCGGCATTTTAAAAACAGCCAATTCAGTTTGAGCAATCCTGTTTTAAAAGAAATGGCAACAGCTGTCGGGTTAAGACAGAGCGATAATGTCCTGGTGATCCACGGAAATAATTGGCTAAGCAAAGGCTCAACCAGCAACATCAGCCTGATTCAATTGTAGTTTTTCGGCTTCTTTTTGGGCCATGATATTACTGACGCGGAGCAAACTATCAAAAGTGCCAGCATCTTCCCAAAGACCATCAAATATATTGACTTTAAGCTGGTTTTTTTGGAGATAGACATTATTTAAATCGGTAATCTCGATTTCATTCCGGACTGAGGGCTTTAAATTAGCAGCATATTCAACAACATGGTTATCATAGGTATAGAGGCCGACCACGGCAAAGTTACTTTTAGGTTTTTCGGGCTTTTCCTCGATAGATAATACGTTTTGGTTGCCGTCGAATTCGACAACACCAAAGCGCTGCGGGTCCTCGACTTCCTTGGCAAAAACCATGGCGCCGGACTGAAAATTGTTAATTTCTTGCGAAAAATCACGATCGAAAATATTATCACCTAAAATCATGGTGACGTTGTCGGAACCTATGAAATTTTTCCCGATAATGAAAGCATCGGCCAAACCGCGTGGTTCTTCCTGGATTTCATAAGTAAATCGGGCACCAAATTCGCGGCCTGAACCAAGGAGATTGAGAAAGTGCCCGGAGTAATCGGGAGCAATGATTATCAGAATGTCCCGGATGCCTGCTTTTAATAATGTCTCGATGGGGTAATAAATCATGGGTTTGTTGTAGACAGGGAGAAGTTGTTTGCTGGTTATTTTGGTAAGGGGGCGGAGCCTCATGGCGCGGCCGCCGGCTAATACTATTCCTTTCATAATAAAGTTAATTTTTAATAATAAATTATACAACCCATGAATTGCTTAGATAAATCTGTTATGCTTTTTCTTATATGATGTTGGCGAGAATTGTGGCAATTTTAGCTTGTTCTTATGTCTTGGGGAAGACGACCAGTTATTTAATTGCCAATATCAACCTAATTTCCCGAAAGCTGAAATTCGGAGCTTTTGAGGCAACAGCAACATTGATCGGGATGACGACGACACTACCTGATTTTATGATCGCAGTATCATCGGCTGCTCAGGGTGTCCCGAATTTAGCTTACGGTAACGCCGTGGGGTCAAATATTATCAACCTGTCGCTGATTATCGGAGTGTCGGCTCTGGTCAGCGGTAAGCTAAACTTTTGCACTACGGAAAGAATTAAAGACACGCTAAAACCTTTGATTTACAGCATCATTCCTTTTGTCATGCTGATGGATAAAGAAATATCCCGAATCGAGGGGGCAATTTTAATATTTCTTTTTATCTCTTATACCAGGAAATTAATCAAAAAGAACGATCCCGACAGACACACCTTCGACCTGGGTGTTATGTTTTTGAGAAAAAAAGATTTAAGAATGATTGTGGCAAAGTCGTTTGCGGGCGTTACGATCATATTGTTAACAGCCAGCGCGGTTGTAAGCTTGGCAAAAGCAATTGCAACAGACCTAAATATCTCGACGGTGCTGTTAGGTCTGGTAGTCGTGTCCATGGGAACCCAATTACCAGAGTTGGTCTTTAACATTAAAGCAGCCAGAAGAAAGCAGGTAATGATGAATATGGGCAGTATTATCGGTTCCTGCGTCAACAATTCAACATTGATAATCGGAACTGCATCGTTAATAAAACCAATACAGTTAAACAGTTATTTCCTGATGATTAACCCTCTTTTGCAGTATCTATTCGTACTAACACTAATGCTTCTCTTCATCTTTTCAAAGAAACGATTAGACCGTTGGGAAGGTGTTATCTTGATGCTGCTTTTTATCTACTACAGCAGCATCAATTTATATTTCAATTAAAACCCCAGGGAGATTAGACTTTTTGGAGCGAGGCCAGACGACGGGTTTTGGCGGGCTTCTTTTTCCAGATAAATTTGTTGTAGATAAACCAGTTGTAAGGAACGGTAAAGCCGAAGACGGCAAGTACTAGGAAGAGGGAGCGGTACTGATCGCCAAAGATTTGAGTACCCAAGCCGATTATAAGGGAGGGTACCAGAATGCCACCGAAGACCGAAGATAGATTGAAAGCGGCAAACTTATTGAGAAGTTCTGAGCCGGAAGTAATTTTTTCTTTAGAAAAAGTCCAAAGATTATTGAAGGTAAAATTGGAAATTATCGATAGTTCGGCCGCAGTAGCATTGGCGATAAAATTGATAACACCGATGGGAAAACTGAATAGATCGCTATATATACGGTTAAATATCCGTAGACCGATGAAATTAATGACAAAACCAAAACCGCCGACAATCCCGAATTTTAGGAATTTTTGGGTGAAATCGTCCTGCCAGCGCAGAAGAAAGGCGACACGGAAGATATCTTTGGCAGTCCGGGATTCTATTTTTGATTCGCCGGCATTGCGGACATTAAATTTAAGCGGAATTTCTTTAAATTTGGCGCCCATTTTTAGGGTTTCAAAAAGCAGTTGGAGTTTGTAGCCGAAACTCCGGGTGAGGAGGTGGCGGGAGTAGTCCATGTCCATGCGGTCGATAAAACCCTTAACGCGGGTGACTTTGAGGCCAGTGGTAGGATCGGTAACTTTGAAAAAATTCTTGAAAGGAAAGAACATAATGAAACGGGCGACAAAACCTCCAAACTCACTAAAGAATACCCGTTTAAATCCCCAGCCTTTGGGGTTGGAACCACCTTTAATTTTGCGGGAGCCGATAACATAGTCATATCCTTCCTCCATGGCCTTAAGCATTACCGGAATGGTCTCGGGAGGATGCTGGAAATCACCATCAAATTCAAAAACATAATCGGCTTTGAGCTCGTCCATAGCGTATTTAAAACCTTTGAGGTAGGCGGCACCGATACCGTCCTTGCTGGTTTCGGTATAGAGGTGAACGTTGGGATATTTCTTGCCCATCTTGTCGACTACTTTTCCTGTTCCATCGGGTGAATTTCCATCAACGACCAGGATGTGCATTTCGTAGTTTTCGCCCAGGGTTTTTCCTGAAGCAATATCAGGAAAGGTTTTTTGGTGAAGATATTCGATCATTGAGCCTATATTTTCGGCTTCATTATAGGTGGGGATAACAATGACAGCAACTTGCTTGTTTGTTTTTGATTTCATATGAAAGTATAGCAAATAAAATACTGATAAAATAAAGCATGAAAATCGATATTCTGACCTTATTCCCCGACATGTTTGATTCGCCATTTTCGGAGAGTATGATCAAAAGGGCGCATGACAAGGGTTTGGTGGAAATTAATAAATTTAACCTGCGCGACTGGGCGCTTGATTCTTATGGGACTGTCGACGACAAGCCTTTTGGCGGCGGAATCGGAATGCTGTTCCGACCGGAACCAATATACAACGCCCTGAACGATATCAGAAAAGACAGGAAGCCTGACAAGGCTAATAGCCGGGTGATTGTAATGTCAGCCGGAGGCAAAACTTTCAGCCAGGAAAAGGCCGAAGAGTTAAGCCGGCTGGATAATTTACTTTTTGTCTGCGGCCACTATGAAGGCTTTGACCAGAGGATTATAGATTTTATGGCCGATGAGGTAATATCGATTGGCGACTATGTATTGACCGGAGGTGAAATTCCGGCGATGGCGGTAATCGATGCCACGGTCAGACTGATACCGGGGGTACTAGGAAAAGACGAGTCCAGCAGTGTCGAGAGTTTTTCGAAGATAAAAATTGACGGAAAGGATGTGCGCACTCCCGAATATCCCCAATACACCAGGCCAAGGGAGTTTATGGGGCACAAGGTACCGGAAGTACTTTTAAGCGGAGATCCGAAAAAAGTCGATGAGTGGCAGAAGGAACAAATCAGAAAGAAACTAGAAGACCAGAGTGCCGGTGGCAAACGATAGGGCCAGGATACCGATTAAAATATATTCGATGACTATGGAGAGCTGCAAATCCCCTCTTTTGTAGTGGTGATAAATGCTCCAGGCAAAGTAGAGGGCAGTAGTGGCGTAGATTATCCGACGCTGCATGTGGCGGTCATAGGAAAAAACGAAGAAAAGAAGCACCCCGACCAGAAGTATAAAAAGAAGAGCCAGATATTCCCAGGGTTTGTTTTCGATTTCCTGAAAGATGGTTTTTGACATTTAGAAAATTGTCCCGGAACGGGTGTAGAGAATTAATAACAGGATAATAGCCAGAAAGCCGACATGTCCGGCAGCAGAACCCGCCATTCTTTTGGTACGGTTTCTTAGAGTCAGATAGCCGTCGATTAAGAGGACGGTAATGATGATAATAAACATGGCAAGACCGATGACTTTGCTAACCGTCAGAGGGCTGATGGTTTTGACAGGCTCTTTGTCTCCCAGTACCGACTCCGTAGATTCAGCAAAGGATTTGGATTGTGGCGGCTTGGCATTGATGGCAACCTGACCGCTTAGAGGAGTACCGAAGTGCTGGACAACCAGGGTTGTCTTGACACCGTTTAGGATTCCGTCAACAACACCAATGCCGATTTCCTGATACTTACCGTTTAGTATGTTGTCTCGATGAGTGGGTGATTTCATCCAGGCCCTCATCATGTTCTCGGTGTCATAAAAGTCTTTGGCCAGATTCTCCCCGGCAACTGAATAATCGTAATTGACCATTTTGAAAAAGTCCCAGGGAGTTTTACCTGAGGGTGAATTGTGGGACCAGTAGCCGGTAGTAAACATATCCTGGGCTTTGGCGGCGGCAGAACGGGAAAGTTCGGGATTGTATTTCAGTGAGGGCAGGCCGGATTTTATCCTCTCCAGGTTGGTCTGTTCATAAACTTTGTCGATGGTAATTTCGGATGAATAGCCCAAGACTCCGGGCTGCCAGATGGTCAGGGATTTGATTAGCGACTGGTTTAGGAGATAAACAGCAATAAAAAGAGCAATAAAGTTAGGGTGAAGAAGGAGGGCTTTTTGATTGTTTCTTTCCTGAGGAACAAATAGTAAAGAAAGTAAGCGCTTCACAATTTTAGTATAAGTTATTGTCTTATTCTTGTATAGGCTTTGGCGGAAAGGAAAGCGACAATAAGGGCGGTTATATGGGTATGAATCAAATACTGGCAAAGAAGTCCGGGGCGGCAGCAACTGCTCCAGAGCAACAGTCTGTCGGCAGCATAAAAAGTGGCGGAAGCCAGGATTGGGATTATTAGGTTGGGACTTTTGGATTTGAAGAAATAAAAGAAGTTAAAAAGAAAGGTGAGAATAAAGAAAAGAGGTATCCAGTAACGGCTGCAGACGGAAGTACCGGCGACATCACCGGTTAACATATATTGATTGTCGTCATTATCTAGGCCATACAGTTCGGGTTCGTCAGAGGATTTGGTACTGACGCCAAGAATATCGCCGGCGGTATTGACGACTTGCTGGAGTAAAGATACCGGGGCGGCGGTCGGGGTAGCGGTGGGAGCAGGAGGATTATCCCCGCCTCCGACACTACCGGTAGTGGTGGTGGTACTTTCTTCATTATTCTTGGGAGGGGCATCTATGTCGATAACGTGAATGTTGCTGTCAAAAGTATTGTTGACATCCCCCACCCGATGATTAGCTCTTAAATTTAGATTATTCGTACCGTTAGCGTTTTTACCTCTGGCTGAAATTGTCCCGCTAATGTTTCCGAAACTGTCGGTGGTAAAAGAAGGGTGACTAAGCCAAGCACCATTATAATTCAGCCAACTGCCGTTATAAAATGTCTGAAAATTATTATCGCTGCCGCCCGGACCTCCCATGGCCTTGATGTAATAAAGGGTGTTGGGGAGAGCGTTTTGGAGAGTGAAGGATATGATAAACGATTCATCGACAATAGCTGAGGCGGGAGCAGATATCAATGTTAGCGTTTTGACTTGGGGCGGAACGTCGCTACAGGTAAAATTGAGGTCGATATTAAAATACTGGCTCAGACCCTGGTACTCGTTGCCGGCGACGGGATCAAAGACAGCCTGCCAGACAATGGGTTTGGAAGTGCCGGAAGGGATAGATCCAAGATTGAGATCCTGGTCGGACATAAGAAGGAATCTAAGGGTGTGACTGATATCACCAATATTGATTTGAATGACGTCGGAGAGAGGCGAGATGTCGGTCTGGTTGTTTTCCAGCTGGACGCCGAGGAAGCAAACTTCGGGGCGGTTATTGACTATAGTTAGGGTTTGGGAAGCAGAATATCCGGGAGAAATATTGGTGTCGTGGAAAAGGGG
>JBMNON010000017.1:0-9829 GCA_050943115.1 Patescibacteria group bacterium
TTGTGTATCTCATATTGTCAATCGTTTGTACTCTGACATCTTGTGGATATCTAATTCTGATTCCAATTTCATCTGACTGGAATATATCCCAGTCAGAGACGGTTCCTGTTGGAGAAGGCGTAACTTGCTCTTCCGGTGTTGGGGTTGCCGTCGTGCCGTCTGTCGGTGTCGGACTTAGTTCTGGGTTCTCTGTTGGCGTTGGTGTCACCTCTACGTTATTGTTTGGCTGGGCCAACAATAATCCTGCCAGTATCAATAAAAAAACTACCACCAAAACAACAATAACTCCTCTATTTCTCACAACCAATGATAAATTTAATTTGTAAGATATATGTCAAAATTAGAGCATAAAGTAGAAAAAATCTTTTGCCAAAATCAGCTATTACACTACTCATACAGACTTTTAATAAGCATATTACCCCAGACTGTTTTAATTAAATGTAATTAATCTTTATAGAAAGTATGGTAAACAATAGAGCTTTTGGTAGATGGAGAAACCCTCCTCGCTTACCAGGCATGAATTCTGCACCTTGGAATTTGGATTATGATCCCGCATATTACGATTATAACTACAACTATAATTTGGATGACAATGAAATTGCCGATATCGTAGTTGATACCTTAAATAGTAACCCTTATATCTATCGCCCCGATAAAGAAAGTATTGTTGTTGATGTTAAGGATTCGGTTGTCACTCTTTCCGGTAAAGTTAAAAACAAAAGAAGTAAATATCTAGCTTATGCGGATGCCTTCTGGTGTTCACCTGCCGTTTTGGATGTCGATAATCAAATAAAAATTACCAAAAAGGAAAACAATCGGCAGCCAAAATAAGCTAATCAGTCTTGGAACGACAACCTTGAAGCTTGTTCTTAATATGCTCACGGCTCCTCGAAAAAAAATTAGCTATGATTCCGATAAGGGATACTAATCCTACCAAAAGAACACCCTTTATTACCTACTTATTGATAACTATCAATGTATTGGTCTTTGTCTATATGTACACTCTTGGCCGGTCTCAGTTAGTTGTATTCCTAAGGGATCACGCTTTTATACCGGCAGATTTCAGTACCTTGGATCTTTTCACTTCACTCTTCCTTCATGGAGGTGTCCTTCATCTTGTCGTCAACATGATTTTTCTCTACATTTTTGGTGATAATATTGAAGATTATTTGGGCCATTTTAAGTTTTTATTATTTTATCTTCTAGTTGGTGCTCTAGCCAGCTTAGCTCACTTTGCCATCAATTCGCAATCGACAGTGCCTACCCTGGGAGCCAGTGGTGCCATTGCCGGAACCATGGGAGCTTACCTTCTTCTGTATCCCAATTCTCAGATTGATGTTGTTGTCCCTTTGTTTTTATTTTTTCCTGTTCTCAGGGTGCCGGCTTTTACCATGATAGTTTATTGGGTTATCTACCAACTTCTCCAAGGCTTTAGCTCTGTGTTGACTCAAGTTGGTGCCGGAATTGCTTACTTTGCCCATATTGGTGGGTTTTTTTCCGGCCTTTTGCTTATAAAAGCCTTAAAAAATTTTAAGTAATCGTCATCTTACTATCTACTTACCCGTATTTTATCTAATCCAGAAAATGTCTGATTATATTTATCCTTATGGATATTTATGACTTTATTTGGTTGGCTATCCTGGGTTTTTTTCTCTATCAACAAGTCCGTCCCTGGTTTTATAGATTCAGGCGGCGGAGTTTAATAAGCCAAATAGAAAAAAAGAGGGATTCCAGGGTGATTTCATTAATTCAACCCTTGGCGGGAGGTTCTTTTCTATCTCTAATATTTTCCCGCTTTATTAATATTGGCGACGCCCAAAAGATTACTCATATTATCCGCTCTACACCAAAAAATAAGCCCATAGATCTAATTCTAAACACTCCCGGTGGGCTTGTGTTGGCGTCAAGGTTGATAACTGATGCTCTCCTAAGCCATCATGGAAAAATCACTGTTTTTATTCCCCAATACGCCTTTTCAGGCGGTACTTATATTGCTCTTGCTGCCGATGAAATCAACTTGGGATTCAATGCCGTACTGGGCCGGATTGATCCGCAAGTTTATGGCTTGCCGGCTATATCTATAGCCAGCTTGACCAAAAAGAAAAATGTAAATGAGATTGAAGACCGTACCTTAGTCCTGGCTGATATTTCCAAAAAAGCTGTCGGACAAGTTACAAACAGTGCCAAAAACATCTTGTCAAAAAAAGGCTACGGCCAGGAAAAGATCAAAAACATCGTGGGTGAGCTTATTAGTGACAAGTATACTCATGACAATCCTATTTCCTATGACGAAGCCAAAGGCATGGGGCTAAAAGTTGGTCGTGATATTCCTGAGGAAGTTTATGCTCTACTTGAGACCTATTCGATAACTCAGCGAGATGGTGACTCTGTTACCTACAACCCCGGAGCTGATGAAGAATAAATTTCGGGGTGTAATCAAAAGACTCTAATGTAACGCAAAAACGAATGTATTATTGGAAGGTACACTGTCTGTTGTTTGGCTGTTTATCTTTACAGTGTAGCTTTCTTCCAGACTTTCATCATCTCTTATGTGGGCAACCAAGTCTATCAAAATTTTATCCCCCGGCGCCATGTTATCAAAACATAAAGTTTTATTCAGGCCGCAACCCATCGGTACACCCTTTATCACATGGCTGACAAAACTGCTTGACCCCTCCGGTTCAATCATATTAACTTCGACTTGTTTTGACGGGTTTGGGCCATTATTTTTTAGCTCGATTCTGTATTGGCGGTAATTACTTAATCTTCTAATTACCTTGGCTTTAATTTCCAAATCCGCCTCCTTACTCGAAGCCAAACTTGTCCTGGAAAGCAGCAAGAGGCTAAAAAATATCAACAACGCCAAGATTATCTTGTTTAATTCCACAACAAAGCCTCTCATTGTTGGATAAAAAATCACTTAATATTTAGTAATAGGCAGGTAAGTTTATTTGATATTTTGTCAAATCTTTACCAGTCCACCAAGATACATGACTTTTCGGTTAACTTTCAAACCTTTGATATTTTCTTAAAAATAAAATATACTTTCAGAAATTCATGGTGATATTAGCTCAATTGGTTAGAGCATTCGCCTGTGGAGCGAAAGGTTGCCGGTTCGAGTCCGGTATATCACCCTCCATTTTTATATGATAAATAAAAAATTAATCGTCAATAACCATCATCATCACAGCAGTCTTGTTCCTGCGGGGTGATGGAGTTATTGTGCCAAATTTATAACCCCGCCTCCGCGGGGTTTTTTAGTTATTAAGAAAAATATGAAAAAGTTCAATAAAGAAAAAATAAAAATTGCCATTCAAAAAAGCGGTCGCCTGACCGAAGATACTCTTAATCTTCTTCAATCTGCCGGATTGGAATTTAGCACTTACAATCAGACGCTTTTCTCCAGCTGCCGCAATTTCCCCATAGAGATACTGTTTTTGCGGGATGATGATATTCCCAATTGTGTAGATAGTGGTATTGTTGACTTTGGCATCGCCGGTCTAAACATTGTAAAAGAATCCGGATATAGAGTAAAGCAACTATTAGACTTGGATTTTGGTTATTGTTCTTTGGCAATAGCAGTCCCAAAAGACTCCCGAATTGGCTCTTTGGACAAGCTTGAAGGTAAAAGAGTAGCCACGTCATATCCCAAATCTGTTAAAAAATATTTTACGGACAAAAATATTAACGTCAAGATTGTCAAAATTGAGGGCTCCGTAGAAATTTCACCCGCTCTTGGCATGGCCGACGCCATCGCCGATATTGTATCTACCGGCAGTACTTTGGCCTTGCATGATTTAAAGTTATTGGAAAAAATATTCGAGTCAAATGCGGTTGTTTTTACTAATCCTGGTATTGATCAATCTAAAATGGAGTTAATAAAACGTTTGTTGACCCGCTTCAAAGGTGTTATGGCCGCAAGGACTTATAAATATATAATGATGAACGCACCAAAAGAGATTATAAAGGATATTCAACGAGTCGTTCCCGGTCTTAAATCCCCGACCATTGCACCGCTAATGAATAGTGACTGGTATTCGGTTCAAACAGTCGTCAGGGAAGATATCTTTTGGGAAACGGTCGAAAAGCTTAAAGATATTGGAGCCTCCGGGATCATTGTATTACCAATTGAAAAATTAATCAGATGAATCAAGACGTACTCTATCAAATAATAAAAGACAGGATTAATAGTTCGCCTTCCGGTTCATATGTGGCCGGGCTCGTTCAAAAAGGAATTACTTCAGTAACTCAGAAAGTGGGGGAGGAGGCGGTAGAAACTGTCATAGCCGCCTTAAAGGATTCGGAACAAAGGTTAATTGAAGAAATGGCTGATTTATGGTTTCACTCATTAGTGCTTCTAGCTGCCAAAAACATTGACCCGGAAAAGGTATGGCAAGAATTATCTAACAGGCATCAGTCAAAAAATGCTTGACAGATTACCGACAATATTATAAATTACGCCAATGGTAGAAGCAGACTTAATCTCAAAATGGAATTCTTTAAAAGGTAGTGAAGTGGTGGATCGGTTTAGGGAGTCAATGTTTCCTCAAGACAGGCTGAGACGTCTGGATAGCTCGCCTCATTTAGTCGAATACGTGGTCGAGAGAGTTGGCCCTGGGATTCATTCCGTCGATGTTTGGGAAGATGAACACATTGAAGAACAAGCCCGGTTTTCCTTTGATGGCAAAAATGTATCATTTCGAATTAATTTAGAAGAGCAATTCCACCAGGCTATAATTGATACGTCTATTACTAATCTTGAAACTGCTATCCAGGAAATTATTGGAAGGAATTGAAACTGGATGAAAAATAATTACGAAATCATATCAGGACCCCGATATCCTGAAAGAAAAAGGGAGGAATTAGTAAAGGTTTACCAGGCAGCATTTAGAGGACATCCTTGGTATGAAAATTTATCGGTTCAGGAAGTAAACTCTAGGTTGGATTCCGATTTTTCAAGGATTGGCTTCAATTCCTTTTTAGCAGAGGACTCAGAAGGTTTTGTAATGGGCGGTCTTTGGTATGATACTCCAACCTTGGAAGACGTAAGAAGACAAAGGGGTGAAGAGCTAGCAAGCTATACTCAGAAATTAATGGAAGAAACTGGAATTAAAAATATTGTTTGGGAAAGAGAATTGATGGTAGATCCTAAACATCAAGGTCAAGGGCTTGGTACTAACCTTAGAGAAACGTTCCTTCTGCACTTATCCTGTCGTTTTCCTGACGGTGTTTTAATATTAACTCGGATGAAAGAAGATAACTACGCTACTTTGAGGATTGCAGAAAAACTACAATATCAGGATACTGGGATTAGGATAGAGTCTTCAGTCTTTAAAGGACAGTTTCATCAGTATTGGTATAAAATATCACACTGATAAGTCTGAGATTTTTTCCGTAAAGATTATCTGGCTAACAGTGTCCTTTGTGGATTTTGGGTATCAAGCCTATTAGCTATCTCACCTGTATCAATAAAAACCTTTTTTGACCTGTCAATTATCATTTTCTTACCCATGAGTTGTTCATACCCCATCCTTTCGGCAACTGCCATCATGGGAGAGCTACAGTTGGTTCTGATTACCGATATTTCTGGTCCTTGGACACATTCGGTTAGCTTGTTCGCCAGTCCCTTTCCTCTCGCAACTGGCGAAATACCGCATTCAGATAGATATCTTATTTCGCCATTACCATTTGTTCTTTGCTTCAACAAATCAATTACCGCTCTTTGATCTTCTTCTAAATCCCATTTTTTCACTGCTAAATCATTCGGGCTTATCAAGTAGCTCCATGCAAATGCTACTACCTCATTGTCTTCTTCAATTAAAGCTAATCTAAAACCAGGTTTAGCTGCTTCTTCTCTGATATATTCCATCGTTTCTTCAAGGGGGTATGCTTCATAAAATGTTCCACCGCATTCACATCTACTCCCTATGGATGTTTCCACCCCTCTAAAACTTTCGCAACTATCACACTTCACGGCTTCGTTCCATGGCGGTGGAGCAAACACATCTGCGTAAAGCTTTGCAAGCCCTTCTAATCTTTGATCATTTAAATCCTCGACCCCGATAACAACAACATTTTCTTCATAAGTTAATTGACGGTTTTCTTCAACAAAATTAACTTTACTAATTTGTTTTATTTCTGCTGTTGTCATGTGAGCATATTGTATCAAATAATACCAGTTGTGCAACTACCGGTTGCTAGTATTATTTTTATTTTATTGGTGTTAATATACACTTAATATGGGTGATATAACTAACCATCACCACCACCATCATATTAATTATTTAACAAGCAAGGGCTCACACGAGCCCTTTTTTTATGCCAAAAATATCCTCCGATTCTAATTACCTTGGCGCCAGGGGAGTTGCCGTTTCCCTAATATCTCTTCATTATGGTTTAGGATTTCTTCTCGGCACCAGCGAGATGGTGTACAAAAACGGTATTTCCGGCGCACTTTATGCTTTTATGTGTGCCGTGGGCTTGGCTTTTTTAAGCCTATTAGTTCCTTTTTATTGGAAAAAAAGATATCCAATATGGCGCTTGCTTGGTAGAAGATACGGCAAAAACGTCAGGGATGGTATAACTTTATTGTCCTGGTTGTGGATGATAGGCGTTCTGGCCTCACAGGTTCTTGGAGCCGCCTACATCATTAACTTAGTCGGCTTGGATATTAAAAACAGTATCTTTCTTGTCATCCTACTCGTATCTTTAATGTCCCTGCTTCCGGTATATAAACTTTCAAAGTTGCTGCTATTACTTTTAGTTACCAATTCCACAATTTTGATATTTGGCATTTTCAAGTTAACCACACCAAACGATCTGCGTCTGGTCTATAGTCAAATACCCGCCGGCTTATTTTCAAATGGTCTTTCCAATACTTTAGGCATCGCCTTGCCTACTGTTTTGATTACTATGCTGGGGATGGATTTCCATCAATTTGTGGTCCGGGGAAAGACCGTTAAAAAAACTCTCCTTGGTACTCTTATGGCATCATTCATACTTAGTCTTATAGTATTATTACCCTTACTGACAGTCATTGGCGCTCAAAACAAGGGTATCATCAATAACTCAATTGACGGTAAACAAATAATTCCAGCCGTACTTCTGTATTTAGGTAAACAATCTCTCGGTAACAAACTTGGTTCTCTATTTCTAATTGCCATCCTTACACTGTGTTTGGGCTCCGGTTCATGTATGACCAAAATCCTGGTAAAAACTTTCTCTGAATTTAAGTTTATCCCCAAAAAATTCAGAGAAAAACGAAAAGTCCTTCTGGTAAATGCTTTTATTGTTTCGCTGCTAGCCCTCCGTGGTGGTACTATAATATCCTTAATTGTTTCCTTTTATGTAATTTATATATCAGGTGTACTTGTACCATTTGTAGCCTATATCTTAGAAGACAAAAAAGTTATTCGGTTTAATCCCAAATCAATTTATTATTCCATGTTGTTAGGTTCAGCGGTTGCTCTGATTATAATGATATTTTCCAAACTAAATATGCCACTTCTCCACATGTTCGACAACCTTGAATTTACAATGATTATTTCCGGTGTATTAATATCTATCTCTCCCTTGATTGTGACTAAAGTCTTAGAGAAACATAACTTATAATTTTAAAATTAAAGACTTGATGCTATACTTCAGCCAGGCACTTTGACAGGATTATTTACACGGAAAGGAGCATCATGTTTACTAGTGTCATGCCGCGCAATTACGCCGGCACGCGTGACTGGTTCGGTGAGGAGTCGTCAAGGCGACGCTTTATCATCGACCGGGTCATCCGGGTTTTTAGGGAGTTCGGTTACGAGGAATTGGAGACACCGATCATTGAGTTGGCCGATACCCTCCGTGGCAAGTACGGGGAAGAAGGCAACTCAACCATGTACCTGTTTGGGAAAAGCGGCGACAATATTGGCCTAAGGTACGATCAAACAGTACCTCTGGCAAGAGTAGCTGCTCAGTTCAGCAATGATCTGGTCTTCCCCTACAGACGCTTCGCCATCGGCCCGGTTTTCCGAGCCGACAAACCGCAGGCTGGCCGTTACCGTCAGTTTACCCAAATGGACTTTGATATCCTCGGGGTGGACTCGGTACTGGCCGACGCCGAAGTCGTTGCCATTCTTTATAGGGTGGCTTACAGCCTTGGTTTCCGCGATTTCCGGGTTCTGGTATCTGACAGGGACTTGCTCACGGGCATGGCCAAGAGTATCGGAGCACGGAACAAAGACCAGATTCTAACAGCCATCCGAGGCTGGGACAAGCTGGTCAAAGTGGGTGTGGAACAGGTTTTGGAGGAGATATCTTCTGTCAGTCTTAGTACCGAAGCTTTTCGCGAGACGACAGAGAACCTGCTATCTATGAATGGAGATTGCCGCGATGTCGTCGAATCTCTCCGCAACATGTTCACGGACAACGCCACCGTCAAGAAAGGTATCAACCGTCTTTCAAACTTGATTGAACTGGTTGACACCATGGAGGTCCCCCAAATCAACTGGAGAATTGCACCGACTCTGGCCCGGGGGCTGGAGTACTATACTGGCCCCATATTCGAAGTCGAGGCAGGGCAGGGGATCGGCTCTATCGCTGGTGGTGGCCGTTACGACAGTCTCATTCAGACCTTGGGCGGCCCCAGCATCACCGGAACCGGAGCCAGCTTTGGCCTGGAGCGTGTCTACACCGTCATGGAACAGCTTGGTCTGTTTCCGGATCAGGTGGGCCAACTCGATGTCTTTGTTACTGTTTTCATGCCAGAGCTTTTGGACGCATCAGTTCGGGTGGCAACTCAGCTGCGTTCCGCCGGTTTCAAGGTCGAAGTCAACATGACCGAGGACCGTCTGGGCGCTCAGTTGAAGCTCGCAGATCGTCGGAAAGCCCGCTTTGCCCTGGTCATTGGACCGGACGAGGTGAGAAATGGTACAATATCAATCAAACGACTGCGGCTCTCGAAAGGAGGAACCACAAAAAATCAGGTTTCCGTACCGGAAAGTCAACTAGTCGACACTCTCCAACAGTTCGAGGGGGAGTGAGTTCGCAAGGGCAAGTAGCTCAATTGGTTAGAGCATCTGACTGTGGATCAGAAGGTTGAGGGTTCAAATCCCTTCTTGCCCCTTCCGTGTAGAACGAGATGCACATTGAAATAACCCAAGCCACGCTGGGTTACACTCGGTGATCGAGGGTAGGTAGCTCAATTGGTTAGAGCATCTGACTGTGGATCAGAAGGTTGAGGGTTCAAATCCCTTCCTACCCCCTGGCATCTCAATTCCGCGCCTAAGGCGACCCGTTTCTTCTCATCTGAGAGGATACAACATACGGGTCGCCTTTTTTCGTTTAGTATTTGAAAAAATAAATAATGTGACTTATAATACATCAATTAACAAACAATCAATAACTTGATTAATATGGAAAGAGTAGACCATCAAAAAACTTACTACCTTACTGAAGATCAAAGATTTGAGTACCCTTTTGTTAGTGATTTCGAGTGGACCTTTTATCACAATATTCCCAGGAGAAACTTCACCGTTCTCGAAAGACGTTACAACCAACAACAAATAAATATAGCCGAATCTCTGGTTGATTTACCCGGAGTCAGATTTGTAAAAGTCACACCCAGTGCGGTTCAAATCGGAATTAACTATGGTACTAACTGGGATGGAATCGATTCCGCTGTACTGCAAACGGTCAACAGTCAATTTAGAAACGGTAAGAAATGAACTATCTTGACTACCTCAAAGAGATAATAAGTATTCCGTCTTATTTTGATGATCAACACACTGAGAATAAATTAATCGCATATATTGAAAAAATATTCAAAAATAGACCGGAATTTAAT